>NZ_FOEB01000002.1:0-452685 GCF_900110515.1 Methylobacterium sp. ap11 | reverse complement strand
TCGACCTGCTCACACACGCGGACGATCTCGGCCGGCAGATCCGCCGCCAGGGTGCCGCCGCAGCAGGGGCACTGACCCCGGCGGTGGGCCACGACCTCGTCGGGATCGGGGCTGAGCGTGCGGCTGTGCCCCTCGTGACCGGGTTTGGCGCCGCCCGGCTCGGCCTGCTCGCGCCGCTCCTTGCGATCGGTCGAGGCCGGCTTGGAGGAGGTGCGCGAGGTCTTGTCCGGCCGCTGCAGCCGCAGCACCGGCTCGATCAGCTCCTGCTTGCTCAAACGCTCAAGATCGCTGCGGCTCATCTCACGAGAGAATCAGCGAAATCAGCTCTCGGCAAGAGGCGCTGCGAGTGCACGCCATCGGCTCCTCGCCGGCGTCACGCCGCGACCGAGCGCACCCCCTGAGTAATTACCCTGAGGTGTTGACGCTCGGAGATCGCACGCGATCTATGATCGCCAGCACCTCAGGATGAGGTGGAGGGTAGGATAGAAAATCCTCTCGCGATTGTGCCGTCGCAAGGCAAAAAGGCTCCGATTCTTCTCGCACAGCGGATGACGATCGAGCTCGGCGCCACGCTGGCGGCGCTGGTCGGCATTCTGCTCGCGGCGATCCGTTACATGCCGGCGCGTCACGGCGTGGGGGTTCGGGACAGTCCCGCGGATCGGCAGGTGCTCCATCGCACCGCCGGCCCGGCATCGACGTTCGACCTTGCCGCCGGACGCTCGGAGGAGCATGTTTTTCCGTCAAACCGCCAAGCCGGGCCGGGCGGACCCCGTCGGCCCGGGATCTCGCGCAGGAGGCGGGGCGCGAGGTGCCGCGCCCGTCGCCCTCCGACCCATCAGGAATGCGCCGCCTTGGAACAGAGGCCTGACGCCGCCGCCGGCCTGCCGGACGACCTCCTTGCCCGCCTCGCCTTCGAGGGCGCGCCGGTCGCCCTCGCCTGCGTGAACGGCTCGGACGGGCGCATCGCGGCCGCCAACCCGGCGCTGGCGGCCCTGCTCGGCACGGCGCCCGGTCGCCTGATCGGGCGGACCCTCGGCGAGGGTGGCGGCGACCCGGCGACCGGGGAAACGATCTGGCACCGGGCGGATGGATCGACCGTCCGGCTGAGGCTGCGCGCCGGGCCGGAGCGGGACGGGCATCGCGTCGTCGCGGTCGACGCCATCTCGGAGGAGCCGACGCCCCGCGCGGATCCGCTCCGGGAGCACGGGCATCTCGCGCTCGCCGCCGCGGGCCTCGGCGAGTGGAGCTGGAGCCCGGCGGACGGCCGCGTCGTCCTGTCGGACCGGGCCGCCGCGATCCTGGGATACCCGGCCGGGGCGACGCCGGCCTGGGCGGATCTGCGGGAGGCGGTCGCCCGCGACGACCTCGACCGGCTGCGCGCCGCGGTGGAGGACGCCGTCGCCAAGGCGATCCCCTACGCGGTCGAGCTGCGGTTCCGCCGGGCCTGCGACGGCCAGGAGGCCTGGATCTCGGCCCGCGGCCGGGCGATCCCGGGGCCCGACGGGGCGCTCGCCGGCATGGCCGGCATCGTCCAGGACGTGACCGCCCGGGAGGAGGCGCGGCGCGCCCTGCACGACCGCGAGCAGCGGCTGCGGGTGGCGACCACGGTGGCGGCGCTCGGCATCTTCGAGTGGCACGTGCTGGCCGACCAGTCGCTCTGGGAAAACGAGCGCATGTGGGAGATTTTCGGCCGCCGCCCGCAGGACGGCACCATCAGCATGCGCGAGTTCTTCCGTACGGTGGTGCACCCGGAGGACAAGGCGGCGTTCCGCCAGGCCGTGACCGCGGCGCTCCACAGCGACGGGGTCCTGCACGCAACGACCCGCATCCGCCGCAGCGGTCCCGACGACGCCGGTACGGCCTGGCGGACCATCGAGATGGCCGGCCGCTTCGAACGCGACGGGCCGGCCGGCCTGCCGAGCCGGCTCATCGGCGTCGTCGCCGACATCACCGACCGGCGGCTCGCCGAGGAGCGTCAGTCGCTGCTGATCCGCGAGCTGCACCACCGGGTGAAGAACACGCTCGCCACCGTCCAGGCGATCGTCGGCTCGACCGCCCGCACCGCGTCGAGCATCGACAGCTTCTACGAGGCGTTCGTCGGCCGGATCATGTCGCTCGCCCACACCCATTCGGTGCTGACCGAGGACGTCTGGCAGACCGCCTCCCTGCGCACCCTGCTGGAGAACGAGCTGCGGCCCTACGCCGACGGCGCGATGCTGCCGGGGACCGGCGGGCGGGTCGAGCTCGACGGCCCCGCGGTCGACCTGCCGTCCGAGATCGCCGTCCCGATCGGCATGGCGATCCACGAGCTCACCACCAACGCCGCCAAGTACGGCGCCCTGTCGAACCGGGCCGGGCGGGTGCGGATCCGCTGGAGCCTCGAATCCGGGCCGGACCGTCCGCGCCTGCGCTTCCATTGGCAGGAATCCGGCGGCCCCGCAGTGGCGCCGCCGACCCGCCAGGGCTTCGGCTCGCGCCTGCTGCAGCGGGTCCTCACGACCCAGGTCCAGGCCGAGGTCGCGACCGACTACGCGGCCGGCGGCCTCGTCCTGACCATGCTGGCACCGCTGCCGGTCCGAAACGCCGCGCTCAACCCGCTGGCGGCGTTGTGAGCGGGCGGGCCGGGAGGGGGCGTTTCCGAGCCGTCACGCGCTGCGGGCCGCGCCCTCGCCGCCGGCGCTGCGAAACGCCTTCAGCTCCTCGATCGACGCGAAGTGGAAGCGCCCGGCCGGCGTCTCGGCGTCGATCGTGCCGTCGGCATACATCGTGTAGGTGTTGTCGCCGGCGTCGTAGGTGCCGATCACCGCCTTGCCCGGCGGCTCCTCGGGCGCGGGCTCCTCCCGGGCCGTTTCCTCTTGGACCAATTCCTGCTGGGCCGATTCCTCTCGGCCCGGCTCTTCCGCGATGGGTTCGGAGACCGGCGCGACGGGCGGCTCCTCCACGATCGGCTGGCGCGCCTCTTCGGGGTGCGTCGGCAGGGGAAGCGAGGGCTCGGGCGGCGCGACGGCCGGGGGCGGTTCGGCCTCGACGACCGGGTCCGGCAGGTGGGATTGCGGCTCGTGCGCGGGCGCGGCCTGTTCCGGGGGCACGGCCTCCGGCGGCGCGGGCTGGTGAGGCTCGTGAAGGTGAGCCTCGTGCAGGTGAGCCTCGTGAAGGTGAGCCTCTTGCGGCAGGGCCGGGTCGGCGTCGTCGGCCCGGCGCAGGCGGAGCTCGCTGGCCGCGAGCCCGACCGCCGCGGCGCCGGCCGCCAGGGCGGCGGCGTTGCCGAGGCCCGTCGGCTCGGAGGGCTGCGGCGCGGGGACCGGGAGCGTCCCGTGGGCCGCATCCTGGACCGGCAGCGGCGCCGTCGGGATCGGCGGCATCACCGGCTCGCTGCGGGCCGGGCGGACCGGGCCGGGGGGCTCGGGGAAGGCCGGCGCCGCGGCGAGCGGCGTGGCCGCCCGGTCGGACCGCAAGGCGCGCTCGATGCGCCCGAGCCGAGCGACCACGGCCGCGAGGCCGAGCAGCACCGCGCCCCCGCTCGCCCCGACCGTGCCGGCGATCACCATGGTCCAGCCGACCTCGAGCCGGATGAACGGAATGCCCTGGACCATCGCGGCGAGACCGCCGATCAGCATCAGGAGGGCGAGCACGGACAACGCAACGATCATCGGATTCTCGGAGGTGGCGGCACGAAGCGGGTCGATCCCGGCGGGCGATCGGGGACAGCCGGACGGTCGGCCGGGAGCCGTCGCCCCGCCCGCCCGCGCGACAGGCTTAAAGGTGCAGGCCGCATTTGCAAAATCGCCACGCTTGAACCGCCCTCGACGGCCTGCAGCAGGCCGCCAAAGCCCGGGACGGCGCCGCCGGGTTGGGCCGAGCGGCGTTGCCGCCGGCGCACGGCCGACTTAGGTAGACGCGGGTGACGCGGCGGCTTCCCCGGGAAGCGCCGCGAGGACCCGAGCGATCCGGAGACACGCCATGGCCTTCACGCTGCCCGAACTCCCCTACGCCTACGACGCGCTGCAGCCCTACATGTCGAAGGAAACCCTGGAGTTCCACCACGACAAGCACCACAAGGCCTACGTCGACACCGGCAACAAGCTGCTCGAGGGCTCGGAGCTCGCCGGCAAGAGCGTCGAGGAGGTGGTAAAGGCCTCCTACGGCCAGAACCAGCCGCTGTTCAACAATGCCGGCCAGCACTACAACCATATCCACTTCTGGCAGTGGATGAAGCCGAACGGCGGCGGCGCCATTCCGGGCGCGATCGAGAAGAAGATCGCCGAGGACCTCGGCGGCACCGACAAGTTCAAGGCCGACTTCATCCAGGCCGGCGTGTCGCAGTTCGGCTCCGGCTGGGCCTGGCTCGCCGTGAAGAACGGCAAGCTCGAGATCATGAAGACCCCCAACGGCGAGAACCCGCTGGTGCACGGCGCCAAGCCGATCCTCGGCGTCGACGTGTGGGAGCACTCCTACTACATCGACTACCGCAACCGCCGTCCCGACTACCTCAAGGCGTTCATCGAGAACCTGGTGAACTGGGAGCACGTCGAGAAGATGTACGGCGAGGCGATCGCCTGATCGGCGCCTGAGCGTCGGAAATCGAGAGCCCCCTCCCCGCCCGGGCGAGGGGGCTTTTCTATGCCGCGGGCCCCGGCACGAGCCGCAGGCTTTCCCGTTCCAGGAACGCCGCGAAGCGGTCGGAGCCGAGATAGGCGAGTTCGCGCGGCCGGCTCGCCACCACGGGATCGAGGGCGCGCAAGGCCTCGTCGCTCTCGCCCGGATGGCACATCACCACCGGGGCGGGCCCGAGCGCTCCGAAGCTCCGCTCGAAGGCTTCCGCGAACCCGTCGCCCTCGGCGAAGTTCGAGAAGCCGGAGAAGCCGCGATTGGTGGCGAACCCCGCCCGCCGGGCCGCCGCGCGAAAGCCGAGCCCGAGCCCCGCGACGACGGCCGCCTTGCGGGCCTGCGGGCGGGCGAGGATCGCCGCCGGACGATCGCCGGGATCGCGCAGCCAGCCGCGCCAGCCCCGCGCCGCCAGCGCCCCGAGGAGCGCACCGCGCACGCCGGGCAGGACGTGGACGTGCTGGTGCCCGTCGACGAAATCCGGCAGCCGGCCCATCGCCTGCGCGAAGGCGTCGAGCTGACGCTCGATCTCGCCGCGGATCTCGGCCGCCGGCAGGCGTCCCGACAGGCTCGCGGAGAGAATCCGGCCGAGCGGCGGCAGGCGCCCGTCCGGCGCCAGACGCGGCATCGCGCCGAGGGGCGCCCCCGCCGTCAGGGTGAGGTGGAGCCCGAGCCCAACCGTGCCGGCGAGTTCCCGCAGTGGCGGAGAGTCCGCGCGGAAGGCCGGGATGTTGGTCATCGACCCGGTGGCTGATATGCGGCCCTCCCGCGCCAGTTCGAGGATGCCCCGGCTGACGCCCGGGCTCAGGCCGTAATCGTCGGCGCAGAGCACGACCGGGCGCCGTTCAGGAAGCATGGCTTAGATCTCGCGCATGAACCGCCGGTGCCCTGCACCGGCCCGATGACCGATCGCCGCCGGCTCGCGCCGCGGCGCGACACCGAAACGAGGGACAGCACCGTGGAGCTGTTCGCACACCCCGCGCCGGTCGACCTGAGCGTCGTCATACCGGTCTTCAACGAGAGCGCCAACGTCGCCCCTCTGCTCGCGCGCCTCACCCCGGTGCTCGAGCGGCTGACGCCGGCCTGGGAGGTGGTGTTCGTCGACGACGGCAGCCACGACGAGACCGCCGCCGTGGTGGCGGCCCACCACGCCGCGGAGCCCCGCATCGGCGCGGTCTCGTTCAGCCGCAACTTCGGCAAGGAGATCGCCATCGCGGCCGGGCTCGACCATGCCGAGGGCCGCGCCGTGGTGATCATGGACGCCGACCTGCAGCACCCGCCCGAGCTGATCGCGGCCTTCTGGGAGCGCTGGCGCGAGGGCAACGTGATGGTCTACGCCCAGCGCACCGACCGCGACGACGAGAGCGCGATGCGGCGCGGTTTCGCCCGGCTGTTCTACCGGCTCTTCGCCCGCTTCGGCGAGATGCCGCTGCCGGAGGGCGCCGGCGACTTCCGGCTCATCGACCGCAAGGGCGTCGAGGTGCTGCGGGCGCTGCCCGAGCGGGCCCGGTTCTCGAAGGGCCTGTATTCCTGGATCGGCTTCCGCTCGGTCGGGGTGCCCTACCAGGTCGAGGAGCGCCAGCACGGCAGCTCGAAATGGAGCTTCCGCAAGCTCTTCCGCTTCGCCTTCGACGGCATCACCTCGTTCTCGACCGTGCCGCTGCGGGTCTGGACCTATCTCGGCGGCACGATCGCCGCCGTGGCGCTGCTGGCGGCGCTCTACTTCGTCGCCGACACGCTGCTGCGCGGGCCGGACGTTCCGGGCTACGCCTCGCTGATCGTCTCGGTGATGTTCTTCTCGGGCGTGCAGCTGATGTCGCTCGGCATCATCGGCGAGTATATCGGCCGCATCTTCGCCGAGGTGAAGCGACGCCCGCTCTACGTCGTGGCCGAGCGCATCGGCCCGGCGGCGGTCGGCCACGACCGCCTGGTCCGCGACGACCGCCGCGGCGAGCGGCGTGCCCGGTATTCCGGCGCCGTGTGAGCCCCGCGCGCAACCGCCACGCTGTGCTATGGAGCACGGCATGATTCGCAGCATCCTCTCGGTCGGCGGCTGGACGCTGGTCTCCCGCGCCACCGGCTTCCTGCGCGACGTGGTCATGGCCGCCGTGATGGGCGCCGGACCGGTCGCCGACGCCTTCGTGGTGGCCTTCCGGCTGCCGAACCACTTCCGTGCCATCTTCGGCGAGGGGGCGTTCAACGTCGCCTTCGTGCCGACCTACGCGGCGCTCGACGCGGAGGCCGGGGCCGCGCGCGCCTTCGCCGACCGGGTCTTCACCCTGATGCTGCTGGTGCAGATCGCGCTGCTGGCGCTCGCCCTGCCGCTGATGCCGGTGATCGTGCGGGCGCTGGCGCCCGGCTTCGCCGACGAGCCCGAGAAATTCGCGCTCGCGGTGACGCTCACCCGCATCACCTTCCCGTACCTCCTGTTCATCACCCTGGTGACGCTGCTGTCGGGCATCCTCAACGCCCGACGGCGCTTCGCCGCCGCCGCCGCCGCGCCGGTGCTGCTCAACGTCTCGCTGTTGGCCGCGCTCGCCCTCGCCTTCCTGTTCCCGAATGCCGGTCATGCCGCCGCCTGGGGCGTCGCGGTGTCGGGCGTGCTGCAATTCCTGCTGGTCTGGGCCGATGCGCGCCGGGCCGGGCTCGCCCCGTCGCTGGTGCGCCCGACCCTGCGCGATGCCGGAATGCGCCGGTTCTTCCGGATGCTGGGACCGGCGGTGATCGGCTCGGCCGGCGTGCAGATCGCGATGTTCGCCGATACGATCATCGCCTCGTTCCTGCCGACCGGCGCGGTCTCGGCGCTCTACTACGCCGACCGGCTCTACCAGTTGCCCTTCGGGGTCATCGGCATCGCAGCCGGCACGGTGCTGCTGCCGGAAATGAGTCGGCGCATCGCCGCGGGCGACCAGGACGGGGCGCATGCGGCGCAGAACCGCGCCACCGGCTTCTCGCTCGCCCTCTCGGCGCCGTTCGCGGTGGCGTTCCTGCTGGTGCCCGACCTGATCATGACCGCGCTGTTCCAGCGCGGCGCCTTCGACGCGGAGGCGGCCGCCCGCTCGGGCGCGGTGCTGGCCGCCTACGGGCTGGCGCTGCCGGCGGCGGTGCTGATCCGCAGCATCGTGGCGAGCTTCTACGCCCGCCAGGACAGCCGCACGCCGGTCGTCGCCTCGCTCACCGCGGTCGCGGTCAATGTCGGCCTGAAGGTGATGCTGACGGGACCGCTGGGGGTGATGGGCCTCGCGCTCGCCACCGCCGCCGGGGTCTGGGTCAACGTGCTGATCCTGTTCTGCCTCGCCTACGGCCGCGGCTGGACCGCGCCGAGCCGGACCCTGATCGTCACCGCCGGCGGGGTGCTGGCGGCCTGCGTGGTGCTCGCCGGCTGCACGCTCGGCGGCCTACCCCTCATCGACGGCCTGATGCCGGCGCTGCCGCGCTTCCGCGACCTCGCGGTGCTGTCCGCGCTCGGCGCCGCCGGGCTCGTCGCCTACGCGGCGACCCTGCTCGTGGCGCTACGGCTGTTCGGGGTGCGGCTGAAGCGGGTCTGACGCGAGACGGTCACGTCGCCCCGCGGGCTGATGTGGGCAGCGCGCCCGCCCGGTCCCGACGACCGGACGGGCTGGCCTTCCGGGTCAGACGCGGGCTTCCTCGAAGGCCCGCACCCACTCGGCGCAGATGCCGGAGCGCACGATGTCGTCGAGGCCGAACTCCACGATCGGGATCGGCATCATCCGGCTCTTCACCAGATGGATCACGGTGCGCAGGCCCGAGGTCTCGCGCAGGTCGGTCTGCGAGACATCGCCGTTGATGATGACCTGGGTGTCGTCGCCGATCCGGGTCAGGAACATCTTGATCTCGGCCGGGGTGGTGTTCTGGGCCTCGTCGAGGATCACCAGGCAGTTCTTGAAGGTGCGGCCGCGCATCACCTCGAACGGCACGACCTCGATGTCTCCGGCCTTCACGGCGATCTCGAAGGCGCCCTCCCCCATGCGCTCCTTCATGGTCTCGGTGAGGGGAGCGACCCAGGGGGCGATCTTCTCCTCGATGCTGCCGGGGAAGAAGCCGAGGGAGCGGCCGGAGGGCACGTTCGGCCGGGTGATGACCACCTTGGCGACCCGGCGCTGGCGCAGCAGGTCGGCGGCGCGGGTGCCGGCGATGTAGGTCTTGCCGGTCCCGGCAGGGCCGAGGACGATGACTTGCGGGTGGGAACCAAGGGCGTCGAGATATTCGGCCTGGCGGGCCGTCATCGGCTGGATCGGTGGCGGGTTGCGCTCTTCCTCGAAGCGAGTGCGGTGCACTCGGATCGGGCGGTCATCAACCAGTTCAAGTCGTGCGCGTCGTCTCTTCACGGATCAACACTCCCACTGGACTTGCGGTGCCGATTGTCGTGTGCCCTCTCGTGTCCCTGTTCTCCTGCGTTGTTCTGACGGCTTTAAGCCTCGGGAGGCCGCGACGGTTCCGGACGGGGTTGACGCAGGCGGTGGACAAGTCCGCCTGTTTCGACCGTCAGGGTAAGCAGAGGATGATGAACGAGCAATTGTCGCGCCGCACCATGCCGTTGCGAAACGGCGCGGGGCCGGTACGGAACGGCAAATTGTGATGAAAACCACACAGCGGCGCAGTGGCCGGGACGGTCGATGCGGATCGATGCGATCCGCGGGCCGGTCGAGGTCGCCACCTGATCGCCGCTCCCGGTCTGCCTCGAAGCCCCTCCCCGCCGGCGTCAGGCCGGCTGGACGAAGCTGTCGAGCACCATCTTTCGGCCGGCCTTGTCGAAGTCAACGGTGAGCTTGTTGCCGTCGACCGCCGCCACCGAGCCCGGCCCGAATTTGGTGTGGAAGATCCGCGCCCCGGCCTCGAAGGCGGACGGCGTGCCGGTGGATTTCGCCACCAGCGTCCCCTCGATCTGCTGCGGCCCGCGCCGGCCGGGCGAGGTGCTGCGCCCTCCCCCGCCAAAACCCCCCTGGCCGTAGCGGTCCTGGCCGGCGGTCTGGGCCTGCGCCCGCTGCCAGCCCGGGGTGGAGTAGGACGAGCCGAAGGCCGGCGCCTGGCGGTCGAAGCGCGACGGCCCCTGCGAGAAGCTCGCCGGCGCGTCGCGCACCTCGACGCTCGCCTCGGGCAATTCGTCGATGAAGCGGCTCGGCACGGTCGAGGACCACAGGCCGTGGATGCGGCGGTTGACCGCGAACGAGATTTTGGCCCGCTTGCGCGCCCGGGTGAGGCCGACATGGGCGAGGCGGCGTTCCTCCTCCAGGCCCGCGCGCCCACTCTCGTCGAGGGCGCGCTGGTTGGGCATCAGCCCGTGCTCCCAGCCGGGCAGGAAGACGGTGTCGAACTCGAGCCCCTTCGCCGCGTGCAGCGTCATCAGGCTCACCCGGTCGCCGCCCTCGGCCTCGTTGACGTCCATCACCAGCGAGACGTGCTCGAGGAAGCCGGCGAGGTCCGGGAACTCCTCCATCGAGCGCACCAGCTCCTTCAGGTTCTCGAGCCGCCCGGCCGCGTCGGCGGTACGCTCCTTCTGCCACATCTCGGTGTAGCCGGATTCCTCCAGGATCGTCTGGGCCACCTCGGTGTGCGGCTGGTCCTCCAGGAGCTTGGCCCAGCGGGAGAAGCTCTGGCACAGGGCGCGCACCGTCGAGCGGGGCTTGGGCTTCAGCTCCTCGGTCTCGCTCATCATGCGGGCCGCCTGGAGCAGCGGCACGTTGGCGCGGCGGGCCAGGCCGTGCAGGGCCTGGAGGGTCGCGTCGCCCAGGCCGCGCTTGGGCGTGTTGAAGATCCGCTCGAAGGCGAGGTCGTCGGAGCCGTTGGCGACGATGCGCAGATAGGCGAGCGCGTCGCGGATCTCGGCCCGCTCGTAGAAGCGCGGGCCGCCGACGACGCGGTAGGGCAGCCCGAGCTGGACGAAGCGGTCCTCGATCTCGCGCATCTGGGCCGAGATCCGCACCAGCACGGCGATCTCCGACAGCTTGTGGCCCTTGGCCTGCAGGCTCTCGATCTCCTCGCAGACGAGGCGCGCCTCCTCTTCCGAATCCCAGGCGCCGGTGACCGTGACCTTCTCGCCTTCCGGGCTGTCGGTGCGCAGGGTCTTGCCCAGCCGCCCTTCGTTATGGGCGATCAGCACGGACGCCGCGGCCAGGATGTGGCCGGTCGAGCGGTAGTTGTTCTCCAGCCGCACCACCAGGGCACCCGGAAAATCGTGCTCGAAGCGCAGGATGTTGTCGACCTCGGCGCCGCGCCAGCCGTAGATCGACTGGTCGTCGTCGCCGACGCAGGCGACGTTGCGGTGCCCCTGCGCCAGGAGCCGCAGCCAGAGATACTGGGCGACGTTGGTGTCCTGGTACTCGTCGACCAGAATGTAGCGGAAGCGCTGCTGGTAGTTGGTGAGGATGTCCGGGTTCTCCCGCCACAGCTTCAGGCACAGCAGCAGCAGGTCGCCGAAATCGACCGCGTTGAGCGACTTCAGCCGCTCCTGGTAGGCGGCGTAGAGCGCCCCGCCCTTGCCGAAGCCGAAGGCCGAGGCCTCGCCCGCCGGCACCTGCTCGGGGGAAAGGCCGCGGTTCTTCCAGCCGTCGATCGTACCGGCGAGGCTGCGGGCCGGCCAGCGCTTCTCGTCGAGGTCGGCCGCCGCGATCACCTGCTTGAGGAGCCGGAGCTGATCGTCGGTACCGAGAATCGTGAAGTCGGAGCGCAGGCCGACGAGTTCGGCGTGGCGGCGCAGGATCTTGGTGCCGATGGCGTGGAAGGTGCCGAGCCACGGCATCCCCTCGCCGGCCGCGCCGATGAGCGCGCCGATGCGCTCCTTCATCTCCCGGGCGGCCTTGTTGGTGAAGGTCACCGACAGGATGTCGAAGGGCCGGGCGCGGCCGGTGGCGATCAGGTGGGCGATCCGCGTGGTCAGCACCCGGGTCTTGCCGGTGCCGGCGCCGGCCAGCACCAGGATCGGCCCGTCCGTCACCTCGACGGCGCGGCGCTGTTCCGGGTTCAGCCCGTCGAGGTAGGAGACGCCCTGGGGCACCACCGCGGCGCGGGCGCGGGCGGAGATCGAGGTGGAGCCGGTCCCGGCGATATCGCGAGTCATGCCGGCATCACTGGACCAAAACGCGAACGGCGTCGAGGGTGCGGGACGCATGGGAGCCGGATGCCGGCGGGTCTCCGCGGGACCCGGAACCTTGCGGGGAGGAACCTTGCGGGGAGGAACCTTGCAGCAGGCGCCGCGTCGTCCCCACCTGACAGGTCTCGTCCGCGGAAAAGGTCCCCGATGCGCGCCCACAGCCTCCTGATCCTCGCCGCCATGGCGGCGCCCCTCCCGGCCCTGGCCCAGAACCAGGCCCCGGTGAACCGCGCCCAGCAGCGGGTCGAGGGGATCAACCGCTCGATCGAGAGCAGCGGCGAGATCCGTGGCATCCAGCAGCAGAACCGCTTCGAGACCAACCAGCTCCAGGGCCAGATCCAGCGCCAGCAGAGCCTGCCTCCGGCGCCCCTGCCCCCGCTCGGCGTGCGGCGCTGAGCCGGCGGCCGTCCGGCGTCAGTGACGGACCCGGGCGCCGGCGGCCGCGAAGGCCATGGTGTCCGGACGGTGGTGGCCGCGGGCCGGGATGCCGATCACACGGCCGAGATCGTCGGGCCGCGGCAGCCGGGCATGCGAGCCGAGCATGACCGCGAGGTTGGCCTGGATGTCCTCCGGGAACGGCGCGACGCGCCGCGTCTCCGGATCGACGTGGAGGGAGAGATTCTCCGACGAGGCGGCGACCCAGCCCTCGGTCGCGTGGCGGATCTCGGAGTAGAAGTGCAGCCGCTTCTCGTCGAAGGCGATGAGCTGCAGCGTGACCCGGATCGGGTCGTCGAGCACCAGTTCGCGGCGATAGCGCACGTGTACTTCCGCCGCGAAGGTCGTGCCGCGTCCGCTCTCCATGTAGTCCGGCCCGAGGCCGACGACGCCGAACGCCTCGTCCACCGCCCGGTCGAACAGGACGTGGTAATACGCCATGTTGAGGTGGCCGTTGTAATCGATCCATCCCGGCTCGATCACCATCGTGGACGACACGAACGGCGCGAAGAAGAAGATCGAGGCGGGGCGGTCGTCTGCCATTGTGGGGCTCCCGATGGCGCACGCGGGATGACAAGGGCGCCCAGGCACGTACCACGCTCGGGCCCGGGATGCACCCCCGCCCGCCTTGCACCTTGGGTCAAGGAGCCACCCCCGCAGCGCACTTCTCCGTGACCGATCCGGCGGATATGCCGTGGGGATCCGGCCTGATAGGGTGGCCGGCACAAGGCCGGGACGCACTTTCCCCACGGCGCCCGCCAGTCCGTTTCGGGAGTCGACACCGCCATGAACGCCCTGAGCCCCACCCCGTCGCGCGAGCGCCCGAGCCCAGAGACCGTCGAGGCGGTGATCCGCGAGCTGATCGCGCAGTTCGGCGACCGCGTCGTCACCTCGCAGGCGGTGCGCGAGCAGCATGCCAGCACCCTGACCTGGGTCACCAACCAGCCGCCGGACGCGGTGGTCTACGCCCTGAGCACCGAGGACGTGCAGGCGATCGTGCGGGTCTGCGCGGCGCACAAGATGCCGGTCGTCGCCTTCGGCACCGGCACGTCGCTGGAGGGCCACGTCAACGCGCCGTACGGCGGCATCTCGATCGACATGAACGGGATGAACAAGGTCCTGGCGGTCCATGCCGAGGACCTCGACTGCGTGGTCCAGCCCGGCGTCACCCGCAAGGCGGTGAACGAGCACCTGCGCGACCAGGGCCTGTTCTTCCCGATCGACCCCGGCGCCGATGCCTCGCTGGGCGGGATGGCGGCGACGCGAGCGTCGGGCACCAACGCGGTGCGCTACGGCACGATGAAGGACAACGTCCTGTCGCTCACCGTCGTGATGCCGAACGGCGACGTCGTCCGCACCAGCCCGCGGGCGCGCAAGACCTCGGCCGGCTACGACCTGACCCGGCTGATGGTCGGCTCGGAGGGGACCTTCGGCATCATCACCGAGCTGACCCTCAAGCTCGCCGGCATCCCGGAGGCGATCTCCGCCGGCGTCTGCCCCTTCCCGAGCATCAAGGCGGCCTGCGACGCCGTCATCGTGACGATCCAGTCCGGCCTGCCGGTGGCCCGCATCGAGCTCCTCGACGAGGTCCAGGTCGCGGCCTGCAACGCCTACTCGAAGCTCACCCTGCCGGAGACCCCGCTCCTGCTGGTCGAGTTCCACGGCACCGACGCCAGCGTGCGCGAGCAGGCCGAGCGCTTCGGCGAGATCGCGGCCGAGTTCGGCGGCGGGCCCTACGAGTGGGCGACGAAGGCCGAGGAGCGCACCCGCCTCTGGCAGGCCCGTCACGACGTCTACTGGGCGGCGGTCGGCATGCGGCCGGGCGCCAAGGTCATCGCCACCGACGTCTGCGTGCCGATCTCGCGACTCGCCGAATGCGTCGACGAGACCAAGCGCGACATCCTCGAATGCGGCATCACGGCGCCGATCGCGGGCCATGTCGGCGACGGCAACTTCCACACCGCGCCGCTGGTGATGATGGACGACCCCGACGAGATCGCCCGGGTCTCCGGCTTCATCGAGCGCCTGGTCGCCCGCGCCGTCGCCATGGAGGGCACCTGCACCGGCGAGCACGGCATCGGCCAGAAGAAGATGCACTTCATGGAGCTCGAGCACGGGCCCGAGGCGCTGAACCTGATGCGGGTGCTGAAGCGGGCGATCGACCCGGATAACATCATGAATCCGGGGAAGGTCGTGGCGGTGTAGGCCTCGACGTCTTAACGCCTGGAGCGAAGCGGCTCTGTCGGCGTTTGCGCCGACAGAGCCGCTTCGCTCAACGAAAACCAGACGAACCCTACGGCAGCACCACCACCTTCGTGCCCACCTTCACGCGACCATACAGGTCGATCACGTCCCGGTTGGTCATGCGGATGCAGCCCGAGGACACCGCCGCGCCGATCGTCTCCGGCTCGTTCGAGCCGTGGATGCGGTAGAGCGAGGAGCCGAGATAGAGCGCCCGGGCCCCGAGCGGGTTGTCGTTGCCGCCGGCCATGTAGCGCGGCAGGTCGGGCCGGCGCTTGATCATCTGCTCGGGCGGGCGCCAGGCCGGCCATTCCTTCTTCATCGTCACGGTCTTGGTGCCGGACCAGGAAAAGCCCTCGCGGCCGACGCCGACGCCGTACTGGACCGCCTCCTGGTTCGGCAGGATGTAGTAGAGCCGGCGCTGGCTGGTCGAGATCACCACCGTGCCGGGCTTGTAGGGGCTGTTCCAGCCGATGGTCTGGCGCGGCACGCCCTGCTGGCGGAAGACCGTCAGGAAGTCGGCGATCGGCCCGCGGTCGAGCAGGCTGATGGCGTGGGCCGGTGCCGCCAGGCTCAGAAGCGTGGCCGCCGTCAGGAGCGGTGTCAGCAGGCGCCGCGGCGCGGTCAGTCGGGTCATCGTCCCCTCCCGTTCGGTTAACGTCGAACGGGTTGGCCGCCGGGCTGTGGCGAAAACAGGGCGGAAACAATCGCCGGACGGTCCATGGTGCATCCGCGCCACAGGCCGGCGGGCGGCGGATTCGCCGATTCCGCGGCCTGTCGCGGCGGCATGAAGCCGATCGGCTGGCGCTGCGGTCCCTCCTGCTCGAGGGTCCGTTGCAGCGTCTCGCGAAGTGCCGCGTCGAAATGGCCCTTCGGGCCCCGGCTGCGGTCCCGCGAGGCCTCATCCCGGGAGGATCATCCCGCCGAAAGGGTCACCCCTTGAGGGTTAGGGTGCCGAGATCGCCCAGTCCTCCCTCCGGCAGGAGGCCGCGCAGGGTCGCGGTGAGGGAGAAGCCGGTGGCGGTGCGCTCGATCTCGTAGAGGTGGTAGCCGGCACAGTGCTTGAGCGCCCCGCCCCGGGCCGAGGCCGAGGGCGCGCCGATCACCGGCACGCGCCGCCCCCCCGGGGACATGACGAAGGCGACCGAACCGACATGGTTATGGCCGTGCAGCACGAGGTCGGCGCCGACCCGGCCGATCATCGCCTCGAAGGCGTGGGCGTCGGTGAGGTTGCGCCCCGCCTTGGCGCCGCCGACATGCGGCGGGTGATGGATCATCACCACCCGGCACGGCCGCTCGGGCTCGGCGGCGAGGTCCCGGAGCATCGTTTCGGCGGCCCGGATCTGGTCGGAGCCGAGGCGCCCGCTCGCCACGAAGGGTGCGGTCGGGATCGCCGAGGAGAGGCCGACGAGGGCCAGCGGTCCCCGGCGGCGCAGGTAGGGAAACGCCTTCTCGCCGCCGGCATCGTCCCGGGTCCAGGGGCCGACCGCGTCGAGGAGGCCCTTGAGCGAGCCGCGCACGTAGGCGTCGTGGTTGCCGGGCACGAAGCTGACGAAGCCGGGCTCGCCGAGCGCCTCCATGAAGGTACGGGCGGTCTCCCATTCGCTCGGCAGGCCGATGTTGCACAGGTCGCCGGTGCAGGCGATGTGGTCGGGGGCGCTCGCGCGCAGGTCGGCCACCAGGGCGGCCAGGATCTCCATGTCGTGCGTGAGCTTGCGGCCGCGGCTCCAGTTCACCCAGCCGGTGGCGCGCTTGCTCATCAGCTGGCGCAGCCGCGGGCGCGGCAGCGGGCCGACATGGGGGTCGGTGAGGTGGGCGAGGCGAAAGGTCATCGAGGGCGGCAACGCATGAGCGAGGATCAGGTCCGCTTCACGGATGTCGCGGCGGCTCTCCCGTAGCAGCGGACCGGGCCGTCACACACCCCCTTCGGGCTCGTGACACGCCTCGCAGAGCTTGTTGCCGTCGAGATCGCGAAAGTAGGCGCCGTAATAGGCCGGATGATAATGCGGCCGCAATCCGGGGAGCCCCTCGCAGGTGCCGCCCGCCGCCAGTGCCAGGGCATGGCAGCGATCGACGCTGGCCCGCGAGCGGGCGGTCAGCGCCGTCATGAGCCCGTTGCCCGGATTCGGGGCATCGCCGTCCCACGGCCGGCCGACGATCACGAGGGGCCGGTCGGCGTCGCGCGGCATCCAGCCGGCCCATCCGTTCTCCGGCTCGTGGAAGCGGAGCCTGAGGCCCAGCTCCTCGAACAGGGCGGCATAGAACGGAACCGCGCGGGCGAGGTCGGCGGTGCCGAGGCAGACATGCGAGATGACGCTCATGGCCGGGGGCCGCTCCCTCGGTGATGGGGGTCGGGTTTCAGATTCCGGCGTACATCCGCCCCGGGTTGAACAGGCCGGCGGGATCGTGGGCGGCCTTGAGGCCGGCGGTGATCCGCATCAGGGGTTCGGACAGGGGCTCGAAGACCGGCACCGCGGCGCGCACCGCATCGGGCGCCCGCACCAGCGTGGCGTGACCGCCCGGGGCGAGGGCCGCCCGGACGACCTCCGCCCCCGCATCGCCGGTCGCCGGGGTAGCGAGCCAGATCAGGCCGCCGCCCCAATCGTAGAACCAGCGCGCCGGGCGCGCCGCGGCGATGGCCGCCGCGACGGCGGGTCCGCGCCCCGGCGCGGTCGAGAGGCGCCACACCGCCTCGTCGCCGCCGGCGAAGGGCAGGACGTCGCGCACCGCGCGCCACTGCGAGGCAGCCTCCTCCCCCTCCCGCGTCGCCGGGGGGGTAAAGCCGCGCAACAGGCGGGTGAGCTGGCCGAGGCGGTAATCGACGGAGGCGGAAAAGCCTTCGATGCGCAGGAGCGTGCGGGCCGGGCCGTCGATCCCCTCCGGCAGGTGCGCCGCGCCGGTGATCTCGAACGGCGAGCCGAGCGCCACGCTCATCGCCTCGACGGCGCGGGCATCGTCGAGGCCCGCGAGCACCAGGGTCGCGGTGCGCTCGGGCACGGGCAGTACCTTGAAGGTGACCTCGGTGAGGAACCCGAGCGTGCCCCAGGAACCGGCCATCAGCTTCACGAGATCGAGGCCGGTGACGTTCTTCATCACCCGGCCGCCGGACTTCACCGCCTCGCCGCGCCCGTTGACGAAGCGCACGCCGATCAGGCTATCGCGGGCCGCCCCCCCGGCGATGCGCCGCGGGCCCGAGACGTTGCCGGCGGCGACCGCGCCGATCGTCGGCTCGCCGGTCGAACCCAACAGCGGGCGGTGGTCCATCGGCTCGAAGGGCAGCATCTGGCCGCCCCCGGCGAGCCGCGCCTCGACCTCGGCGAGCGGCGTGCCGGCCCGGGCCGCGATGACGAGCTCGGCCGGCTCGTACAGGGTGATGCCGGTCAGCCCCGCCGACGAGAGCGTCGCCTCGTCCTGCGCAGGCCGGCCGATCCCCGCCCGGGTGCCGCCGCCGACGAGCCGCAGCCGCTCGCGCCGCGCCGCCGCCTCGCCGATCAGAGTCGCGGCCTCGGCCTCGCTGCGGGGCTGGTAGGTGCTCATCGCGGGGCTCGCTCGGGCTGGGCCAGGGTCGCGCCGGAGCGCGAGGATCGGGGCGCGGATCATTGCGGGCAACCGGAGCCGGTTGCAAGCAGGTGCGGCGTTGATGAATTGGGGCCAAGGCAACGGCCTCAAGCCGCCGGCATACCTCGGCCGACGCGCGCGAGCACCGCGCTGCGCAGGCCCGCGATGTCGAAGCGCCAGACCAGGGCGCCGTAGACGAGGCCGCCGACGCCGAGGCAGGCCGGCAGGGCGAGCCAGGGCGCGAGGCCGCGCAGGGGCAGGAGCGCGGCCGTCATCGCCGCGGTGGCGAGCACGACGGCCAGCGGATCGCGCCAGGGCATCCGCAGGCGGCCGGGGCCGGTCAGCGCCCGCAGGCCGAGGAACAGCAGGGCGGCGACGAAGCCGAGGGATTGCGCCGCCGCGATGCCGGCCGGGCCGAAGGGACCGGCGAGCGCCAGGGCGGCGACGAGGTTCACCAACGCCCCGAGGCCGCCGGCGGCGACCAGCGGCAGGGTCCGGCGGCGGATCTGGAAGATCGGGTTGAGGGCGAAGTTCATCAGCGCCAGGGCGACGAGGCCCGGCAGCAGGAGGAGCGTGTAGCCCACGAAATGGCCGCGATACGCCTCCGGCACCGCGATCGCCTCGAGCGCCGGGGCCACGGCCCAGAAGCCCGCAGCACTCGGCAGGATCAGCGCCAACACGACGGCGCCGTTGCGGGCGACCTGCTCCTCGCCGGCCTCGTGGCCGCGGGTCTCTGCGGCGAGAACCGCGATCTGGAACAGCAGGAGATCGAGGGCGGCCCCGAGCGTGCTGAAGATCCGCCCGCCGATATCGGCCGCGAGCGAGAAGTAGCCGGCCTCGGCGAATCCCGCGGCGGCGGCCACCGCCGAGCGGTTGGCGAAGGGCATCAACTGGTAGACGACGTTGGCGGCGACCACCGGCAGGCCGTAGGCCATGAACAGGCGAAGGGATTCGCGGCGGCGGGCGGCCTCGTGCGCGGTCGGCGGGTCGCCGAGCGCCCGGTGGACAAAGAACGCGGCGAGGAACTGGCTCAGGCCCCCGGCGAGCATCACCGCGGCGGCGTCCCGCGTCGTCCAGGCGGTACCGACCATCATCACGAGGGCGAGGCCGTTCTTGACCAGGACCAGCCGCAGGTAGAGCCCGCCGACGAAGCGCGCGCGGGCCAGCGCCGCCTGGTAGTCGAACAGCCCGATGCCGATCGCGGCCCCGGCCGCGGCCGCCGCCAGCAGGGCCGGCTCGCCGAAGGCCGGCCGGCCGGCCAGCGCCATGAGCGCCGCGCCGGCAAGCCCGATCGCGGTGGCCGCGTAGGCCCGGTCGAGCATGGCACGGATCCACGGCTCGGCCGCCCGCACCCGCTCCGAGTAGAACCGAGTGGCCGAGAGGCGCAGCCACTCGAACAGCAGGATGTTGAGCACCACCGCGCCGGCCGTGCCGAGGGCGAAGCGGCCGAAATCCGCCGGCCCCAGGATCTGCGCGATGAGCAGGCCGAGGGCCAGGTTCAGGACCGCATTGACCACGAAGGCCGCGATGACCGCCATTGGTGTCGCACTCGTCAGGGTGCCGGGCGTCCTGTCCGGCGTGATTCGCTGGTTTGATCCCGGATCGCGTCCGAGGTGAAGCGCGGCCGGCGACCGGCTATCCCGCCCGTGCCAGGGGCCGCGCCCGCCCCTCCTGCCCCGCCACGTCGCGATACACTCGCTCCAGCCCGTCGAGGTGGCGCTCAAGGGTCAGCGGGTCGGCCCAGAACAGGTCGTAGGCGGCGCGCCCCATCCGGAGCGCAGTGGCGTCGTTGGCGAGGTGGCCCATGGCCTCGGCGAGCGAGCGGGAATCGTTGGAGCGGAACCACAGCCCGCTCTCGCCGTGGCGCACCGCCTCGCGGCCGGCGCAGACGTCGCTGACGATCACCGGGGTGCCGAGGGCGAGGGATTCGAGCACCGTGAGGGGCTGGCCCTCGTACCAGACCGACGGGAAGACGAGCGCGCGGGCGCCGCGCAGCACCGCCTTCACCTGATCGGGGCTCTGCCAGCCGAGGAAGGACGCCTCGGGGTATCGGGCCTCGAGCTCGGCCCGGGCCGGGCCGTCGCCGGCGAAGACCGCCCGCGCCCCGGCGAGCCGCGCCGCCTCGGCGAAGATCCCCGGCCCCTTCTCGGGCGAGAGGCGGCCGACGAACACGAAGTCGCCGGGCGGTCCGGCGCGGTGCCCGAGGGGCGCGACGTCGACCGGGTTCGGCACGTCGAAGTAGCGCGTCGTCGCGGGCAGGTAGGGCGCCAGCACCTCGCGCTGCAGCCGGCTGATCATGACCATCGCGTCGATGCCCTCGACGAGGCCGGTGCGGCGCATCAGGGCGTGGCGGGCGACGCGCAGGAGCTTGCGCGGATAGGTGCGCGAATCGCAATTGTGGGTCAGGCAGGCCGGCCCGTTCGGCACCCGGTGGCAGGTCGCGGCGACCGGATAGTCGTAGAAGCCGCCGTTCGGGCAGGCGAGGTAGTATTCGTGCGCGGTGTAGACCACCGGCGCGGCGCTCGCCCGCAGCACCGGCCCGATCGAGGGCGACAGGGCCTTGGCCCAGGCATGGACGTGCACCACCGTGTCGCGCGGGTCGGATTCGGCAACGAGGTCGCGCAGCTGCGCCGCGGCCGGCGCGTTCCACAGCCACTGCACCCCGAAGGCGGCGAGCGAGCGGGCCTTGGTCACGTCGGTCTGGCCGAGCAGCACCGTGCGCACCCCGGCCTCGGCGAGGCGCGGATCGGCCGGGCCGACGGCGGCGAACAGCACGACCTCGTGGCCGCGGCGGGCGAGCCCGATCGCGCTCTCCAGCGAGACCTTGGCCTGGCCGCCGTTGATGTAGGCGTGGTCGGCGACGAGGACGATTCTCACCGCCGCCCCCGCTCGGTCTGGCCGGGACCCTCATGCAGCATCGGTCGGGCTTCCTTGGGGCGACGCGGATCGGAATCGAGGATGGGTCGGACGCCTTAAGGAAACGCCTAAGCGCCCGGCGGCCGCGGCCCTTGCGCTGCGGGTCCCATCGGGCCATCCGGCTTAGACCATGCGTCCCAGCTCCTCCCCCGCCTCTGCGATCCTGCTCGCCGCCCTCGGCATCGGGCTCCTCTCCCTGATGGACGCCACCATCAAGGGCCTGTCCGACCGCTACGGCGTCACCGAGATCGCGTTCGCCCGCTACCTCGTCGGCACCGTCGTGATGGCGGGCGTGCTCGGCGCCCTGCGCCCCGGCTGGCCCTCGGCCGAGACTTGGCGCACCAACGGGCTGCGAGCCGTGCTGGTCGTCGCGACGGCGCTCTGCTTCTTCCACGGCCTGTCGGTGCTGCCGCTGGCCGAGGCGCTGGCGCTCTCGTTCCTGAGCCCGATCTTCATCGCGCTGTTTGCCGCGCTCCTCCTGCGCGAGCGGGTGCGGCCGCCGGTCTGGGCCGGGCTCGTCGTCGGCTTCCTCGGGGTCGGGATCGTGGTGGCGGGGCAGGTCGGGGCGGAAGGCGCGCAACGCGGCGCCGGCTCGGCCTGGGGCATCGCCGCGATCCTCGCCTCGGCGCTGACCTACGCGCTCTCGATGGTGCTGCTGCGCGCCCGCGCCCGCCACGACCCGGTGGTGACCATCGTGGCGATCCAGAATGCCGGCCCCGCCGCGATGCTGGCCGCGCCCGCCGCCTGGACCTGGACGCCGGTCGCGGCCCCGGACTGGGCGCTCCTCGTCCTCGTCGGCCTGCTGGGCGTCGCCGGCCATCTGGTGCTCAGCCGCGCCTACGCGCAGGCCGAGGCCTCGCGGCTCGCCGCGATGGAATACACCGCCCTCCTGTGGGCGATCGGCCTCGGCTACGTCGCCTTCGGCGAGGTGCCGGGCGTGGCGACGCTCGCCGGCGCCGGGCTGATCCTCGCGGGCTCGGCGCTCGCGGCCAGGCGGTGAGCGGGCGTCAGAACCAGCCTTTCAGCTTGAAGTAGACCGCCGGCACCAGCGCGCTCGCGACGATCACCGCGAGCCCGAACGGGTAGCCGAAGGTCCAGTCGAGCTCCGGCATGTGCTTGAAGTTCATGCCGTACACCGACGCCATCAGGGTCGGCGGGATGCCGATTACCGAGACGACGGTAAGCACCCGGAAGGTGTTGTTCTGCTCCATGTTAATGAGGCCGAGGGTGGCGTCGAGCAGGAACTGCACCGTCTCGGAGAGGCGCGTCTCGAACTCGTCCAGCGAGGCGACGTCGAGGCGCAGGCTCTCGAACCGGGCCTTCTCCTCGGCCTTGAGCCAAGTCTCGGCCTCGCCCGCGACGTAGGGCAGGATGCGGCCCAGCCCGAGCAGCGAGGCGCGCAGCTTCGCCAGCGCCTTGCCGCGCCGGCCGATGGCGCGCAGCAGGCGCCGCAGGGCGAGGTCGCGACGCTTCGGGGCCGCTCCCTCGCGCCGGCCGTGGCCGTTGGCGCTGGTGTCGAAGGTGAAGATCCGGGTCGAGAGCGAATCGAGCTCGTCGCTCATCGTCTCGAGGCTGTCGGCCATCCGGTCGATCAGCTCCTCATTGAGCGCCAGGAACGTCTCGACGCTGGAGGCCGGCCCGTCGCGCTCGGCCTGGCGCGCCTTCACGGTGTCGAAGGCGGCGAGCGGCTGGAACCGCACTGTGAGCAGGCGCTCGGGCGTCAGCACGAAGCCGAGGGGGCGCAGGCTCAGGTCGTCGTCCCGGAACGAGACCATCGGGGTGCTGAGATAGAAGGCGTCCCGGCGCCGGTTGAGGCGGCGGGAATTCTGCACCTCGCTGAGCGCGGAGCGGGACGGGACCGCGAGCCCGGTCACCGTCTCGGCCAGCGCGGTCTCGGCCTCGCTCGGATCCTCGAGGTCGAGCCAGGTGCCGTGGGGCGGCAGGGGCCGCGCCGCGCAGGCCTGGCCCTCGGCGACGACGCCCTCCGGGCCGTGCAGCGTGATCATGACCGGATGGGCTCCTGATGGGCGGGTTCGGCTGTCCCGAGCCGCCCGATTGTGCCGTACGTGCCACAGGCCAGCGCCTTGACTCGGTCCCGCGGCCCGATTATCTCCACGCCAGCCTTAGCACTCACCTGATGGGAGTGCTAATGCCCCGGTTGAGAGGCGGCTTCGGCGCCAGCACCAACCGCAATGCGTTCTGCGAAGCAAGAGGGCAGCACATGCAATTCCGTCCGCTGCACGACCGTGTCGTCGTCCGTCGCATCGAGAGCGAGGAGAAGACCAAGGGCGGCATCATCATCCCGGATTCCGCCAAGGAGAAGCCGCAAGAGGGCGAGATCGTCGCCGTCGGCCCCGGTGGCCGCGACGAGTCCGGCAAGCTGACCCCCCTCGACGTCAAGGCCGGCGACCGCGTCCTGTTCGGCAAGTGGTCGGGCACCGAGGTCAAGATCGACGGCAAGGACCTCCTCATCATGAAGGAGTCCGACATCATGGGCGTGCTGGCGTAAGCCCACCCCCCTGAGATGCCCTGAAGCCTGACGGCGGCGCCCCGCACGGGAAGCCGACGCCGGAGGGTTTTTCCCGAAACACCGATCGACAGTGAGGAATCACCATGGCAGCGAAAGACGTTCGTTTCGCCTCTGACGCCCGCGAGAAGATGCTGCGCGGCGTCGACATCCTGGCGGATGCCGTGAAGGTCACGCTCGGCCCCAAGGGCCGCAACGTCGTGATCGAGAAGAGCTTCGGCGCTCCCCGGATCACCAAGGACGGCGTGACCGTCGCCAAGGAGATCGAACTCGCCGACAAGTTCGAGAACATGGGCGCCCAGATGGTGCGCGAAGTGGCCTCGAAGACCAACGACATCGCGGGTGACGGCACCACCACCGCCACCGTGCTGGCCCAGGCGATCGTCCGCGAGGGCGCCAAGTACGTCGCCGCCGGCATGAACCCGATGGACCTGAAGCGCGGCATCGACCTCGCCACCCAGGCCGCCGTGAAGGACATCCAGAGCCGCGCCAAGAAGGTGTCGGCCTCGGAGGAGATCGCCCAGGTCGGCACGATCTCGGCCAACGGCGACAAGGACATCGGCGAGATGATCGCCCATGCCATGCAGAAGGTCGGCAACGAGGGCGTCATCACGGTCGAGGAGGCGAAGACCGCCGAGACCGAGCTCGACGTCGTCGAGGGCATGCAGTTCGACCGCGGCTACCTCTCCCCGTACTTCATCACGAATGCGGAGAAGATGATCGCCGAGCTCGAGGATCCCTACATCCTCATCCACGAGAAGAAGCTGTCGTCGCTCCAGGCGATGCTGCCGGTGCTCGAGGCCGTCGTCCAGACCGGCAAGCCGCTGCTGATCGTCGCCGAGGACATCGAGGGCGAGGCGCTCGCCACCCTCGTCGTCAACAAGCTGCGCGGCGGCCTGAAGGTCGCGGCCGTGAAGGCGCCGGGCTTCGGTGACCGTCGCAAGGCCATGCTCGAGGACATCGCGATCCTGACCCAGGGTCAGATGATCGCCGAGGACCTCGGCATCAAGCTCGAGAACGTGACCCTCCCGATGCTCGGCCGCGCCAAGCGCGTCCGCATCGAGAAGGAGAACACCACGATCATCGACGGCGCCGGCGAGAAGTCGGACATCGAGGCCCGCGTCCAGCAGATCAAGGCGCAGATCGAGGAGACCACCTCGGACTACGACCGCGAGAAGCTCCAGGAGCGTCTGGCCAAGCTCGCGGGCGGCGTCGCGGTGATCCGCGTCGGCGGCGCGACCGAGGTCGAGGTCAAGGAGAAGAAGGACCGCGTCGACGACGCCCTCCACGCCACCCGAGCGGCGGTCGAGGAAGGCATCGTCCCCGGCGGCGGCACCGCTCTCCTGCGCGCCAAGAAGGCCGTGGCCGCTCTCACCAGCGACAACGCCGACGTCCAGGCCGGCATCAAGATCGTCCTCAAGGCGCTTGAGGCCCCGATCCGCCAGATCGCCGGCAATGCCGGTGTCGAGGGCTCGATCGTGGTCGGCAAGATCACCGACAAGGGCGACTCGGAGACCTACGGCTTCAACGCCCAGACCGAAGAGTACGTCGACATGATCCAGGCCGGCATCGTCGACCCGGCCAAGGTCGTGCGCACCGCCCTGCAGGACGCCGCTTCGGTGGCCGGCCTGCTGGTGACGACCGAGGCGATGGTCGCCGACGCCCCGAAGAAGGAGAGCGCTGCTCCGGCCATGCCCGGCGGCGGCATGGGCGGCATGGACTTCTAAGTCCAGCCACCCAGTCTTCGAGAGACGGGAGGGGGTCGCCGCAAGGCGGCCCCTTTTCCGTCGGGGCGAGCTGCGATCGCGAGGCGTGACGGATGCCGGATCCGCCCTCGCGGATGAGCGCGCTCCTGCATTGGATTTGCCCGATGCTCCGGACTCTCCTCTTGCATCGCCCGAGATGCAGAGGTCGCTCTCGGGAGTGCCGAGTTTCGGTCAGTTCCTGGCGTCGTCCGGACTGTACGACGGGGACCTGATCTGGACTTTTGATGTCCCGTCGGGTCGCAGCGTGGCCCACGACACGGCAGGTTGCGCGTTGCGGGAGCTTACGGCCATCCCTGGTCTGCGGGCTTGCAGGCTCACGCTTCCCCCTCGAGATGTGTGGATGCGCTAGCCTGTCTGCCGAAGGGGATGGCGAGCGGAGCGGATTTGATCACCCCGGGCTTGCCGCCGACCCCGCCAGCAACCCGCCGTCGAGGTTGATCTCCGCCCCCGTCATGTAGGCGGCCTCGTCCGAGGCCAGCATCGCCGCCACCGCCGCGACCTCCTCCGGCGTCCCGAAGCGCTTGAGCGGGGTGTCGGCGACCAGGGCGGCCATCCGCGCCTCGCGGTCGGGGCCCTCCCCCAGCATCGGCTCCCAAATCGGGGTCAGGATCGCGGCCGGGTGGAGGGAGTTGCAGCGGATCGCCCAGCCCTGCTGGGCGCAGTAGAGCGCCACCGTCTTGGTGTGGTTGCGGATCGCGGCCTTCGACGAGGCGTAGGCGGCCGCCGCCGGGATGCCGACCAGGCCGGAACGCGACGAGACGTTGATGATCGAGCCTCGCCCCCGCGCCTTCATCGCCCGGATCGCGTAGCGGCAGCCGAGGAAGGTGCCGTCGAGGTTGACGCGGTGGACCGCCTGCCAGTCTTCCAGGCTCGCATGTTCGGGGTCGTGGACCACCGGGCCGGCCTCGAAGCCAGTGATGCCGGCATTGTTCACCACCACGTCGGCGACCGGGATGGCCTCGGCCAGGTGCAGCCAATCCTCCTCCCGGGCGACATCCAGGCGGATGAACCGCGCGCCGATCTCGGCGGCGGTCGCGGTACCGCTCGCCTCCTCGATGTCGGTGACGACGACCTCGCCGCCCTCCTGCCGGAAGCGGGCCGCGATGGCGCGGCCGATGCCGCGGGCGGCGCCGGTGATGAGGCAGGTCTTTCCGGTCAGTCGCTGCATGGTAACCTCACCAGGCGGGATGTGACCAATCTGCTGATCAAAAACCCTTCCCATTCTCGACCTCGTCCTGAGGTGTCGGTTCAACGATGGTGGACCGACCTCGAAGGAGGGTTCCAGATATCGCCGCGATCCCTGGAGCCCTCCTTCGAGGCTGCTGCAAGCAGCAGCACCTCAGGATGAGGTCGTGGGCGGGACGGGTAGGATGCACGCAATTCGCATCCTGTCCGAGTTGATCGGAGTTCGGGGAGACCGTGACCTCATCGCACGGCAAGTCGAGGACTAAACCGCCTCACCCCAGATCCAGCCTCCCCTGCCGCCCGTCGAGCGTCACGCCCTCGTGCGCCAGGAGCCACTGCTTGCGGTGGAGCCCGCCGCCATAGCCGGTGAGCGTTGCGTTCGCCCCGATCACCCGGTGGCACGGCACCACGAGGCCGACCGGGTTAGCGCCGTTGGCGAGCCCGACCGCCCGCACCGCCTTGTCGCGGCCGAGGCGTTGCGCCAGGGCGCCGTAGCTCAGGGTCGTGCCAGCCGGGATAGCCCGGAGCGCCGCCCAGACCTCCCTCTGGAACACGGTGCCGTTGGTGCGCACCGCGAGGCGGTCGATCGCCCGGAGATCGCCGGCGAAATAAGCCGCGATCGGCTCGGCGAGAGCGGGCGGCGGGGCGGCCTCGTTCAGGGAGAAAGCGGTCCCGTAATGCAGCCGCAGCAGGCGCCGCATCCGCGCCTCGTGGTCCGACCAGTCGAGGGCGCGTAAACGCGCGTCCTCGTCGAAGACCAGCAGCATCGTGCCGATCGGGGTCGGCAGGGTGCCGAGGAGGAAGGGAGCGACGGACATGCCCGAGCTTAAACGCCGTTGGGAGCCGCCGCGACGGACGCAGCGGCCCGTCCACCGCTCAGTCGAGCCAGCCCTTCAGCTCGCGGGCGACGACGTGCTCGATCACCCGCATGCCCTCCGGGCCGTCGTTGAGGCAGGGCAGGTAGGCGAAGTGGGTGCCGCCGCCATCCTCGAAATAGTGCCGGTTCTCGCCGTCGAGCTCTTCGAGCGTCTCGAGGCAATCGGCGGTGAAGCCGGGCGCCACGATGGCGAGGCGCTTCACGCCCTGCGCCGCCAGCTCCTTCACGGTCTCGTCGGTATAGGGCTTCAGCCATTCCTCGTTGCCGAAGCGCGACTGGAAGGTCGTCCGCATCCGCTCGGGCGAGTAGCCGAGCGCCTCGCGGATCAGCCGGCCGGTCTTCACGCACTGGCAGTGATAGGGATCGCCCTTCATCAGGTACGATTTCGGCACGCCGTGGAACGAGGTGAGGATGACTTCGGGCTCGAAGTCGAGGGCGGCGAGGTCGCGGCGGATCGCGCTCGCCACCGCGTCGATGTAGACCGGGTCGTCGTGGTAGGGCGGCGAGACCCGCACGGTCGGCTGCCAGCGCATCTTCATCAGCGCGCGAAAGGCCTGGTCGCAGGCGGTGGCCGAGGTGGCGGCGGCGTATTGCGGATAGAGCGGCACCAGGAGGATGCGGTCGCAGCCCTGGTCGAGAAGCGCCTGGATGCGCTGGTCGACCTCGGGCTTGCCGTAGCGCATCGCCCAGTCGACCACGACCTTATCGCCCATCGCCGCCTGCAGCTTCTCGGCCTGGCCGCGGGTGATGGTCTTGAGCGGGCCCTCGTCGCGCTCGTTGTTCCAGACCGAGGCGTAGTCGCGGCCCTTCGGCCCGGGGCGCTTGGTCAGGATAACGAGGTTGAGGAGCGGCCACCAGACCGCGCGCGGCACCTCGATGACGCGGCGGTCGGACAGGAACTCCTTGAGGTAGCGGCGCATCGGCCAGTAGCTGGTGCCCTCGGGCGTGCCGAGATTCATCAGGAGCACGCCGATCCGGCCCCAGCGCACGGCCGGATGGCCGGCGGGCAGCGCTCCGGCCTGGCCGGCGGAACCCGCACCGGCCGGGCCGACGGGAGTGGCGCCGCGGGCGAGCGTGGCGTTCGGAGTCACCTCGTTCATGATCGTCCGGTCTGTGCTGCGGCCCGGCAGGATGGCGCGTCCGGGCTCGTCTGTCTTCGCGTCGGGTGACCGGGTACATAGCGCAAAGGCCGCGCGAACCAACGTGTCGCGACGCTGCACCGGGCCGGATCGGCGCGGGAAAACCCGGGCTTGCGTCGCTGCGGGACATCCAACCGTCGGAATGCCCGTGCGACACTGCCGGTCCCCCGCTGCCGGAGCCCCGCATGACCTCGCCCAGCCGCCGCCAGACCCTCGCCCTCGGCCTCGGGGCCGGCCTCGCCGGGCTGGCCGGCGCGACCCCGGCCGCCGCGCGGGCCCCCGACGTCGACTTCACCCTGGTCCTCGTCAACGACATCTACCGGATGGGGGCGGTGGACGGCCGCGGCGGCTTTCCAAAGCTCGCCGCGGTAGTGAAGGCCGAGCGCGCGCGGGGCCGGCCGGTCCTGGTCTGCCATGCCGGCGACACGCTCTCGCCCTCGCTCCTGTCGGGCATCGACCAGGGGCGGCACATCATCACGCTCACCAACCTGATCCGGCCGGACGTGTTCGTGCCGGGCAACCACGAGTTCGATTTCGGGCAGGCGGTCTACCTCGAGCGGATGCGGGAGGCGGCCTTTCCGGTCTTTGCCGCCAACCTGCGCCGGGCCGACGGCACGACGGTGCCGGGCACGAGCGAGTCGACGATCCTGACCCTCGGCGGCATCAAGCTCGGGGTGGTCGGCATCGCCCTCCCGGAAACCGAGGCGAAGTCGCAATCCGGCGACTGGACCTTCGGTCCCGCCGTCGCGACGCTCGCCCGCGAGGCCACGGCGCTCCGGGCGGCCGGGGCCGAGATGGTCTTGGCGGTCTGTCACACCGACCGGGCGACCGACGAGGCCCTGGTGGCGAGCCGCCACGCCGACATCGTGCTGTCGGGCCACGACCACGACCTAGCGCTGCGCTACGACGGCCGCACCGCCTTCGCCGAATCCGGGCACGACGCCGAGTACGTCACCGCCATCGACGTCAAGGCGGAGGGGAGCGGCAAGGCCCTGACCTGGAGCGCCTCCTTCCGCATCCACGACACCGCCGAGATCGAGCCCGACCCCGAGGTCCAGGCGGTGGTGGCACGCCTCGAAGGCGAGCTGTCGCGCGAGCTCGACCAGCCGCTCGGCCGGGTGACCGATGCCCTCGACACCCGCACCGGCGCGGTACGCCAGGGCGAGAGCGCCTTCGGCGACCTCGTGGCCGACGCCCTGCGCCACGCCGCGGGCGCCGAGATCGGCCTGATGAATGGCGGCGGCATCCGCGGCAACCGGCTCTACCCGGCCGGCACCGAACTGACGCG
Source organism: Methylobacterium sp. ap11 (assembly GCF_900110515.1). Taxonomy (NCBI): domain Bacteria; kingdom Pseudomonadati; phylum Pseudomonadota; class Alphaproteobacteria; order Hyphomicrobiales; family Methylobacteriaceae; genus Methylobacterium; species Methylobacterium sp. ap11. Next base: position 423,037 of record NZ_FOEB01000002.1, on the reverse strand, counting down.
CCGCGACGTCCGGACCGAGCTGCCCTTCGGCAACACGTCGGTGCTGGTGCGGATCAGCGGCGCGGTCTTGCGCGCCGCCCTCGAGAACGGCTTTTCCGAGATCGGACGCCCCTCCGGGCGGTTTCCCCAGGTCTCGGGCATCGCCGTCACGGTCGACCCGATGCGCCCGGCGGGCCAGCGCGTCGTCGCGGTCACGGTCGGCGAGACGCCGCTCGACCCCGCCCGGACCTATCTGGTGGCGGCCAACAACTTCATGCTCGGCGGCGGCAACGATTACGGCATGCTGGCCCAGGGCGAGACCCTGGTCGGCACCACCGACGGCACGCTCGTCGCCAACGTGGTGATGTCCTACATCCAGGCCAACGCGCCCCTGACCATCCGCACCGGGCGCCTGACGATCCGCTGATCCTCGAGGTCCGATGCCGACAGACGATTCCGTCGCGGGCGCGCTCGCCCGTTTCCGCGCCTCCGGCTCGCCCTGGCTCGCCCTGCCGTTCTTCGAGGACGGCAGCGCCGAGCGGGTGGCGGAGGCGGTCGACGCCCGGCGCGAGGCCGGCGCCCGGGTGCTGCCGGCGCCGGAGAACATCTTCAACGCGCTCGCGCTGACGCCGCTCGACGACGTGCGGGCGGTGATCCTCGGCCAGGACCCCTACCCGACCCCGGGCGACGCCCACGGCCTCGCCTTCTCGTATGTCGGCGGGCGCCGTCTGCCGGCCTCGCTCAAGGTGATCCTCGCCGAGATGGCGGAGGAGACCGGCGCCCCGGTGCCGACCTCCGGCGACCTCTCGGGCTGGGCGCGCCAGGGCGTGCTCTTGCTCAACGCCGCGTTGACCGTCGAGGCGGGCAAGTCCGGCGCGCACATGAAGCTCGGCTGGTCGGCCCTCACCGACCAGGCGGTCGAGGCGGTTTCGAGGACGCGCCCGGCGGTCGCCTTCCTGCTCTGGGGGGCGCCGGCCCGCCAGCGCGCCGCCCTGATCGACGGCGAGAAGCACCTGGTGCTGGAGGCCGGCCACCCGTCCCCCCTCAACCGCAAGGCGGATTTCCGCGGCAGCCGGCCGTTCGGCCAGGCCAATGCCTGGCTGGAGGAGAAGGGGCTGGAGCCGATCGACTGGCGGCTCGGGTGAGCGACCGGCGTCGCTCGAAAGACCGGCATCCGCCGGTTTCCTGTGTCGCCACCTCCAACATGATATCGGCGCTCCTGCGTGACGCGCCTGAATACCCCCAGGGCTCGATCCCGGCGCTGCAGGGCCCTTCCCCCTGCCCCTCCCGCACCGAGTGCGCGGGCATCGCTCCCCGATCGAGCGTGGCCGCGACCGGCCACGCGGCCTAGGATGGCCGAAACGGGAGGGACGCATGAACATCTTCGACGGGCCGGAGGCCCTGAAGGCGGCGATCGGGCAGGAGATCGGGATCGGCGAGTGGATCACCGTCGACCAGGCGACGATCGACCGCTTCGCCGAGGCGACGGGCGACCACCAGTGGATCCACGTCGATCCGGAGCGGGCGGCGCGGGAATCGCCCTACGGCGCCACGGTGGCGCACGGCTACCTGACCCTGTCGCTGGTGCCGCGCTTCATCGCCGGGGTGAGGCGCCTCGACGGCCTGCGGCTCAGCCTGAATTACGGCCTCGACCGGGTCCGCTTCCCCGCTCCCGTGGTGGTGGGCTCGCGCCTGCGCGGCCGGGTGCGGGTGGCCGCCGCCCTCGACGTGCCGCCGCGCGGCCTGCGCACCACCTACGGCGTGACCGTGGAGATCGAGGGCGGCGAGAAGCCGGGCTGCCTCGCCGACGCCGTGGTGCTGCACCATTGGTGAACCGCAGCCCGCCCGGCGGATTGTCCACCGGGCAGAGAGCGGGGCCGTACGGATGACCTTCGAGGCGGAGAGGCGCGCGCTCCAGCGAGTGGTGGCGGTGGCCGGGCTCGTGCCGGTGCTGGGCGGGCTCTACGGCGTGCTGTTCGGCCAGGCCGGCCTCGGCGGCGGCAGCGTCGACATCTCGACCGACAGCCACCTGCGCTACCTGTCGGGCCTGCTCCTCGGGATCGGCCTGTTGTTCTGGTCGACGATTCCGGCGATCGAGGGCCGGACCTCGCTGTTCCGCTTCCTGACCATGGTGGTGGCGCTCGGCGGCCTCGCCCGGCTGCTCGGGCTGTGGCTCACCGGGGTGCCGTCGCTCACCATGCTGGCGGCGCTCGGCATGGAGCTCGTCGTCACGCCGCTCCTGTGCCTGTGGCAGATCCGGGTGGCGAACCGGGCCGGGGAGCAGGCGCCCCCGGCCCTTCCGAACCCATGACCGACCGCCTCAGGCGACCGGACCCGACACGCCGGCCTGCTCGAAGGTCGCCATCTCGCGGTGGCAGGCCACCGCCGCCTTGACGAGCCCGAGCGCCAGGGCGGCGCCGCTGCCCTCGCCGAGGCGAAGGCCGAGGTCGAGGAGCGGGCGCAGGCCGAGGCGTTCCAGCACCGCGGCGTGGTTGCCCTCGGCCGAGACGTGGCCGGCCAGGCAGTGGTCGAGGGCGCGGGGATCGACCGCATGGAGGAGCGCCGCCGCCGCGGTCGAGACGTAGCCGTCGATCACCACCGGCACCCGCTGGAGACGCGCCGCCAGGATCGCGCCCGCCATGGCGGCGATCTCGCGCCCGCCGAGGCGCGCCATCGCGGCGAGGGGATCGTCGAGATGGCCCTGGTGGCAGGCGAGCGCCGCCTCGACCGCCGCGACCTTGCGGGCGTGACCCGCCTGGTCCACGCCGGTGCCGCGGCCGACCCAGGAGGCCGGCTCGCCGCCGAACAGCGCCGCGTAGATCGCGGCCGCGACCGTGGTGTTGCCGATGCCCATCTCGCCGACGCCGAGCCCGTCGGTGCCCGCCGCCACCGCTTCCATGCCGAACGCCATCGTGGCGACGCAGGCCTTCTCGGTCATCGCCGGCTCGGTGGTGATGTCGCCGGTCGGCATGTCGATGGCGAGGTCGAACACCTTGAAGCCGAGGCCGTAGGCGCCGCAGATCTGGTTGATCGCCGCGCCGCCGGCCGCGAAGTTGTCGAGCATCTGGCGGTTGACCGCGGACGGATAGGCCGAGACGCCGCGGGCCGCCACGCCGTGGCTGCCGGCGAAGACGCAAACCAGCGGCCGGTCGAGGGTCGGGGGCGCCTTGCCCTGCCAGGCCGCCATCCAGGCCGCCAGGAACTCGAGCCGGCCGAGGCTGCCCGGGGGCTTGGTCAGCACGGAATCGCGGGCCGAGACCTCGGCGGCGGCGGATTCGTCCGGCCCCGGCATGGTGGCGAGCAGGCGGCGGATGTCGTCGAACGGGGCGGCGTCGGTCGTGTCGGCAGTCATGGATTCTCTCGCTCCGCGGGGTTTCCCCCGCCGGGGCGGGGCTTCCCCGCCCGGTGGGCTTTCGTGGGCCGAGCAGATACAGCAAAATGCCGCGTGGGCGCGAATCCGGCGTACGGATCGCCCTCGGGCGTCGGGATGCGTGGTGTGATGGCGACGGGCGTGAGAGCGGGGCCGGGCGAAGCCGACGACGAGTTCGAGCCGCCGCCGCGTTCCGGCCCGTGGCCGCCGCTGCGCGACCTCGCCGCCTGCCTGCGCTTCTACAGCCGCCTGCCGGTCCCGGCCCTGCCGGGCGAGACCGACCGGCACGCCGCCCCCGACTTCCGCACCGTGCCGCGGATGCTGCCGCTCGCCGGCGTGGTGATCGGCCTGCCGGGGGCGGTCGCGCTCGCCGCCGGGCTCGCTCTCGGGCTCGGGCCGTTCCTCGCCGCGACCCTGGCGCTGACCGTCTCCACCCTGGTCACCGGGGCCCTGCACGAGGACGGGCTCGCCGACGTCGCCGACGGGTTCGGGGGCGGCCTGACGGTGGCGCGGCGCCTCGAGATCATGCGCGACAGCCGCATCGGCGCCTACGGGGCCGCCGCCCTGGTCCTGTCCTGTGCCCTGCGCATCGGGGCGCTGGCGACGCTCGCCGAACGGATCGGCTGGCGCGTCGCGATCGCCCTGCTGGCGGTCGCGGCGCTCTCTCGCACCGCCGCCCTGTGGCCGCTCTGCCGCCTGCCGCCGGCCCGGCCGGACGGCGCCGCCCACGCGGTCGGCCGGCCGAGCGGTGCCACCCACGCCACCGCCTGGGCGCTCTGCCTCGCGGTGCTCGTCGCGGCCGGCCTCCTCGGCCTGCCCTGGCTCGGCCTCGCGCTCGCCGGTCTCCTGGCCTTCGGGGCCGCCTGGACGCTGTCGCGGATGGCCGCGCGCCTCGTCGGCGGCCAGACCGGCGACGTCATCGGGGCGTGCCAGCAGACCGCCGAGATCGCCGCCCTCCTCGCCCTCGTGATCGCGGTTCCCGCCTGATGCCCGCCTCCTCCCCCTGCATCCGCCTCTGCGTCCTCGATCCCGTCACCGGCCTGTGCGAGGGCTGCGGCCGCACCGGCGACGAGATCGCCGCCTGGGGCGCCCTCGCCGAGCCGGAGCGGCTGCGGATCATGGCGGGACTGCCGGCCCGGCTCGCCGCGGCCTATCCCGAGCCCGAGCCGGCGCCCTCCCCGGCCCCCGTGGTCGCCTGACCGGTGCCGGGCGCGGTCGGCATCGGGCTCCTGCTGCTCGCCTGCGCCTACGCGCTCAACGCCGTCGGCGGGCGCGAGCTTGCAGGCCTGCGCCCCGACGAGGCGGCGGGGCTCGCGGGCGGGTTCGCCGCCGCGCTGCTCCTCCTCAACGGCGTCGGGAACCGGTTCCGGACCGGCTTCGGCGAGGGCGTCCTCGCTCTCCTGGTCTGGGGCGTCGTCGGCGCCGGGCTCGCCTCCCTCTACGTCTACCGCGACCAGGCCCGCGACCTCGCGTTCCGCACCCTCGGCGAGATGGACCCGGGCCAGCCCATCCCCGGCGCCGGCAACGAGGTGACGATCGCCCGCCGGGTCGATGGCGGCTTCACCGTCCAGGCGGCGGTGAACGGACGGCGCCACGCCTTCGTGTTCGATACCGGCGCCAGCGCCGTCGTGCTCACCGCCGAGACCGCCGCGGCGCTCGGCCTGCACCCGGCCCCATCCGCCTTCCGGGTCCAGGTCCAGACCGCCAACGGCCGCACCGCCGCCGCCCCGGTGGTGCTCGACACGGTGGCGGTCGGCCCGATCGGCGAGACCCGCGTCTCCGCCCTGGTCACCCGCCCGGGGGCCCTGAGCGTGAACCTACTCGGGATGAGCTTCTTGGAGCGCCTGGCCTCCTACGAGGTCCGGGGCAGCCGGCTGATCCTGCGCGGGGCGCGGGGCTGAGAGTGCCGGATGCCAGCCCAGACCGCGACCGGCTGGAGCGCTTCACAATCGCGGTACGCGACACTGGAGAAAGTGGAGGCCGACACGCGGGCGTTCCGCCCCCTTTCCCGGACGACTGGAGCGGTAGCGGAAGGAGATCCGGGATCCAGCAGAAGACATGCCGCGAAGCGGCTCAATCTGTTGCACCGTCGCAGACACAGAGACGCTTCGCGACTTTTCGTGCTGGATCCCGGATCTCTTTCCGCTTCGCTTCAGTCGTCCGGGAAAGGGATTGGTGTGCAATGGGTCATGGAGCCTGGCGGCACGGCTCCCGGCCGGGGTCGTGTACCGTGGCACTGCAATCACGAAGCTTTCCAGGCCTTCGATTGTTGCTGCATCGTCTACGACGAACCAGAATCCACGTCGTCGAAACATGCTCGAGGCGGCCTTGTCACAGCCGCTTCTCGAAGAAGAAATCCGGGTAGGGATCGTCGTTGAAGCGGTCGATCTCGACCCAGCCGGTGCGGCGGTAGAGCGCCAGCGCCTCGGTGAGCGCACTGTTCGAATCGAGCCGCAGGGTGGTGATCCCGAGGGTCCGCGCCGCGCTCTCGGCGGCCTCCATCAGCCGGCGGGCGAGGCCGAGGCCGCGGGCGGAGGGGCAGACCCAGAGCCGCTTGATCTCCGCCATGTCGCCGCCCTTGCCCTTGAGCCCGACGCAGCCGATCGGCAGCCCGTCCGAGACCGCGACCAGGAAGGCGCCGCGCGGGCGCATCATGTCGGCGGCCTCCGGGTCGCGGGAGAGCGCGACGTCGAAGCCGGTCGAGAGGCGGCGTCCGAGCTCGGCGTAATAGGCCGTGAGGCAGTGCAGGGCCGCCTCCCCGCGCGGATCGGTCTCATCGATCGCGATCCGGTCGCGGCCGAGCACCGTCGCGACGAGGTCCATGGCACGCAACAGCTCCTCGCCCTTCGGGAAGCGGGCGAGCAGCTCCGCCGCCCGGTCGTTCGACAGGGCCTCGTAGGCCGAAAACTCCCGCCGTCCGGCCTCGGTCAGGGCCGCGACCCGGCGCCGCGCATCGCCCGGGTGGGGCAGCGTGACGACCAGTCCCTCCTCCTCCAGGCCGCGCAGGAACCGGCTCAGCAGGCCGGAATCGAGCCCCAGATAGTCCCGCAGGAGCCCTACCTCGCCGCGTCCGTGCCCGATGGCGTTCAGCACCCGGGCGGCGCCGAGCGGCCGGCCGCGACCGAGGAACGAGGTGTCGAGAGCCCCGACCTCGGCGGTCACGGCCCGGTTGAAGCGGCGGATGCGGCTGGTGGGATCGATCGGCATTTCTCTGACGTAAGTCAGAGATTTTTCGGCGTCAATGGATGCGCGGATGCACCACGAAAAAAGCCCCGGCCGCTTGCGGGCCGGGGCTTCTGGTCTCGTCCGTCCGGGGGCATCGGCGCCCCCGGGGATCGCGGCTCAGTTGTTCCGGTTGCCCATCAGCGAGAGCAGGAACTGGAACATGTTGATGAAGTCCAGGTACAGGGTCAGGGCACCGAACACCGACACCTTGGCGGCGGCCTCGCCGTCGAAGTTGCCGTAAAGGTACATCTCCTTGAGCTTCTGCGTGTCGTACGCGGTCAGGCCGGCGAAGATCAGGACGCCGATGACCGAGATCGCGAACTGCAGCGCGCTCGAGGCCAGGAAGATGTTGACCAGGCTGGCGATCACCAGGCCGATCAGGCCCATCACCAGGAACGAACCGATGCCCGAGAGGCTGCGGGTCGTGGTGTAGCCGTAGAGGCTCAGGCCGCCGAAGGCCGCCGCGGTGATGAAGAAGACCTGGACGACGCTCGCCCCGGTGTAGCGGATCAGCAGCGTGGACAGCGACGCACCCATCACCGCCGCGAAGGCGAAGAAGGTGGTGCGCGCCGTCGCCGCCGACATCCGCTCCATGCGGAACGAGAACAGGAAAATGAAGGCGAGCGGCGCGAGCGCGATCACCCACATCAGCGGGGTGGCGTAGAGCGTGCGGCCGAAGCTGGTCAGCGGGATCGAGCCGATCCGCGCCACCGCGTCCGCCGACGAGGTCGCCACCGCGAGCTTGTTGATGCCGACCGCCACCAGCCCGGAGATGCCCAGGCCGATGATCATGTTGTTGTATACGCCGAGCATGAACGCGCGCAGGCCCTGGTCGACCTGCACCTGGCCCTGGGCGTAGCCGGTCGGGCCGCCGTAGCCAGTCGCGTTGCCCTGCCGGAACGGGCTGTTCTCGAATGCCATGGGAGTTTCCTTCGGAAGCTCTCTAGCGTGAATGAATGCGGTGCGAGGCTCTCACGCGACCCTCGGACGCTGGTTGCGTCGTGCCGGCATCCGGTCCCTCGCGGGGCCGAACGCCTTGACCGGAATATGTGGCGCGCCCACGGGGTGCACAAGGGCGTGAGCCAATCTTGACCGGGCGAGGCCGGCCAAAACGCAACGTCCATCCGCCGCAGGGCGGCAGATGGATTAAAAACCCTAAAGATTTCGTAGGTACTGGGCCGGCTTCTGCCCGAGGATGCGCCAGGTGCCGGCGAGCCCGAGCACGATGGCGGCGGCGACCGCGAGGCCGGCCGCCACGACCGCGCCCGACAGGTCGAGGGCGAAGTCGAGCCGCATCACCCGGGTCAGGATCACCCAGCCCGCGAGCGTGCCGGCAGCGAGCCCGAACAGCGCGGTGGCGAGGCCGAGCGCACCGTACTCCATCGCGTAGGCGGCGAGCAGCCGCCCCCGCGTGGCGCCCAGCGTCTTCAGCACCACCGCGTCGTAGAGCCGGGCGCGGTGGCCGGCGGCCAGCGCGCCGGCGAGCACGAACAGGCTGGTGGCCACCGCCACCGCGCTGGCGCCGCGGATCGCGAAGACGAGCTTGCCGACGAGGTCGTTGACCGCATCGAGGGCGTCCTTCACCCGCACGCTGCTCACCGAGGGAAATTCCTTGGCGGCATCACGCAGGATTCTGGCCTCCAGGGCGGCGTCGGGCCCCTCCGGCAGGGTCAGCGTCGCGAGGTCGCTGTGCGGCGCCCCCCGGAAAGTGCCGGGCGAGAACACCATCACGAAGTTGATGCCGAGGTTGCGCCACTCGACGTGGCGCAGGTTGGCGATCGGGACGGTGAGGCTGCGCCCGAGCACGTTGACCGTGACGGTGTCGCCGACCTTGAGGTTCAGGCTGCGGGCGAGCTGCTCGTCGAAGGAGACGAGGGGCTTGCCGGCCTCCTCGCCCTTCCACCACGTCCCCGCGGTGATCGTCGAGCCGTCCGGCAGATCCTCCGCGTAGGTGATGCCGCGGTCGCCGTCGAGCACCCAGGCGGCATCCTCGCCGGCCTTGATCCGGCCCGCCGGCACGCCGTTCAGGGCGGTGATCCGCCCGCGCATCATCGGCACCCGCTCGATCTTGGCCCGCGGCGCGGCCCGGCCGAGGAACTGGTCGAAGGCCTCCGCCTCGCGGCCCGGGATGTCGAGGAAGAACAGGCTCGGCGCCTTGGCGGGCAGAGAGCGGGTCAGCGTCCGGGTGATGTTGGCGTCGATCAGACTGAGCGCGACGAGGAGCGTGATGCCGAGGCCGAGGGAGAGCACGATCGACGGGGTGAGCGCACCGGGCCGGTGGAGGTTGGCGAGCGCCAGCCGCGGCGCGGCCCGGCGCGGGCGCGGCAGGCGGCGGGCGAGCGCCATCAGCCCGAGGGCGACGAGGCGGAGCAACCCGAAGGCCAGCCCGGCCGCCGCGATGAAGATCAGCGCCACCCACCGGTCGTAGGCGGTGGCGATCGCCAGCGCGACGAGGCCGGCGAGCGCCAGCGCCAGGATCGCGAGGTAGCGCGGCCGCGGCCGGCGCCGGTCGGGATCGACGGTATCGCGGAACAACCCGGACACCGCGACGTCGTGGGCGCGCCCGAGCGGCCCGATCGCGAAGGCGAGCGCCGTCAGCACCCCGTAGAGGGCCGCGACCGCGAGTTCCCCCGGGACCAGCGTCGGGTTGAGCGGGAGCGGCAGCAGCGACCCGAAGGCGGCGTCGAGGGCGAAGGGCAGCACGGCGCCGACGACGAGGCCGGCAAGGATGCCGATCCCGGAAATCAGCATCACCTGCGTCAGGTAGATGCCGACCACCCGGCTTCCCGGCGCGCCGAGACTCTTGAGGGTCGCGATCGAGGCGCGCTTGCGCTCGACGAAGGCCCGCACCGCGTTGGCGACGCCGACCCCGCCGACGAGGAGCGCGGTGAGGCCGACCAGCGTCAGGAACTGGGTGAAGCGCTCGATGCTGCGGGCGAACCGCGGGTCGGCGTTGAGCCGCGAGCGGATCTCCCAGCCGGCCTCCGGCAGGGTTTGGCGCGCCTCGGCCATCACCCGCTCGACCGCCGCGTCGTCGCCCTGCGGCAGCATCACCCGGTAGACGAAGCGGTTGAGGCTGCCGGGCTGGACGAGGCCCGAGGCCTTGAGCGCGTCGAGCGAGACCATCAGGCGTGGCCCGAAGCCGATGCCGCCCGCGATCTTGTCGGGTTCGCTCGTGAGCACCGTGCGCAACACGATCTCGGCCCCGCCGACCGTGAGGCGGTCGCCGAGCTTGAGGTCGAGGCGGGCGAGGAGCGCCGGGTCGGCGGCGGCGCCGTAGGCGCCGTCCGCCTGCGAGAAGATCGCGGCGGCCGGCAGCGGCGGCTCGGTGACGAGATCGCCCACCGCCGGATAATCGGGCCCGACCGCCTTCAGCTCGACCAGCGCCGCGCCCTTGTCCCCGGCCGAGGCCATCGCGCGCGTGAAGCCCACCACCGAGACGCGGCCCCGCGCATCGAGGAAGACCCTTTCCTGCGGGCTCGCCTCCCGGTGGATCAGCCCGAACGTCACGTCGCCGCCGAGGATCTTCCGGCCCTCGCGGGCGAGCCCGTCGGAGAGCGAGCGCGATAGCGAGGCGACGCCCGCGATGGTGGCGACCCCGATGGCGATGCAGGCGAGCAGCACCGTGAAGCCGCGCAGGCCCCCGCGCAGCTCGCGCAACGCCAGGCGCAGGGTCAGGGGCAGGCGCGACGGGCGACCGGCCCCAGCGGGAGGACCGGGAGGACAACCACCGGGGAGCGTGGGAAGGCTGCCGTGCATGGGGGTCCCTACGCGCTCACCGCGGTGTCGATCAGGCCCGAGCGCAGCCGCACCGTGCGGTCGCACAGCCGGGCGAGGCCGGGATCGTGGGTGACCAGCACCAGGGTCGCGCCGCGGTCGCGCTTGAGGGCGAAGAGCAGATCGACGATCTGCGCGCCGGTCGCCTCGTCGAGGTTGCCGGTGGGCTCGTCCGCGACCAGGATCGCGGGCTCCGGCGCGATCGCGCGGGCGATGGCGACGCGCTGCTGCTCGCCGCCGGAGAGCTGAGCCGGGTAATGGTGCAGCCGGTGCCCGAGGCCGACCGCCTCCAGTTCCCGCGCCGCCCGGACATGGGCATCGGGCGCGTCGGCGAGTTCGAGGGGCAGCGCGACGTTCTCGAGCGCCGTCATGGTCGGCACGAGGTGGAAGGACTGGAAGACGATGCCGATGCGCCGGCCGCGAAAGCGCGCCAGCGCATCCTCGTCGAGTCCGGCGAGGTCCGTGCCCTCCACCACCACCCGCCCCGAATCCGGCCGCTCCAGCCCGGCCATGGTCATCAGCAGGGTCGACTTGCCCGAGCCCGACGGCCCGACGAGGCCGACCGCCTCGCCCGGGGCGACGTCGAGCGAGATCCCCTTGAGGATGTGGACCCGGGCGGCGCCGCGGCCGAGGCTGAGATCGACGCCGTGGAGCGCGATCGCCGGTCCGGTGGCCTTGTCGGTCATGCGCGAAGAGCCGATCTGTACGCGGCGACCGGATCGGTCGCGGCCGGAGGTGACGAGTGGGACGGACCAACGCAAGACAGGCGGCCCGCCGGCCCGATATGGGCCGTGCATCCCTGGTCCGCCATGATGGCCGCCGCGCGGCGCTCGCATTTCTGATCGTGTCGCTGCTGATGACCCTGACCACGCCGCTCGGCGCCGCCGAGCGCCCGCTCGCCCTCGTCGCGCTCGGGGACAGCCTGACCGCGGGCCTCGGCCTGCCGGCCGACGCCGCCTTCCCGGCACAGCTCGAAGCCGCCCTGAAGGCGCGGGGCCATGCCGTGACGATCGCCAATGCGGGCGTCTCGGGCGATACCGCGACCGGCGGGCTCGACCGGGTGGCGTGGTCGGTGCCGGACGGGACCGACGGGGTGATCCTGGAACTCGGCGCCAACGACATGCTGCGCGGCACCGACCCGGCGGTGACCGAGAAGGCCCTCGACACGATCGTCGCCGGGCTCAAGGCCCGCGGCATCCCGGTCCTGCTCGCTGGGATGCGGGCGGCGCCGAATCTCGGGCCCGATTACGTCAAGCGCTTCGACGCGATCTACCCGAGGCTCGCCGCGCGCTACGGCCTGGTCCTCTACCCGTTCTTCCTCGACGGGATCGCGGGCGACCGCAGCCTCAACTTGCCCGACGGCCTGCACCCGACCAAGGCCGGGGTGGCGCGGATCGTCTCCGGCATCCTGCCGAGCGTGGAAGAGTTTCTGACGCGCCTGCGCAAGGGAGCGTAGCCGCCATGCCGCGCCTGTTTACCGGGATCGAGGTCCCGCCCGAGACCGGTCTGATGCTCGGGGCCTTCCGGGGCGGCCTGCCGGGCGCCCGCTGGGTCGAGCCGTCGGACTACCACGTCACCCTGCGGTTCATCGGCGACGTCGACGGCGGCATGGCCGAGGACATCGCCGCGGCCCTGGCCGAGGCCAAGCCCCGCCCTCCCCTGACGCTCGCCCTCGACGGGCTCGCGAGCTTCGGCGGCGAGCGCCCGCACGCGCTCTTCGCCCGGGTGGTGCCCGATCCCGACCTCGCGGAGCTACAGGCCGAGCACGAGCGCATCCTGCGCCAGCTCGGGGCGGAGCCGGACACCCGGCGCTTCACGCCGCACGTGACGCTGGCGCGGCTCAAGCGCGGCGCCGGCCCGGACGGGGTGGCGCAATACCTCGCGATGCAGCCGGTGTTTCCGCGGCTGACCTTCACCGCCCGGCGGGTGGCGCTCTACTCGGCGCGGGATTCGGTCGGCGGCGGGCCCTACGTGGTCGAAGCGGCCTATCCGCTGGACGACGACCCGGACCCTCTCGGCCCGGCCTGAGCCTCCCCCCAAACGGGTGATGGCGGCTCCACCCCGATCCCATAAAGTGGGCGGACTGCCTCGCTCATCGGCATGCGCCCACGCCATCGACCTCCAAGTCTCGAACTCGGCGTGGGCGCTTCCTTGCCTGGATGACCGGCGCGGCGTCCCTACAGCCGGCGCAACGCCACGCTCTCAATCCGGTGGCTCGCGCCTTTGGCGAGGATCAGGCTGGCGCGCTGGCGCGTCGGCACGATGTTGTCGCGCAGGTTCAGGAGGTTGATGCGGTTCCACAGCCCGTCGGCGGTGTTGAGCGCTTCCTCCTCGCTGATCTCCGCGTATTTCCGGAAGTAGGACAGCGGATCGCGGAAGGCGGTGTGGCGCAGGCGCAGGAAGCGGTTGACGTACCAGCGATGCAGGTCGTCCTCGTGCGCGTCGAGATAGACCGAGAAGTCAAAGAAATCGGACACGAAGGGGATCGCGGTGCCGTCCCGCGGCAGGCGCGCCGGCTGCAGCACGTTCAGCCCCTCGACGATCAGGATGTCGGGCCGGTCGACCACCGTCGTTTCCCCCGGCACCACGTCGTAGACGAGGTGGGAGTAGAGCGGCGCCGCGACGTGGCGCTTGCCGGCCTTGATGTCGGCGAGGAAGCGCAGCAGCGTCGGGGTGTCGTAGCTCTCCGGAAACCCCTTGCGCTCCATCAGGCCGAGGCGGTTCAGCTCGGCATTCGGAAACAGGAACCCGTCGGTGGTGACGAGGTCGACCTTCGGGGTGTTGGGCCAGCGGGCGAGCAGGGCCTTGAGCACACGGGCGGTGGTCGACTTGCCGACCGCGACAGAGCCGGCGACCCCGATGATGTAGGGCACCTTCACCTCGCGCTCGGCGAGGAGGAAGCGCTGGGTCGCCTTGAACAGCCCCTGCGTCGCCGCGACGTAGAGCGAGAGCAGCCGCGACAGCGGCAGGTAGATGGCGATGACCTCTTCGAGCGAGATCGGGTCGTTGAGCGATTGTAGCCGCATCACGTCCTCGGCCGTGAGGGTGAGCGGCGTGTCGGCGCGCAGGTGCGCCCATTCCTCGCGGGAGAAGACCCGGTAGGGCGAGAGGTGGTCGGTCGCCTCGTCGAGGCTCGCGGCGAGCTGCGCCGCGCCCAGCGTCGGGGCCGAGCCGGGCCCGAGCCGGTCGTTGATGCCCGCCTCGCTCATGCGGGCCTCCTCGCGGCCTTCTCGGCGATGCCGCTCTGGGCGGTGCGCCGCTCCAGCTCGGCCATCACGGCCTCCAGCGGCACCTCGGCGGCGCGCAGCACCACCAGCAGGTGGTAGAGCACGTCCGCCGCCTCCGCGGTCAGCCCGTCGCGGTCGCCCTGCACCGCGGCGATCGCGGCCTCCACCGCCTCCTCGCCGAGCTTCTTGGCCGGCCGCGCCGGCCCGCCGGCCACGAGCTTGGCGGTGTAGGACTCCTCCGGCGAGGCGGCGGCCCGCTCGCGGACGATGCGGTCGAGGTCGGCGAGGGAGAAGGCGGTCATCAGGCTGCCATTGGAGTTGTGCGCGAACCCTGGGGCCGGCGGAGCCGGGTGGTCAAGCGGCTTCGCGCGTCCGTCCCGGCCGCAATGGTCGGACGGTCACGGCGTCGGGTCGAGCCGCATGGCGAGGCCGGCCGCCGCCATGTGGGCCTTGGCCTCCCCGACGGTGTGCTGGCCGAAATGGAAGATCGAGGCGGCGAGCACCGCGCTCGCGCCCCCGTCGCGCACGCCCGCCACGAGGTCGTCGAGGCCGCCGACGCCGCCCGACGCGATCACCGGCACGGTGACCGCATCGGTGATCGCCCGGGTGAGCCCGATGTCGTAGCCCGAGCGCATTCCGTCGCGGTCCATCGAGGTGACGAGCAACTCGCCCGCGCCCTTCGCCGCCACGAGGCGGGCGAACTCGATCGCGTCGATCCCGGTGGGCTTGCGGCCGCCATGGGTGAAGATCTCCCAGCGCGGGGCCTCGCCCTCGCCCGAGACCCGCTTGGCGTCGATCGCCACGACGATGCACTGCGCGCCGAATTTTTCCGCCGCCCGCGCCACCAGGTCCGGGTCGTTCACCGCCGCGGTGTTGATCGACACCTTGTCGGCCCCGGCGAGCAGCAGCGTGCGGATATCCTCGACCTTGCGCACGCCGCCCCCGACGGTGAGCGGCATGAAGCAGGCCTCCGCCGTGCGGCTCACCGCGTCGAGCAGGATGCCTCTCGCCTCGTGGCTCGCCGTGATGTCGAGGAAGCAGAGCTCGTCGGCCCCGGCCCGGTCGTAGGCCTTGGCGGCCTCGACCGGATCGCCGGCGTCGCGCAGCTCGAGGAACTGGACGCCCTTGACGACGCGGCCGTCCTTCACGTCGAGGCAGGGGATGATGCGGGTCTTGAGCACGGTTCTGAGGCTCTACTCGTAGAGGAAGGGGCGCGACATCGCCTCGTCCCGCGTGAAGGGACAGGCCGCCGGGAACGTCGTCGCGGCAAGACCGGTCTCGCGCAAGGCGTCGAGACGAGCCTGGCGGTAGGCGCGCTCGAAGGCTTCGTCGAGCCGCGACTTCAAGCTCGGATTGTCGCCGAAGACCTCGATCACGTGCTGACGATGCGTCGCGATCGAGATCGCCCAGCTGGCGCTGCGGTGGCCGGGCTGGAATTGCCATTTCAGCATGTGAAGCTGGATCAGCGCGTAGAAGCTGACGAGGCGATTGAACTCCGAGCGACCCACGCTCTCGATCTCCTCGGCCAGGTTCTCCCGGTCGAGGACCGAGAGGTTGCCGGCGCGGAGCGCCGCAGCCTGCTCCATCGCCCAGCCGTAGATGTCGTCGGCATAGGCCGTCGTGGGTCGTAGGGGAGCCGAGCGTGCAGGCGCGGGCCTGGATTTGCGGGTCGCGGCCGTCATGCGGTCAGAGGCCTCCGGGAAGCGGCCATGATCCTACCACGCCACGGACCCCTCCGCCTCACCCCGCCCGGGCGCCCTTCGCCCGCGCGATGGCGGCGAGCGCTTCCTTCGGGTCGATGCGGCCGTCGTAGAGGGCCCGGCCCGTGATGGCGCCGGCGAGGCCCGCGCAATCGGGCTCGAGGATGCGGTGGACGTCCTCGATCGAGGCCAATCCCCCGGAGGCGATGACCGGGATCTTCACCGCCTGGGCGAGGCCGAGCGTCATCGGGATGTTGAGGCCCTTGAGGATGCCGTCGCGGGCGATGTCGGTGTAGATGATCGCGGCGACGCCGGCATCCTCGAAGCGCCGGCCGAGCTCTTCCGCCGTCACCGTCGAGGTCTTGGCCCAGCCCTCGACCGCGACGCGCCCGTCCTTGGCGTCGATGCCGACGGCGATCTGGCCCGGGAAGCGACGGGCGGCCTCGCGCACGAAGGTCGGGTCCTTGACCGCGGCGGTGCCGATGATGACCCGGCTGACGCCCTTGGCGAGCCAGCCCTCGACGGTGCGCATCTCGCGGATGCCGCCGCCGAGCTGGACCGGGATCGTCACCGCCGCCAGGATCGCATCGACCGCCGAGGCGTTCATCGGCGCGCCCGCGAAGGCGCCGTCGAGATCCACCACGTGGAGCCAGGGGAAGCCCTGCTCCTGGAAGGTGGTCGCTTGCGCGGCCGGATCGTCGCTGAAGACGATGGCCTGGGCCATGTCGCCCTGCACGAGGCGGACGCAGCGCCCTTCCTTGAGATCGATGGCCGGAAACAGGATCACGCGTCGTCACCGCAAGGCTGGAGTTGGTCGGGGGGCCGGCGCCCGGTCAGGGGCGCCAGCGCAGGAAGTTGCCGATCAGGCGAAGGCCGAGGGTCTGGCTCTTCTCGGGGTGGAACTGGGTGCCGGCGATGGTGCCGCGCGCCACCATGGCGGTGACCGCCCCGCCGTAATCGGCGCTCGCCACCACGTCGTCGGGCTCGGCCGGGCTGAGCGCGTAGCTGTGCACGAAATAGGCGTGCAGGCCGTCCGGGCCGGTCGGGATGCCGTCGAGGAGCGGGTGGGGCCGGCGCTGCTGCAGCGTGTTCCAGCCCATATGCGGCACCTTGAGGCCGGGATCGGCCGGCGTGATCGGGGCGACGTCGCCCGGGATCCAGCCGAGGCCCGGCGTCACCTCGTATTCGAGGCCGCGGCTCGCCAACAGCTGCATGCCGACGCAGATGCCGAGGAACGGCCGGCCGCGCCCGTGCGCCGCCTCGGTCATCGCCTCGACCATGCCCGACACGGCGTCGAGCCCGCGCCGGCAATCCGCGTAGGCGCCGACGCCCGGCAGCACGACCCGGTCGGCCGCCGCCACGGTCGCGGGGTCGGAGGTGACGACGATGCGGGCCTCGGTGCCGGCCTCGCGGGCGGCGCGCTCGAAGGCCTTGGCGGCCGAGTGCAGGTTGCCCGAGCCGTAATCGATGATGGCGACGGTGTCGGCGCTCAACGGAGCTTCTCCCGGATCGCGCCGCCGGCCCGGGGCGGCGCGCATGATGGTGGGGTTGCGGGGCTCACCGTTGGCCCTGCGCTTCCGGAAACAGGCCGAGCGCCGGGCTCTCGGACCGGGCATGGGCCGGAGCGACGGGCCGCGACGGGGGACTGCCCATCCGCGCGCCCTCCTCCCGCAGCCAGCGGGCGACGAACTTGACCTCGGCCTCCTTGGCGTCCGAGGCCGTCACCGCGTCGCGGATCGGGCGGCCGGTGCGGGCATAGGTCCAGCGCCGCAGGGACGAGGCCTCGAGCCCGACGAGCCAGGACAGGAGGAGCGCGATGGCGAAGCCCGCCGCCGTGCTCAACCCCAGCGCGAGCCCGGCGAGCCAGACCACGATCTCGGCCGCCAGCACTATCAGGCCGGCGAGCCAGAGCCGGTGCCAGAAGAACCACAGGGCGGAGAACCAGAAGGCCGGCCAGACGAAGGCGTCGGGCACGAGCTTGGCGCGGTCCAGGGCCTCCGGCTCGGCGGGATCGACCTCGTCGGGCAGGTGCAGGGTGTAGGTGGTCATCCGTTCCCCCCGGGATCCGTCGTTGCGGCCTTAGAGCGAGCCCTTCGTCGACGGCACGCGGCCGCCCTCGCGGGGATCGACCTCGACGGCGTGCCGCAAGGCACGTGCCAGGCCTTTGTAGCAGCTCTCGGCGATGTGGTGCTGGTTGTCGCCGTACAGCGTCTCGACGTGCAGCGTGATGCCGGCATTCATCGCGAAGGCCTGGAACCACTCGCGCACCAGCTCGGTGTCGAAGGCGCCGATCTTCTCGCGGGCGAAGGTGGTGCGGAAGACCAGGAACGGCCGGCCGGAGATGTCCACGGCGACCCGGGTCAGTGCCTCATCCATGGGCAGGTGCAGGTCGGCGTAGCGGCGGATGCCACGCTTGTCGCCGAGCGCCTGGGCGAAGGCCTGGCCGAGCGCGATGCCGCAATCCTCGGTGGTGTGATGCTGGTCGACGTGGAGGTCGCCCGTGACCTTGATGTCGAGGTCGAACAAGGCGTGCCGGGCGAGCAGCTCCAGCATGTGGTCGAGGAAGCCGACCCCGGTCGCGATGCTGGCCTTGCCGGTGCCGTCGAGGGTGAGGGCGACGCTGACGTCGGTCTCGGCGGTGCGCCGGTCGACGCGGCCGGCGCGGAGGGGGGTGTCGGTCATCGGGGAGGTGCTGTCGCCAACGGAAAACGGGCTGCCTTGTTAAAAGGCAGCCCGCGGAAACGCCAGGGGTGATCCCGGCTTTATACCCTCGCGCGCATCAGGCGCTTCAGCGACCGGGGGTCAGCCCGCCGCCAGCACCCGCGCGCAAACCGCGTCGAGCTTGGCCATCAGGGCCGGGTCGCGGTGGGTCGGGGCGGTCATGATCGCGCCGTCCAGCGCCCGGTCGGAGCCCGCCGGGCACGGCACCCGCTCGGCCGGAAGGTCGCGAGCGAGGCGGCTGACCAGGCGGGCGGCCTTCGCGGCGTTGGCACGGGCGACCGCCACCACGGCGGCGACGTCGACCGCGCCGTGCTCGGGGTGCCAGCAATCGAAGTCGGTCACCATGGCGATCGTCGCGTAGGTGATCTCGGCCTCGCGGGCGAGCTTGGCCTCCGGCATGTTGGTCATGCCGATCACGTCGTAGCCCTGCGCCTTGTAGGTGAGCGACTCGGCGTAGGAGGAGAATTGCGGCCCCTCCATGCAGACGTAGGTGCCGCCCTTCCTGACCGCGATCTCCTCGGCCTCCGCCGCCTCCAGGATGCAGGCCTGGAGCGCCGGCCCGACCGGATGGGCCATCGAGACGTGGGCGACGCAGCCGTTGCCGAAGAACGACGAGGTCCGGCCGACCGTGCGGTCGACGAACTGGTCGACGAGCACGAACAGGCCCGGATAGAGCTCCTGCCGGAACGAGCCGCAGGCCGAGAGGGCGACGATGTCGGTGACGCCGACGCGCTTCATCGCGTCGATGTTGGCCCGGTAGTCGATGCCCGACGGCGAGAGCCGGTGGCCGCGGCCGTGGCGCGCCAGGAAGACCACCGTCGTGCCGCCGATGCGGCCGATCCGCAGGGCGTCCGAGGGCTCGCCCCAGGGCGAGGCGACCGCCTCCTCGCGCACGTCCTCCAGCCCGGGCAGGTCGTAGACGCCCGACCCGCCGATCACTCCGAGCACGGCCTTGACCATGGGGTTCTCCTTCGTGTGGCCGAAACGATGTGTGGTCGAAACGAAAGAGGCCCCTCGCGGGGCCTCTGGTATCGCTCTCGGGTGCAGGTCAGCTCGTCTTGTGCAGCTCGGGTTGCAGCCCGTGCGTCTCGCCGCCGACGTCCGACCAGATCTTCTTCTTCACGTAGTAGAGCAGTCCGGCCAGCACCAACAGGAACAGGATCGCCCGCAGGCCCAGCGACTTGCGCGCCAGGAGGTGGGGCTCGGCCGTCCACATCAGGAAGGCGGTGACGTCGCGCGAGTACTGGTCGACCGTCTCCGGTACGACCGGCTGGCCGTTGGCGCCCTTGGCGTAGGTCACCTGACCGTCGCTGAGGGGCTTGGGCATCGCGATGACGTGGCCCGGGTAGTATTCGTTGTAGTGGCCGCCCGGCGGCACAGTCACGTCCTTCGGCGGCTCGTCCTTGTAGCCGTTGAGGAGGGCGTGGATGTAGTCCGGGCCCTGCTCGGTGTAGCCGACGAAGGGCAGCCAATCGGTGATGAACCACAGGCCGCCGCGGGCGAAGGTGCGGGCCTTGGCCATCAGCGACAGGTCCGGCGGCGCCTTGCCGCCGTTGGCGGCGGCCGCGGCCTGCTCGTTGGGGAACGGCGCCGGGATCTTGTCGGCCGGGCGGCCGGGCCGCTCGAACATGTCGCCGGAATCGTTCGGCCCGTCCTTGACCTTGTACTCGGCCGCCAGCGCCTTGACCTGGGCGGCGGAGAAGTCGGGTCCGCCCTCCTGCTCGAGGTTGCGGAAGCGGATGTAGCTCAGGCTGTGGCAGTTCGAGCAGACCTCGCGGTAGACTTGGAAGCCCCGCTGCAGCTGCGCCTGGTCGAACGTGCCGAACACCCCCGAGAAGGTCCACTTCTCGCGGTGCGGCACCGGCCCGTGGTCCTCCGCCGAGGCGGCGCCGGCCGACAGGATCGCGGCGAGAGCGGCCGCCACGAGAGTACGTGTTCTGATCATTCCCCTCGATGCCCCTTGCGGCGTCGTCATTCTGATGGGCGGTCGTGAGGCGGGAGCCCGCGGCCCCCGCCCCTCGGCGTCGCTTATCCCTTGATCGAGGGAGCGGCGGCGGCGCCGGCGGGAAGGCCGGACGAGCCGACCTGCTTGCCCGGGCCGGTGACGCTCTCGAGGATCGAGCCCGGCAGGGGCTTGGGCGTCTCGAACAGGCCGACCAGCGGCATCACGATCAGGAAGTGGGCGAAGTAGTAGACCGTGGCGATGCGCGAGGCGAGGACGTAGCCGCCCTCCGGGGGCTTCGAGCCGAGCCAGCCGAGCAGGAAGCAGCAGAAGATGAACAGCCAGAAGAACTGGCGGTAGATCGGCCGGTAGTTGGCCGAGCGGACCCGCGAGGTGTCGAGCCAGGGCGCGAGCGCCAGGATGATCACCGCGCCGAACATCAGCACCACGCCGCCGAGCTTGTCCGGCACCGCCCGCAGGATGGCGTAGAAGGGCAGGAAGTACCACTCGGGCACGATGTGCGCCGGCGTCACGGCGGGGTTCGCCGGGATGTAGTTGTCGGCGTGGCCGAGGTAGTTCGGCTGCAGGAAGATCCAGTAGGCGAAGAAGGCGAAGAACACCACCACCGCGAACACGTCCTTGATGGTCGCGTAGGGGGTGAAGGGCACCGCGTCCTTGCCGGTCTTGATCGGGATGCCGGTCGGATTGTTCTGGCCGGTGACGTGCAGCGCCCAGACGTGCAGGACGACGACGCCGGCGATCATGAACGGCAGCAGGTAGTGCAGCGAGAAGAAGCGGTTGATGGTCGGGTTGCCGACCGAGTAGCCGCCCCAGAGCAGGCTCTGGATCGTGTCGCCGACGATCGGGATCGCCGCCAGGATGTTGGTGATGACGGTGGCGCCCCAGAACGACATCTGGCCCCACGGCAGGGTGTAGCCGAGGAACGCGGTCGCCATCATCAGCAGGTAGATGATCACGCCCAGGATGTAGAGCACCTCGCGCGGGGCCTTGTACGACCCGTAGTAGAGGTTGCGGAACATGTGGACGTAGACCGCGATGAAGAACATCGAGGCGCCGTTGGCGTGCATGTAGCGCAGCAGCCAGCCGTAGTTCACGTCGCGCATGATGTGCTCGACGGAGTTGAACGCCTCGGTGGCCGAGGGCTGGTAGTGCATCGCCAGCCAGACGCCGGTGATGATCTGGGAGCCCAGCATCACGATCAGGATCGCGCCGAACGTCCAGAAGTAGTTCAGGTTACGGGGAACCGGGAACGCGATGAACGAGGAATGGACCAGGCCGACGATCGGCAGCCGGGCCTCGAACCACTTCGCGATGCGGCTCTTGGGTACGTAGGTTGTGGCGTGTGCGCTCATGGGGCAGCCCGCGTCTGGCGTTGCTTCACGATCGGCTCGAGGATCAGGCGGTGGCGCCTTCGCCGATGCGGACCTTGCTGTCGCCCTGGAAGGCGTAGGGCGGGATCGGCAGGTTGATCGGCGCGGGCCCGCGGGTCACGCGGCCCACCGCGTCGAACTGCGAGCCGTGGCAGGGGCAGCCCCAGCCCTCGTGGCCGTTGGCGTTGGCGATCGGCACGCAGCCGAGATGGGTGCAGTTGCCGTAGGCGACGAGCCAGGTCTCGTGACCGTCCTTGACGCGGCCGAGGAACGGCGCCGGGTCGATCATGCCGCCGGGCGGCGTCGCCTTCATGTCCGTCACCTCCTTGGCGGTGAGGTGGCGCACGAAGATCAGCTTGCCGCGCCAGAACACGTTGACGATCTGGCCCTCGGCGATCGGCGAGAGATCGACGTCGATCGGGGCGCCGGCGGCGATCGTCTCGGCGTCGGGCGCCATCGAGGCGACGAAGGGCCAGGCCAGAGCGGCGGCCCCGACCACGGCGCCCGCACCGGTGGCGAGGAACAGGAAGTCCCGGCGGGTCGACCCGTGGGGATGCGCGGCGTCGGAGGGGGCGGCGGTGGTGGCCAAGTTCCGGCTCTCCCGAGAGATCGTTGACGCAAGAATCGTTGACGGCGGCGGGCCCGCCGCCGGCGCGGCGCGCGGCATGGGACCCGCTGGAAGGATCGTCGGGGTTCGTCGAGCCCCGATCCTGCCGGACCGAAGCACCTCCCCGCTCATCGCGGCAATGCGACCGGGCGTCGCCGCGCGGGTAGCTCTCTGGCACGGCCAAGCCCCGGAATCCAGGGCGAAAAGGCGCGTCGAACCAGAGGAATTCCAGATTTTCCGCGAGTGTGTTGCAGGGCGTGCCGCACTGCACCGGAGCGGCCCGGAGGCCGCCCCGGCCGGGCGCGAAAGGGGCTACTCGGCGGCGGCGCCGACGCGGCCTTGCACCGCGGGTGCGCCGGTATGGCTCAGGCGCAGCACGGTGATCATGCCGACGATGCCCGCGCAGGCGATCAGCAGCAGGCCGCCGGTGAAGCTGCCGGTCCAGTCCTTGATGGCGCCGACGGCGTAGGGGGCGACGAAGCCCGACAGGTTGCCGATCGAGTTCACCACCGCGATGGCGCCGGCGGCCGCGGCCCCCGACAGGGTCTCGGTCGGCAGCGTCCAGGTGATCGGCAGCGCGCCGAAGATGCCGAGGGCGGCGCCCGAGAACAGCACCACCTTGACGATCGGGTCGCCGACCAGCGCCGCCCCGACGGTGCAGAGTGACGCGCAGGCGAGCGCCGCCGCGAGGTGGTAGCGGCGCTCGCGCTTGGCGTCCGAGCGCTTGCCCCACCACAGCATGCCGACGGTGCCGACGGCGTACGGGATGATCATCACGAAGCCGGTCTGGGCGTTGGTGAGCCCGAAGCCCTTGAAGATCTGCGGCAGGAAGAAGCCGAAGGCGTAGAGCAGCGCCACGGCGCCGAAATACACCACCGCGATGGCGAGCACCCGCGGGTTGAGGATCTCCTGGGTCAGCGGCACGTGGCCCTGGCGCGGGTTGCGGGCGGCCTCGGCGGCGAGCGTCTGCTCGAGCCAGGCGCGCTCGTCGGCGGCGAGCCACTTGGCGTCGGCCGGGCGGTCGGTGAGGTAGAAGTAGGTCATCACCGAGAGCACCACCGCCGGCAGCGCCTCGATCACGTAGAGCCACTGCCAGCCCTTGAAGCCGAGCGCGCCGTCGAGCTCGAGCAGCAGGCCGGAGATCGGCGAGCCGATGACGCTGGAGAGCGGGATCGCCACCATGAACAGCGAGACGATGCGGGCGCGGTAGGCCGCCGGGAACCACAGCGTCAGGTAGAAGATGATGCCCGGGAAGAAGCCGGCCTCGGCGGCGCCGAGGAGCAGGCGCATGATGTAGAAGCTGGCCTCGCCGCCGACGAAGGCCATGCCGCCGGAGATCAGGCCCCAGCTCAGCATGATGCGGGCGATCCAGCGCCGCGCGCCGAACTTCTCGAGCGCCAGGTTCGAGGGCACCTCGAAGATGAAGTAGGTGATGAAGAACAGCCCGGCCCCGAGGCCGTAGGCGGTGGCCGAGATGCCGAGGTCCCGGTTCATCGTCAGCGAGGCGAACCCGACGTTCACCCGGTCGAGATAGGCGACGAAGTAGCAGACGATCAGGAACGGGATCAGGCGCCAGCTGATGCGCCTGATGGTACGGGCTTCGATGTCGGACGTCACGGCTGTCTCCTCCCCGGCGCGTCGTTGGCGCGGCCGAATTTCAAGCGGCGGCCGGGTTGCGACGCCCGGCTCTGGCGCCGGGATGACCGGATTGTCGCCGGTTGGCAAGCAGCGACGATCTGCGGAGGCCCGCGCACTTGTGGGAGGGGCCTCTTCTGGTCTAGTGCTCGCCCTCCCCGCCGGTGACGCCCCGCAGCGAGGCCGCGTGGCCGCGCGCTCGCCCCGGCGCCGTTCGAGATCTTTGAAGAAGTTCGCCATGGTCACGCCACGCCGAGACAGCGGCGCCGTCAGGCCCCAGCTCACCGCAGCCCGGGTGCTCGTCGTCGAGGCCCGCTACTACGAGGACATCGCCGACGAGCTGCTCGCCGGCGCGACGGCCGCCATCGCGGCCGCCGGCGCCGAGGCCGTGGTCGTCACGGTGCCGGGCGCGCTGGAGATTCCCCAGACGGTGGCGATCCTGCTCGAGGCCGCCGCCCGCGCCCACAAGCCCTACGACGCCGTGGTGGCGCTCGGCTGCGTCATCCGCGGCGAGACCGGCCACTACGACATCGTCGCCGGCGAGAGCGCCCGGGCGCTGATGGACCTGTCGGTCGTGCTGCGCCTGCCGCTCGGCAACGGCATCCTCACCGTCGAGACCGAGGCCCAGGCCCAGGCCCGCGCCCGCGTCGCCGAGATGAACAAGGGCGGCGGCGCCGCGGAAGCGGCGCTGGCCGTGCTGGCGCTACGCCGCGCCGAGGAGGCGGGCCGCCAGGACCGCACCATCGGCTTCACGCCCCGCCGCACCCCGGAGACCGAGTGAGATGAAGCCCGCAGAACGCAGCGGCGCCCGCCTCGCGGTGGTCCAGGCCCTCTACGAGATGGAGATCTCCGGCAAGGGCGTCATCGATGCGCTGGCCGAGTTCGAGGCCTTCTGGATCGGCCAGGTGATCGACGAGGTCGAGCACCCGCCGGCCGAGACCGCCTTCTTCCGCGACCTCCTGCGCGGCACCGTCGACGAGCAGCGGGCGATCGACCAGCGCCTCGACGCGGCGCTCGCCGCCGGCTGGCCCCTGCGCCGCCTCGAGGCGGTGGTGCGGGCGATCCTGCGCGCCGGCGCCTACGAGGTGATGTTCCGCCGCGACGTGCCGGTGAAGGTCGCGATCTCCGAGTACGTCGACGTCGCCCACAGCTTCTACGAGGGCGAGGAGCCCGGTCTCGTCAACGCGGTGCTCGACAAGGTCGGCCGCGCGGTGCGGCCGGAGGATTTCAACAAGGGGTCGCGCGCCGGCTGAACCGGGGTGCCGCGGGGCAGCGGTGTCGAACCGTCGATAAAAATCTTCAGGTTCTTGCGTTAGGCCATTGCGGTCCGGCCGGGCTGGGTCCTAGCTGTCGGCTGAGGTTCAGGCGGATCGTGCTCCCCTGGCACTCCGCCCCTCGCCGCGAGACCCCTCCCCCGCGATGTCCCGCCCTGTCCTGCCCCGCCCGACCGAAGACGAACTGATCGCCCGCTACTTCGCGCCGCTGGCCGGCGAAGGCGGGCTGTCGCTGCGGGACGACGCGGCCCTGCTGACGCCGAGCCCGGGACACGACCTGGTCTTGACCACCGACGCGGTCGTCGCGGGCGTCCATTACTTTCCCGACGATCCCGCCTCCTCGATCGCCTGCAAGGCGCTGGGCGTGAACCTGTCGGACCTCGCCGCCAAGGGCGCCGAGCCCCGGGGCTTCCTCCTCACCCTGGCGCTCTGCGACGAGTGGGACGAGGCCTGGCTCGCCGATTTCTGCACCGGCCTGAGCGAGGCGGCGGCGCTCGCGAGCTGCCCGCTCCTCGGCGGCGACACCGTGCGGGCGGCGGGCCCCACGCTGCTCGGCATCACGGCGATCGGCGAGGTCCCGTCCGGCACGATGGTGCGGCGGGGCACCGCGCGGGCCGGCGACCGGATCCTCGTCTCCGGCACCATCGGCGATGCGGCGCTCGGCCTGAGGCTGCGGCAGAAGCCCGTGGCGCCGTGGGGCGAGGCGCTGACCTACCCGGTCCGCGCCGCCCTGGTCGACCGCTACCTGCATCCCCGCGCCCGCCTCGCCCTCGCGCCGCACCTGCGGGCGCATGCCCGGGCCGCCATGGACGTCTCGGACGGCCTCGTCGGCGACCTCGCCAAGATGATGCGGGTGGCGGACCTGAGCGCCGAGATCGCGATCGATCGCATCCCCCTGTCGGAGGCCGCCCGGGCCGCCCTCGCGGTCAAGCCGGACCTCCTCGACGTCGCGCTCACCGGCGGCGACGACTACGAGATCCTGTGCACGGCCGATCCCGCCGCGGTGCCGGCCCTGCGGGCGGCGGCCGAGCGGGCCGGCGTGCCGCTCTCCGAGATCGGCACCGTGACCGAGGGCGGCGCCCCGCCGGTGTTCCGCGACGCGGCCAGCGGGATCCGCCACTTCCGCGCGGGCTCCTTCAGCCACTTCTAAGGCGATCGCTGCGGCGCGGCAGGATCAGCCGGAGCTCGCGCGAGACGATCCCGCGGCCGAGGCGCGGCGCCGAAAGTCTCAAGCGGACGAAGCTTGGGAGCATTTGCGCTCGGGTGGGAAGTTTGGCACGACTGTGAACGCGGATCCGTGCTGTCGCGCGGCCCCCGCTCACAAGGGAGGGAGGCCCGCGTCGCGAAAACGGCCGCTCGCCATCTCGGCCGTCCGACGTCGCGGGATAAGCCCGACAATCAAGGACGGTAGAATGACCGCACTCCTGCTCATCATCCTGGGCGGCCTCTGCGCCGTCGCCTACGGCATCGTCACCATCAACGACGTCATGCGGCGCGATGCCGGCACGCAGCGCATGCAGGAGATCGCCGGCGCGATCGCCGAGGGCGCCCAGGCCTACCTGCGTCGCCAATACGCCACCATCGGGGTCGTCGGGGTCGTCCTGTTCGGGCTCCTCGCCTGGTTCCTGGGCCTCAAGGTCGCCATCGGCTTCCTCATCGGCGCCGTCCTGTCGGGCATGGCCGGCTTCATCGGCATGAACGTGTCGGTGCGCGCCAACGTCCGCACCGCCCAGGCCGCGGCGCAGTCGCTCGGCGCCGGATTGTCGGTCGCGTTCAAGTCGGGCGCCGTCACCGGCATGCTGGTCGCCGGCCTCGCGCTCCTCGGCGTCGCGCTCTACTACACCTACCTCACCCGCATCGCCGGCCTGAGCCCGGCGAGCCGCGAGGTGATCGACGCCCTCGTGGCGCTCGGCTTCGGCGCCTCGCTGATCTCGATCTTCGCGCGGCTGGGCGGCGGCATCTTCACCAAGGGCGCCGATGTCGGCGGCGACCTCGTCGGCAAGGTCGAGGCCGGGATCCCCGAGGACGATCCGCGCAACCCCGCCACCATCGCCGACAACGTCGGCGACAACGTCGGCGACTGCGCCGGCATGGCGGCCGACCTGTTCGAGACCTACGCGGTCACCCTCGTCGCCACCATGGTGCTGGCGGCGATCTTCTTCTCGGGCCAGACCGATGTCGGTGGCCGCAACGTGCTCGAGACCATGCTGGTCTACCCGATGGCGATCGGGGCGGCCTGCATCGTCACCTCGATCATCGGCACGTTCTTCGTGCGGCTCGGCTCCAACCAGTCGATCATGGGGGCGCTCTACAAGGGCCTGATCGGCGCCGGCGCGCTCTCGATCGTGGCGATCGCCGGCCTCAACCTCGTGATGTTCGGCGGCTTCTCGACCCGCTTCACCACGGCGGGCGGCGAGAGCTTCACCTCGCTCAGCCTGTTCCTGTGCGCGGTGGCCGGGCTCGTCATCACGGCGCTGATCGTCGTGATCACCGAGTACTACACCGGCACCGGCTACCGGCCGGTCAAGTCGATCGCCCACGCCTCGGTCACCGGCCACGGCACCAACGTGATCCAAGGCCTGGCGATCTCGCTCGAATCGACCGCGCTCCCGGCGATCGTCATCGTCGCCGGCATCATCGTCACCTACGGGCTCGCCGGCCTGTTCGGCATCGCCATCGCGGTCACCGCCATGCTGGCGCTCGCCGGCGTCGTCGTCGCCCTCGACGCCTTCGGACCGGTCACCGACAATGCCGGCGGCATCGCCGAGATGGCGGGGCTGCCCAAGGAGGTGCGCAAGTCCACCGACGCGCTCGATGCGGTCGGCAACACCACCAAGGCGGTCACCAAGGGCTACGCCATCGGCTCGGCGGGCCTCGGCGCGCTGGTGCTGTTCGCCGCCTACACCTCGGACCTGAACTACTTCATCAAGAACGCCTCCCCGACCCAGTACCGCTTCTTCCAGGGCGTCACCGTCGACTTCTCGCTTCAGAATCCCTACGTCGTCGTCGGCCTGCTGCTGGGCGGCCTGATCCCCTACCTGTTCGGCGGCATCGCCATGACGGCGGTGGGCCGGGCCGCGGCGGCGGTGGTCGAGGAGGTCCGTCGCCAGTTCCGCGAGAAGCCCGGCATCATGCAGGGGACCGAGCGGCCCGATTACGGCCGCGCCGTCGACATGCTGACCAAAGCGGCGATCAAGGAGATGGTGGTGCCCTCGCTGCTGCCGGTGCTGTCGCCGGTGGTGCTGTTCTTCGTGATCCAGGCCATCGCCGGCAAGGGCCAGGCCTTCGCGGCGGTCGGCGCGATGCTGCTCGGCGTCATCCTCACCGGCCTCTACGTCGCGGTCTCGATGACGTCGGGCGGCGGCGCCTGGGACAACGCCAAGAAGTACATCGAGGACGGACACCACGGCGGCAAGGGCTCCGACGCCCACAAGGCCGCGGTGACCGGCGACACCGTCGGCGACCCCTACAAGGACACCGCCGGCCCGGCGGTGAACCCGGCGATCAAGATCACCAACATCATCGCGCTGCTGCTGCTGGCGATCCTGGCGCATAGCTGATCGACGGCGGATCCGACGATCCGCCTGCGAGCCTCGCACAGTGTCGCCTGGACGGTGGAACAGGCAGGGGCGTCATCGCGCGATGG
Organism: Methylobacterium sp. ap11; assembly: GCF_900110515.1. Lineage (NCBI taxonomy): Bacteria > Pseudomonadati > Pseudomonadota > Alphaproteobacteria > Hyphomicrobiales > Methylobacteriaceae > Methylobacterium > Methylobacterium sp. ap11. Next base: position 394,543 of record NZ_FOEB01000002.1, on the reverse strand, counting down.
CGCCCCTCACCCGTCCAGGCCGATGGACCCCACGGCAAGTCGCGTCGACGGTGCGACGGCGTGACCGGTCGCGGACGATCAGCGGCGTCCCTGGCCTCCGACGGCATCGTGGGACAGCCTGTCCTCCAGGCCGATGCGGCCTGCCGCTCGCCCCGGGAACGGGATGGTGAAAGCATCGTGGACGAGCCCAAGGCCCGCGAATTCTACTGCGCCTTCCTCGGCTTCGCGCCAAGCTTCGAGCACCGATTCGAACCGGGCTCGCCGCTCGACATGGAGGTCGCCCGCGCCGGTCTCCGGCTTCTCCTCTCCGAGCATCACGGCGATTCCAGCCCGGGCTCGACCGTGTTCGTGCCGATGCGAGACCTGCGGTTCTACCACCGCGAACTGACGAACAAGCGGTACGGCTACGCACGGCCCGGCATCGAGCAGGCTCCCCGGGGGGAGATACCGGAGGTGGTGGACCCTTTCGGAAACCGGCTTCGCGTCTGTCAGTACCGGGACGCCGAATCCGGGCGCCGGTCCGGCACGGTGTCGAGAGGAGACCCTCGCGATGGCTGTCGACATCACACGTGAAAGCGCTCATCGCGAGCCTGCCGGCCGTGACCTCGGCGCCGCATTTCCATCGCACGGCGTTCCGCACGCCCCGCAAGATTTTCGTGACGCTCGACGAAGCGGGTCGCGACATCACCCTGATGTTCGACCCGGACCATCGCGATTTCATCTGCGAGCAGGTGCCTGCCGCCTTCAGCCCCGTTCCGGGTGGCTGGGGCCGGGGGGGCGCCACGCGGTGCGACCTGATGGTCGTCGACGAGGAGACCCTGCTGTCCGCCCTGACGGCGGCCTACCGCCTCGCCGCTCCGAAGACCCGGCGCCGGAACGAGGAACCGTGAGGTCGTTCGGCGAACCGGGATGAGCCTGGGCCCGTGGGTGGCACGCACGCCCGATGCGGCGACGGCGTAGCGACGGGTGGGGCCGCCTCGACGTCGTGCGTGCCATCGCGGTCTCTCCTATGCCGGCATGCAGAGCGCCCGGGCCGCCGCGTCCGGGGATATCCGGGGACGTGGCGGCGGCATGATCGTGGCGGGGCATGGCGGCGGGTCGTCATCATCGTCGTTCCGGCGGCCCGGGCGCCAGCCGATGGTCCACGCGGTGCGCGAACGACGCCGTGGGGACGGCCGGCGCGCCGGAGGCGGGCCGGAGCCCCGCGAAGCGTCGCGATCGAGCTCGGCCAGGGCTTCCAGCACGGAATCCACCGCGACCGGCTCGGCCCGGCAGCCGGTCAGGCAGCGCAGGCCCGGGGCGTTCTCCAGCGCGCAGGCATCCGAGGCCCAGGAGGCCAGGATCGCGCGCTTCTCCGCCCGCGACAGGCGCGGATGCGCCAGCACCTCCCGCGGGTGCCGGAACACGTCGCCGGGTGCGACGAGGGCCTGCCACGCCTCGGCCGACGCGGGCCGGCCGGCAGGCGGGTTGATCGGCCCGGCATGGATGGGGCCGGCATGGATAGGGCCGTCATGGATAGGGCCGTCATGAGACAGACCGAGCGGGGTGAGATGTGTCTCCATCGACATGGGTTCATCCTCCCTGATGGTGCGTGAACTGGCACGACAAGGGGTTCACGCCCCGGGGGCGAGAGGCCTCCGAGGGTCCGTTCGTCAGTTTTCAGCGGATGACCGCAGGGGTCAGGCGGCCTTGGATCGGTCCTCGACCTGATGCTCCACCTGGACCGACGCGTTCTGGACCCGCGCGTTGTCCTGCCCCAGAGCCGCCTGGCTGCCGCCGATGGCGATGCGGCGCGGCTTCAGCGCCTCCGGCACCTCGCGCTCGAGGTCGACCGAAAGCAAGCCGTTCTCCAGGCGGGCGCCGATGACCTTCACGTGGTCGGCGAGGCTGAAGGTCTGGCGGAAGGCGCGCGCCGCGATGCCACGGTGGAGGTGTCGCGCTCGCCGTCCCGGTCCTTCTTCTGGCCGGTGACGACCAGGGTGGTGTCGTGCTGGGTCAGCTCGATCTCGTCCTGCGAGAAGCCGGCCACCGCCATGGTGATGCGGTAGGCGTCGTCGGCGACCTTCTCGATGTCGTAGGGCGGCCATTGCTGCGTCGACGGCTCGAGCCGTGCGGCCTGGTCCAGCATCGAGAACAGCCGGTCGAAGCCGACGGTCGAACGGTAGAGCGGGGCGAAGTCGAAGGTCCTCATGACCACATCCTCCTTGGAGCAACGTGATGACTTGGATCGGGTCAGGCTTCGGGTCCCCGGACGCTCGGTCCGAGGCCCGATCTGCGAGCCCGTTCGGGCCTCGCGCGTGTGGAACGCGGGCACCGCGTTCCGGTTCCCGTCTCTGGCGATTTTTCTCCGCGACCGGGCAGCGCAGGGTCAGATCTGGGCTTGGCCGCCGTCCACGACCAGCTCGATGCCGTTGACAAAGCTCGCATCGTCCGAGGCCAGGAACAGGGCTGCGCGCCTCTCCAGTCCGGACCAGCCGGCGTGATGCGGTCCGACGATCAGCCCGCCTCGGTCAGCCCCCCTCGACCGCCGCCCGCGCCTCCGTCAGCCGCGCCGCGTAGCGGGCGATCAGGTCGACTTCGAGGTTGAGCCTGTCGCCGACCCGGCGCTCGCCCCAGGTGGTGACGGCCAGCGTGTGGGGGATCAGCAGCACCGTGAAGGTGTCGCCCTCGACGCCGTTGACGGTGAGCGAGGTGCCGTCCAGGCAGACCGAGCCCTTCTCGGCGACGAAGCGGGACAGACCCGGGGGCGCCCGGAGCACGAAACGCTCGCTCGGAGCCCAAACGTCGCCGGCCTGGCCGGTCACCGGCTCGCGGGCGACGATCTCGGCGAGGCCGTCGACATGGCCGGTGACGAGGTGGCCGCCGAGCTCGTCGCCGATCCGGAGCGAGCGCTCCAGGTTCACCCGCGTGCCCGGGGCCCACGCGCCGACGGTGGTGCGCGCCAGGGTCTCGGCGGCGGCGTCGACCTCGAAGGTGCAGCCGCCCTCGCGCGGTGTGACCGTGACGGCGGTGAGGCAGGGGCCCGCACAGGCGATCGAGGCACCGATCAGGATCCCGGCGGGGTCGTAGGCGCAATCGATGGCGATGCGCTTGAGCTTGGAATCGCCGGACACCGCGGCGACGCGGCCGACATCCGAGACGAGGCCGGTGAACATCTACGGGCTCCGTACGTGGCAGGTGAAGAGATCGGTGCCGATCCGGACCTCCTCGGCAACCGGGAAGTCCGGCGAGGCGAGGCGCGCGGCGAGGTGCGGGCCGACCGCGGGCAGGCCGGGCTGCCCGAGGGCGCGGTCGCCGGTGACGAGGAGGCACTCGTCGACGAGGTTCTCGCGCGCCAGCGCCTCGGCGAGCGTCGGTCCGCCCTCCGAGCAGATCCGGGTCAGCCCGAGGGCGCCCAGGACCCGCATCGCCTCCGGCAGGTCGATGCGGCCGTCCGGCGTCACCGGCACCCGCTCGACCTCCGCTCCGGCGGCGGCGAGGGCGCCCTCCGCCAGGGCGGGGGCATCGGGACCGCACAGGATCAGGGTCGGCACGACCGCGCTGGTGCGCACGAGGCCGGCGCTCGGCGGCGTGCGCAGGGCGGGGTCGAGGACGACGCGCAGGGGCGAGCGGTCCGCCATCCCGGGCAGGCGCACGGTGAGCTGAGGATCGTCGGCGAGCACCGTGCCGACGCCGACCATGATGGCGTCGCAATGGGCCCGCTGCAGGTGGATCTCCGCGGTGGCGCGGGGGCCGCTGATCATCAGCCGCCCCTCCCCGCCCGCCGCGTAGCCGTCCGCCGTGCGGGCGAGCTTGAGGAAGAGCGCGGGCCGGCCCCGGACGACCCGGCTGACGTGACCGCGCTGGTCGCGCGCCGCCTCCGCCCCGAGGAGACCGACCGACACCGCGATGCCCGCCTGCGCCAGCCGGGCGTGGCCGCGCCCGGCGACCCGCGGATCGGGATCGTCCATGGCGCTCACCACCCGGGCGATCCCCGCCTCGATGGTGGCGTCGGCGCATGGCGAGGTGCGGCCGTGATGCGAGCACGGCTCGAGGGTGACGTAGAGGGTGGCGCCGCGGGCCGCCTCGCCGGCCGCCGCGATCGCGACGCGCTCGGCATGCGGCCGGCCGCCCGCCTGCGTCACGCCCTGGGCGAGGATCCGCTCAGCGCCCGGGGGACCGCCGACCAGCACGGCGCCCACCGACGGGTTCGGCCAGGCGCGGCCGAGATGGCGCCGGCCGAGGGCGAGGGCGAGGCGCATGTAGCGCCGGTCGGCCTCCTCGCGCGTCGGATCCGGCGCGCTCACGGCGCGCGGGTCCGGGACCGGCGGGCCGGCGGCGGCTCCTCGGCGGCCGGCTCCTCCCCGGGCGTCGCCGCCGGGAGCGCGGCCTGCGCGGCGCCGGCCGCGAGGTGGCCGAGCAGCTCCTCGAAGTCGCGGGCCTCGCGGAAGTTCTTGTAGACCGAGGCGAAGCGCACGTAGGCGACGTCGTCGAGGCCCTTCAACCCCTCCATCACCGCCTCGCCAATCGCCTCGCTGGTCACCTCGGCCTCGCCGGAGCTCTCCAGCCGGCGGGTGATGCCGCTCACCAGGCGCTCGATCCGCTCCGCCTCGACCGGCCGCTTGCGCAGGGCGGTCTCGACCGAGCGCTGGAGCTTGTCGCGGTCGAACGGGACCTTGCGGCCCGAGCGCTTGACGACGATCAGCTCGCGCAGCTGCACCCGCTCGAAGGTGGTGAAGCGGCCGCCGCAATCCGGGCAGATGCGCCGGCGCCGGATCGCCGAGCTGTCGTCGCTCGGCCGGGAATCCTTCACCTGCGTGTCGAGGCCGCCGCAATAGGGGCACCGCATCGGCCGCCCGTTCCTCTGTGTACGAAAAAGGGCCGGTCCCGCGAGGGACCGGCCCCGGAAGGGGCGTGTTCTAGAGCGCTCCCGGCGGAAGGGGAAGCCGGGAGATCGCTCTCGCGATCAGGCGTAGACCGGGAAGCGGTCGGTCAGGGCGTGGACCGCGCGCTTGGCCTGCTCCTCGGCGCCGGCATCGCCCGCCTCGCCGGCGCTGTGCAGCCCGTCGAGGACCTGGACGATCAGCTCGCCGACCTTCTTGAACTCGGCGACGCCGAAGCCGCGCGAGGTCGCCGCCGGGGTGCCGAGGCGAATGCCCGAGGTGATGGTCGGCTTCTGCGGGTCGAACGGCACGCCGTTCTTGTTGCAGGTGATGCCGGCGCGGGTCAGCGCGGCCTCGGCCGCCTTGCCGGTCAGCTCCTTGGAGCGCAGGTCGACCAGCATCAGGTGGTTGTCGGTGCCGCCCGAGGTGATGTCGTAGCCGCCCGAGATGATGGTGTCGGCGAGCGCGCGGGCGTTCTCCACCACCTGCTTGGCGTAGAGCTTGAACTCGGGGGTCAGCGCCTCGCCGAAGGCCACGGCCTTGCCGGCGATGACGTGCATCAGCGGGCCGCCCTGGAGGCCCGGGAACACCGCCGAGTTCAGCTTCTTGGCCAGCGCCTCGTCGTTGGTCAGGATCATGCCGCCGCGCGGGCCGCGCAGGGTCTTGTGGGTCGTGGTGGTGACGACGTGGGCGTGCGGGAACGGCGACGGGTGCACGCCGCCGGCCACCAGGCCGGCGAAATGGGCCATGTCGACGAAGAAGACGGCTCCGACGCTGTCGGCGATCTCGCGGAACTTGGCGAAGTCCCAGTGGCGCGGGTAGCCCGAGCCGCCGGCGATGATCACCTTCGGCTTGTGCTCCTGGGCCAGGCGCTCGACCTGCTCCATGTCGATGCGCTGGTCCTCGCGGCGCACCGTGTAGGAGACCGGCTTGAACCACTTGCCCGAGACGTTCGGGGGGGCGCCGTGGGTGAGGTGGCCGCCGGCCGCCAGATCGAGACCGAGGAAGGTGTCGCCCGGCTGCATGGTGGCCATGAACACGGCCTGGTTCGCCTGGGAGCCGGAATTCGGCTGCACGTTGGCGAAGTCGCAGCCGAACAGGCGCTTGGCGCGCTCGATGGCGAGGTTCTCGGCGATGTCGACGAACTCGCAGCCGGCGTAGTAGCGCCGGCCCGGATAACCCTCGGCGTACTTGTTGGTCAGCACCGAGCCCTGAGCCTCGAGCACGGCGCGCGAGACGATGTTCTCCGAGGCAATCAGCTCGATCTCGTGCTGCTGACGGCCGAGTTCCTGCGCGACCGCGCGGGCGATCTCGGGATCGGCATCGGCCAGCGACGCGGAAAAGAACGAATTGGACCGGGTGTTGGCGGCGGTGCCCACGCTCATGATGGCCTCGGAGTTGTCGGGAGCCGCCCGGGCGAAGTGCCGGTGCGGAAGTCAAGGACGGGGATCGGCCAGCTTCTACACGCGGGCGACGGGGGAGTCCAAGGCCGGAGCGCCGCACATTTGTCTGTGAGCGACATCTCCCGCCGCCTGCGGGTCGAGGTCCCGGACCTCGCATCGGGGCGATCGGTTCCGTTGACCGGTCGGCCGGGGCCGATCCGCGTGCAGGGTGGATTTGAAACGCCGGAAAAGGAACTCAAAAAAATCTAAAGCGCCGTTGATGAAAATTCGTGGCTCGCCGGACGTCCCGCACGAGCCGGCGCGGCCCTCGCGATCACGGACCAGCCCGGCCCGGCCAAAAGCCCTGAACAGGCCCGTCGCGCCGCTCGGCGCCGGCTCTCCATCCGAGCCTCTACGAAGAACGCCTGCCTTAATCCAAGGTCACGAAAATTTTATCGACAATCCAGCCGGCACGAACTTCTGTGTCGTTCGGATCACTCGACGCGAGAAACCGAAGAGAAACCATCCGTATCTGCCAAGGAAGCACGGCACCGTGGCCTGTCAGCCCTAGGCAGCGCAGCGTTGCGGCGCCACGGATCGTCCGCCTTTTGATTGCACGAGAGGGAAACCGCGCTTCATGTTCAAGTCGTTGCTCACCGCCGGCGCCGCCGTCGCCCTGTCGGTCGGCGCCGCCTCGGCCGCCGACCTGCCGCGCCGGGTCGCGCCGCCGCCGGTCTTCACGCCGGTGCCGGTCTTCACCTGGACCGGGGCCTATTTCGGCATCAATGCCGGCTACGCCTATACGGAGGCCGATACCGTCCGCACGGTCGGCATCGGCGCGCTCCAGGCCAACGTGACCAACGGGCTTCGCCGCGAGGCGGTCCCGCTGGCGCAGGACGGCTTCACCGCCGGTGGCCAGGTCGGCTACAACTACCAGTTCACGCCCGGCTCCGGCATCGTCGTCGGCCTTGAGGCCGATGCAGCCTACACCGACCTGAACCGCCGCCGCACCGAGTCGATCTTCCTGCCGGCGTTCAACGCCAACCAGCTGACCAACACCTACCGGGCGGATCTGAGCTTCCTCGGCACGGTGCGGGGCCGGATCGGCTACGCCTTCGACCGGTTCCTGGTCTACGGGACCGGCGGCTTCGCCTACGGCGACGTGACCCAGACGGTCGCGTTCCAGACCGGCGTGCCGCAGACCTACTTCGGCAACCGCTCGCGGATCGAGACCGGCTACGCCTATGGCGGCGGCGTCGAGTACGCCCTGCCGACCGACTCGTTCCTGAACTTCTTCAAGTCGAATGCGGTGACGCTGAAGGCGGAATACATCCGCTACGACCTCGGCAGCCGCAACCTCCTGGTCGCCTCGACCGGCGGTCCCGGCGTCGGCTACATCTCGCGCTTCCGCACCGAGGGCAGCCTGGTGCGCGCGGGCCTGAACTTCAAGTTCGGCACGTTCTAGCGCATGTTTCGACGAGGCGGATGCCGGCTCGTCGAAGGAAATGCGGCAAAATCGAAAAGCTGGAGAGCTTCGCGATCGCGACGCGCTCTGGCGTCTGCTCCGCCCCGGGCTTCAGGCCCGGGGCGGTTCTCTTTCAGTAATGCGGCGGCGGGGGCTCGTCTCCGGCCTCGGCCGGCCGCTCGGCCATCTCGCGCACCCGCTCGCGCAGGGCGGCGAGGTGCCGCGTCAGGAGGTCGATCGCGCTCCACTGCTCGGTGACGATGCGGTTCAGGTCCTCGATCGTCGCGTCCTGGTGGGCGATACGGGCTTCCAGCGCGTCGAGGCGTGATTCGGGATCGGGGGTCATGAGGCGGTCCACTCACGTGAAAACGGCCCGGGCGCAAGCCCGGGCCGTTTTCGATTCAGGCCGTCGAACGGCGATCAGTTGGTCTGGTCGTCGTCGGGAGCGTCGGGGTTGAAGTTGCGCGGGCCGGCGGCGGCGGCGGCCATCGAGGCGGTCGGGGCGCCGGCGCCGTCGCGCTTGTAGATGTCGTCGCGGAACTGCACGAGGCCGTCCGGGGTCGACCAGGCGGTGATGTAGGTCCAGTAGACCGGGATCGGCGCCACTGGCCGGGCATCGACCCGCTGGCCGCCCTGGATGATCGCCTCGATCGTGTCCGGGTTGGCGTTCGGGGTGCCCTGCAGGATCCAGGACACGTATTCGCGCACGTTCTGCACGCGCACGCAGCCCGAGGAGACGAAGCGGAAATCGTCGCCGAAGATGCCCTTGGCCGGCGTGTCGTGCATGTAAACGCCGTGCGGGTTCGGGATGTTGATCCGCACGAAGCCCATCGAGTTCAGGTCGACGCCCGGATCCTGGCGGAAGCGGTAGCGGGTCGCCTCGTCGGAATGCCAGTTGACCTGGGACGGCGGGATCTCGCGGTCGCCGTTGAAGATGCGGATCTTGTTGTCGGTCAGGTAGGCCGGATCCTTCTGCATCTTCGGGATCAGGTCCTTCTTGATGATCGAGGCCGGCACCGTCCAGTAGGGGTTGAAGTTCACCTCCTGGATCTTGGCGTTCATGATCGGCGATTGACGGTCGATCTTGCCGACGCCGGCGGCGTGGCGGGTCGCGACGTGGTCGCCGTCGACCGTCTCGACGAGGGCCGCCGGGATGTTGACGATGACGTAGCGCTCGCCGAGGTTGCCCGAGTACGAGCGCAGGCGCACCGCGTTCAGCTCGAGCTGGCGCAGGCGCACGTCCGCCGGGACGTTCATCGCCTGGACGGTGGTGACGTTCATCGCACCGGTCTGGTTCAGGCCGTGGCGGGCCTGGAACCGGCGCACGCCGGCCTCGACGTAGGAATCGTAGACCGGCGAGGAGCCGGCCGCCGGGTCGAGGTCGCCGGAGACGATCAGGCGCTGGCGCAGGGCGGTAACCGCCGGGCTCTTCGAGCCGACGCGCAGGCGCTCGGCGCCCGCCACCGCCTGCCAGCCGCCGCGGGCGACGATGTCGCGGTAGCGCTCGACCATCTGCTCGGTCGCCGCCAGGGTCTGGGGCGAGAGGATCGGCGTGTTCGAGCGCTGCACGCGCATCGTGGCGGCGGAATCGTAGTTCTGCGCCCACTCAGCCTGGGCCGGCGCGCCGCCCCGGTCCTGGGCCAGGGCCGGGAAGGCGGTGGCGGCCAGGAGAGCCAGGCCGAGCGAACCGGTGAGGGAAACGCGTGTCAGCATGGGAAATCTGCTCTCGAACCTGTGACGCGGGGCGAATAGTTCGGCATCGTGCCGCTTGCGCCCCATTCTATGGCCCGTGACGGTGCCGGTGTGCGGTTAAGACTCCATGAGGAGCAGGCCAGATTGTGGCGCCGGGCGGGCGCCGCTGTGGAGCCTTCAGCTGGGCTGTGGACTGCGGCAATCGCGCAACAGGATACGGACGATGCGGCTGTGGATCCCGGGCCCTGGACATTCCGCACCATGGCGCGACCGCGACGCCTGGGCTATGTCGGACGCATGAACGATCTGAGGCACGGACGGAGCGGGAGGACGGCGCGGTGGCGCGCGGTCGCCGCCGTGCTGTCGCTCTACGGTCTCGTGCTCCAGGCCTTCCTCACCGGCCTGTCGCCGGTGCCGGCCGCCGCGGGCGCCGGCATCATCTGCCAATCCCATCAAGGGGCCGGCGGGAGCGAGGCGGTCGCCCACGCCCATGCCTGCTGCACCGTCGCCTGCCCGGGGCTCGCCGCCCCGCCGGAGCCGGCCGTCGCCGAGGCCTGGCCCGCCCGCACGGCGACCGACCTGTCCTGGCCCGGCGAGGCCGCCGCGCCGATCCGCGGCCCGCCCGCCCGTCCCGCCTCCGCCCGCGGTCCACCGGCCGCGTGACGCCCATCGGGCAGCGCCGCTGCCCATGCCCCGTCACGCTCGTTCCCGGACCCGACCTCCCATGACCTTTTCGCTCCGCGCCGGCCTCGCCGCCGCGCTCTCCCTCGCCGCCGCCCCCGCCCTCGCCCACGCCGTCCTGGCGGTCACGCAGGCAAGCCCGAACCAGACCTATCGCGGCGTGGTCCAGATCGGGCACGGCTGCGACGGCCGGGCCACCAAGTCCGTCACGGTCACGATCCCCGAGGGCGTGATCGCCGCCAAGCCGATGCCGAAGGCCGGCTGGGAGCTCGCCACCGCGAAGGGGCCGTACGCCCGCGCCTACCCGTCCTACCACGGCACCGTCGCCGAGGGCGTGAAGACGATCACCTGGACGGGGGCGCTGCCGGACGACCAGTACGACGAGTTCGTCTTCCAGGCCCGCCTCACCGACGCCGTGGCGCCGGGTGGCACGGTCTACTTCCCGGTGCGCCAGGATTGCGACGGCGCCGTCGCCGACTGGCGCGAGATCCCGGCCGCCGGCCAGTCCGCCCGCGACCTGAAATCGCCCGCCCCGGGCGTGCGGATCGTGGCCGCCGCCACCGCGGCTCCCGCCGCCGCGCCGATGGCTGCCCCCGCGACCGTCAAGGCCGGCGACCTCGCCATCACGGCGCCGTGGATCCGGGCGACGCCCGGCGGCGCCAAGGTGGCCGGCGGCTATCTCGAGGTCACCAATACCGGCAAGGAGCCGGACCGGCTGCTCTCGGCCTCGATCCCGCTCGCGGCCCGCGGCGAGGTGCACCAGATGTCGATGGACAAGGGTGTCGCCAAGATGGCGCCGGTGGAGGGCGGCCTCGTCGTCAAGCCGGGCGAGACCGTGGCGCTGAAGCCCGGCGGCTACCACCTGATGTTCCTCGACCTGAAGGGACCCGCCAAGGCCGGCGAGACCCTGGAGGGCACCCTCACCTTCGAGCGCGCCGGCACCGTCCCGGTCCGCTTCGCCGTCGGCGCCATCGGGGCGTCGGCGCCGGAGGCGGGCGGCCACCACCATCATTGATGGGGCGGCTGGAGCCTGGCTGGATCGTACGGCGTTCCCCTCCGCTTGAGCCGCAGGGCTGATCGGACAACGGGGAAGGCGCGGATCTCCCCTCTCCTGGCATGCCGGGGTTGCCCGATATCGCCTGGAGAGAGAATCCCGCGGTCGATCTCCTAAGCGTTGCCGCGTCCGGTCCTGCGAGAGCGCTAAGTCGGACTCCGCCGGCACAGCGCTCGGGTCTTAAAGCCCAGGTCTTAAAGCCCAAGTCTCAAAGCCCAAGACGACACCGGTTGGCGCGACTTTCGACCGATCTCTCCTCGATCGGCGCGCAACCTCCAATTCGAGAACTCCCTTCCCCTCGCCCGCGCCGTCGAGCCCCTCCCCGGCTCCGGCCCGCGAAAGGTCGCGCCGTCATGTCCCTCGTTCTCCGGGGCGGCTCCGTACTGCCCGCTCTCCTCTGCCTCGCTTCTCCAGCCTCCGCCCAGCCGACGGCTGGCGCCCTGCCCCTCGAACAGATCGAGGTGGCGGGCCCCACCGTCGCTGCGGCCGGGGGCGGCTCGCTCACCGTTCCCTCGGTGGCCGAGCAGCGCCGCAGCCTCAACCAGACCGTCGGCTCGGTCGGGTTCGTCGACGCGGCCGACATCCAGAACCGCTACGCCAACACCCTGCGCGACGTGATCAAGGACGTGCCGGGCGTCACCGTACAGGAGCGCTACGGCCAGGAGGTGCGCCTCTCGATCCGCGGCTCGGGCGTCGCCCGCGGCTTCCACCTGCGCGGCATCGAGCTGCTGCAGGACGGGATTCCACTCAACCTCGCCGACGGGTCCGGCGACTTCTACCAGGTCGATCCGCTCGCCCTGCGGTCGGTCGAGGTCTACAAGGGCGGCAACGCCCTGACCTTCGGCGCGACGACGCTCGGCGGCGCGGTCAACCTCGTCACGCCGACCGCCCGCACGGCGCTGGCGCCGACCATCGTGCGGATCGACGGCGGCAGCTTCAACGCGGTGCGGGAGAATTTCCAGGTCTCGCGGGTCGTCGGCCCGGCGGACTTTCTCGTCAACGGCACGATCACCAACGCCGACGGCTTTCGCCAGCACGAGGTGCAGCGGACGCAGAACTTCAATGCCAATCTCGGCTACCAGATCGCTCCCGGCGTCGAGACCCGGTTCTATGCCGGCCTCTACTTCACCGACCAGAAGCTTCCCGGCGCGCTCACCCTCGACGAATCGCTGCGCACGCCCCGAATCGCCAACCCGGCGGCGTTGTCCGGCAACCAGTCGCGCCAGGTCGCGACCGAGCGGATCGCCAACCGGACCTCGTTCCTCCTCGACGTCGGCAAGCTCGACATCGATTCCTGGGCGATCCACAAGTCGCTCTACCACCCGATCTTCCAGGTCATCGACCAGGACGGCTGGACCTACGGCGTCTCGCCGCACTGGGCCGGCACCTTCGACGTGGCGGGATTTCGCAACGACACGATTTTGGGCCTGCGCGCCTATGCCGGCCAGAACACCGCGCTGCAATTCGTGAACGTGGCGGGAAACCGCGGCGCGCAGACCCGCAACAGCCTGCAGAGCGCCTCGAGCCTGGAAGCCTATGGCGAGAACCGGTTCTGGTTCCTGCCCGACGTGGCGCTGATGACCGGCGCCAAGCTGTTTTCGGCCAACCGCACCTATAGCGACAAGGGCGGCCTGCCCGGCAACCTCGCGGCGCAGTTCGCCAACAGCACCTACGAGGGCGTGAACCCGAAGATCGGCCTGCTCTGGCAGGCCCTGCCCGACCTCCAGGTCTTCGGCGACCTCACCCGCTCGCGCGACGTGCCGGATTTCTCCGATCTCGTGCAGTCGAATGCGGCCAACACCACCTTCGTGCCGCTCCAGGCCCAGCGCGCCTGGACGGTGGAGGCCGGCGCCCGCGGGCGGATCGACCGCCTCGGCTTCGACGTGACGGTGTATCGGGCCGAGATCCGCGACGAGCTGATCAACTTCTCGATCAATGCGGGCCTCGGCATCCCGGCCGCGACCTTCAACGCGCCGCGCACCCGCCACCAGGGCGTCGAGGCGGCTGTCTCCCTCGATCTCGTCCGCGACCTCACCGGCGTCGGCGACAGCCTGACGCTGACCCAGATCTGGACCCGCAACGACTTCCGCTTCGTGCGCGATCCGGTCTATGGCGACAACCGGATCGCCGGCCTGCCGCGCGACGTCCTGCGCACGGTGCTGGCCTATGCGCGCGGCTCGTTCACGCTCGCGCCGTCGCTCGACTGGGTGCCGACCGGCGCCTTCGCCGATCACGCCAACACCCTGCGGGCGCCGGGCTACGCCCTCGTCGGCCTGCAGGCCTCGGTCAGTGTCGATCCCGGCCTGACTCTCTTCCTCGACGCCCGCAACCTTACCGACGCGCGCTACGTCTCAGACGTCTCGGCGGTGACCAACGCCGCGGCGCTCACCGGCAGCGCCGCCCGGATCTTCTATCCGGGCGACGGGCGCAGCGTGTTCGCGGGGCTGCGCGGCACGTTCTGACGCGGACGGTGCCCGCGGGCGAGCCTACTTCGCCCCCGGCCCGTAGGGCGGCCGCGGGATCGCCCGGTGGGCGGCCCGCAGGGCCGCCGACCAGCGCTCGCGCAGGTCGTGGAAGTAGGGCTCGCCGGCCTCGATCCGGTGCAGCACCTCGGTGTCGCAGGTGTTGCGGCGGATGACCGCGAGGTCGATCGGCAGGCCGACGCCGAGGTTCGACCGCATGGTCGAATCCATCGAGACGAGGCCGACCTTGAGAGCGTCGTAGATGTCGGTCTTGAAGGTCACGGCGCGGTCGAGGATCGGCTTGCCGTATTTGTGCTCGCCGATCTGCAGGAACGGCGCGTCCTGGCTGCAGGCGATGAAGTTGCCGGCCGAGTAGATCATATAGAGCCGCATCGGCCCGTCGCCGATCTGGCCGCCGAACAGGAACGACACCTCGAAGCGCAGCTGCGCCGCCTCGAACCCGGCGCGCTCGATCGCCCGCACCTTGCGGATCGCGCGGCCGATGAGCTGGGCGGCGCGGAACATCGTCGGCGCGTCGTAGATCGTCTCGGGCTTGCCGGTGTCGGGGTCCTCGACGCCCTCGGTCAGGAGCGAGAGCACCGACTGGGTCACCGAGAGGTTGCCGGCGGATGCGAGCGCCAGCACCCGCTCCCCGGGCTTGGTGAACATGTGGAGCTTGCGGTAGGTCGAGATGTCGTCGAGCCCCGCATTCGTGCGGGTGTCGGCGATCATGACGAGACCCTCCTCCACCAGGATCCCGACGCAATAGGTCATGATTCACCGCCCCCCGGCGATCGTCAGGCGGGCGGTCCGGCACCGCGCGCGGCGCCACCCTGGCTCAGGCCGTATCGCGAATCCAGCCGAATTCGTTGACGCCGCGTGAGGTGGCGCCCGCCTATCGCGGCGGTGCCACAGAGGTCAGCCGGCCTGGGCCTGGCGCTGGACGGCGCGGCCGGGCGCGACGGCGTCGGTTTCGCGGTCGTCCTCGCCCGTCGCCGGGTTCTGGCTCTGCTGGGCCTGCGCCTGGGCGCGGGCGTCGTCGACCCGGACCCGGACCGTCATGGTCTCGGTGCCGCCGCCGGTGCGGCTGCCGCGGACCGGGGCGGCGTCGAGGTAGTCGAGGCCGATCGTCACCCGCAGGTGGGTCTCGGTCACCGCAATGCCGTGGGCGGGATCGAACCCGACCCAGCCGAGATCCGGCACCCGGGCCTCGACCCAGGCATGGCCGGCCTCCTGCTCGGGAGCGTCGGGCCGCCAGCAATAGCCCGAGACGTAGCGCACCGGGATCTCGAGGTGGCGCGCCGCCGCGATGAAGACGTGGGCGAGGTCCTGGCCGACGCCCTTGCGCAGGGCGAAGGCCTCCGCCGCCGTGGTGGCGGCCCCGGTCGGGCCGGGCGCGTAGTCGACCGTCTGGTGAACGCCGGCAAGCAGCCGGTGCAGCCGGTCGAGCCGGTCGCTCGCACCGCCGGCGACCTCCTCGGCGAAGGTCCGGATCGCCTCGTCGGCGACGGCGAAGCGCGATTCGCGCAGGTAGAACGGGTCGGGCAGCCACTCGGAGATGCCGCGCATCACCCCGTGGGTCTCGGTGGTGTCGACCTCCCCGACGACGCGGATCGCCAGGGCCTCCTCGGGCCCGTCGGCGCTGAAGACGTGGACGATGTTGCCGAAGCCGTCCTCGCGCCGGACCAGGCGGCCGTCCACCGTCGGCTCGATGCGCCAGGAGCGGACGTGCTGCCCGTCATGGTCCCGCGGCGTCAGCCGCAGCATCTGGATCAGGTTCCGGGCCGGGTTGTCGTACTGGTAGACCGTCTCGTGGACGACGCGGATGCGCATGGGATCGCGAAGCTCGCTGTCACGATAAAAGCTGGGCCGTGCGGAGCGGTGCTATACACCCTCCCGCGCGAGGGGGGAACCGGAGGGCGTCCCCCATCCCTGCCCCCGACCCGGCGGGGCTCACACGAGATACTGCTCGATGATCGCCGCCCCGAGGCGGTTGTTCTCGGCGATGAACTCCTCGATGAACTCGTGCAGGCCGGAGGCGAAGATCTCCTCCACCGTCAGGTCGTCGAGCCTCGCCAGCATGCCGCGGGCGAGGCGCTGGCTCGGCCCGTGGCGGCCATACGCATCGGCGATGAGGTCGAGGTTGCGCACCAGCATGCCGTAGCAATTGGCGAGCGAGCGCGGCATCTCCCGGTTGAGGATCAGGAGGTCGGCTACCAGCCAGGGCTTGATGCTCTCGCGGTAGACCCAGTGATAGGCGGTGAGCGCCGAGACCTCGCGCAGGATCGTGGTCCACTGGAAGTAGTCGAGGCTGCCGCCGACCCGCTCGGTCTCGGGCAGGAGGACGTGGTACTTCACGTCGAGGATGCGGGCGGTGTTGTCGGCGCGCTCGATGGCGATGCCGAGCCGGGTGAACCAGAACGCGTCGTTGCGCAGCATCGTCCGGTAGGCCGAGCCGTCGAAGGCGAGCGACACGCCCTTCACCCAGTCGAGGAAGCGGGCGAACTCCTCCCGGGTCATGTCCCGGCCCTCGAAGCTGCGCAGGTGCAGGTAGGCCTCGTTGATCGCCTCCCACATCTCGCTCGTCAGCGCCGTGCGCACGCTGCGGGCGTTCTCGCGGGCGGTCTGCAGGCAGGACCGGATCGAGGACGGGTTGTTGGGGCTGAAGGCCAGGAAGTCGCGGACGGTGTGCTCGTTGACGCTGTCGTAGAGCGGGCGGAACAGCTCGATGTTGCCGGCCGAGGCGAGCGCGGATTCCCACTCGTTCGCGTCGCTGCCGCCGTAATTGGCCGGCAGGGCCGAGAGGCGGAGCGCCGCATCGAGGATGCGGGCGACGAAGTCGGCGCGCTCGGCGTAGCGCGAGAGCCAGTAGAGGTTGTCGGCGGTGCGGGAGAGCATGGCGGCGGAAGGAGGCTCACGCTGTGGCGGTGCGGGCGGACCGGGCCGGGCGCGGGGGCGCACGGCCGGGTCCTGAATGCGGGGCGGGCGGCGCGGGGCCGCGGTTCAGCCGTCGAGCACCCAGGTGTCCTTGGTGCCGCCGCCCTGGCTCGAATTGACCACGAGCGACCCCTCCTTGAGCGCCACGCGGGTGAGACCGCCCGGCACGATGCGGATGTCGTCGGCGCCCGCGAGCACGAAGGGCCGCAGGTCGACGTGGCGGGGCGCGACGCCGGAGGCGACGAAGGTCGGGCAGGTCGAGAGCGCCAGCGTCGGCTGGGCGATGAAGCCGTCCGGCGCGTGGCGCAGCTTGCGGCCGAACTCCTCGATCTCGCGCTTGGTGGCGTGGGGGCCCACCAGCATGCCGTAGCCGCCCGAGCCGTTGACCTCCTTGACCACGAGGTCCCCGAGATTGGCGAGCACGTGCGACAGCGCCTCCTTCTCGCGGCAGCGCCAGGTCGGCACGTTGTGCAGGATCGGCTCCTCGCCGGTGAAGAAGCGCACGATCTCCGGCATGTAGCTGTAGACCGCCTTGTCGTCGGCGATGCCGGTGCCGACGGCGTTCGCCAGCGTGACGTTGCCACTCTGGTAGGCGCTCATCAGCCCCGGCACGCCGAGGACCGAATCGGGCCGGAACACCAGGGGGTCGAGGAAGTCGTCGTCGATCCGGCGGTAGATCACGTCGACCCGGCGCGGGCCCTCGGTGGTCCGCATGTAGACCACGTCGTCCTTGGTGAAGAGGTCGGAGGCCTCGACGAGGTCGACGCCGAGCTTGTCGGCCAGGAACGAGTGCTCGTAGAAGGCCGAGTTGAACCGGCCGGGGGTGAGCAGCACCACGCTCGGGTCGCGGGCGGCGCGCATCGGCGCGAGGCTGCGCAGGGTGGCGAGCAGCGCGTCCGGATAGGCCTCGACCGGGGAGACCCGGTGCTTGGAAAACAGCTCGGGGAAGAGCCGCAGCATCACCTCGCGGTTCTCCAGCATGTAGGAGACCCCCGACGGCGTGCGGGCGTTGTCCTCCAGCACGAAGAACTGGTCTTCGCCGGTGCGCACGATGTCGATGCCGGCGATGTGGACGTACTTGCCGTGCGGCACCTCGAAGTCCCGCATCTCCAGCCGGTAATGCGGGTTGCGGTAGACGAGGTCGCCCGGGATGATCCCGGCCTTGATGCATTCCTGCGGGCCGTAGATGTCGGCCAGGAACATGTTGAGCGCGGTGACGCGCTGCTTGAGGCCGCGCTCCAGGAAGCCCCATTCGGGCTTGGTCAGCACCCGCGGGATGATGTCGAACGGGATCAGCCGCTCGGTCGACTCGTTGTCGCCGTAGACCGCGAAAGTGATGCCGATCCGGCGGAAGAACAATTCCGCCTGGCTGCGCCGCGTGTCGAATTGCTCGGGCGGAGTCGTGTCGAGCCAGGTCTTGAGCGCCGCGTACGCCTCGCGCACGGCGGCCGGGTCCAGTCCGCTCTCCTGGGCACCCGTCATCTCGTTGAACGCACTGAGCGGCATGGGCGTCCCTCTGTTTGCGCCGAAGCTAGACGCAAGACGGGGGCCAAGGCAAAGGAAATGCGTCCTCTCCCGCCCGGCGTCACCGCTCTTTGCGCAGGGTCAGGCGGGACGGAGCCGGCGCGGCCGGTGCCGGCGCGAATCTGATGAAATTTTAGGCGAAATTTGGCCGCGGGATCGGTCGCGCGCCGTCAGATCAGCTTCAGCCCGCGGAAGCTCGCATGGCCCTCGCGACCGACGATGATGTGGTCGTGGACCACGATGCCGAGGGGGCCGGCCACCGCGACGATGTCCCGGGTCATCTTGATGTCGGCCTGGGACGGCGTCGGGTCGCCCGAGGGGTGGTTGTGGACGAGGATCAGGGCGGTGGCGGAAAGTTCGAGGGCGCGCCGCACCACCTCGCGGGGATAGACCGGGGTGTGGTCGACGGTGCCGCGGCCCTGGACCTCGTCGGCGATCAGGCGGTTGCGCTTGTCGAGGAAGAGGAGCCGGAACTCCTCGCGCGGCGCGAACGCCATCGCGGCGCGGCAGTAATCGATCACGGCGGCCCAGGACGACAGGAGCGTGCGCTCGGCCACCGCGCCGCGGGCGAGGCGCCGGCCGGCCGCCTCCATGATCTTGAGGTCGGTGACGACGGCGGGGCCGATCCCGTCGACCTCCATCAGCCGCTCGGGCGGGGCGCTGATCACCTCGGCGAAGCTGCCGAAGCGGGCGATCAGCGCTTTGGCGATGGGCTTCACGTCCCGGCGCGGGATGGCGCGAAAGAGCACCAGTTCGAGGAACTCGTAGTCGGGCAGCGTGTCGCCCTGCGCGAAGCGGGCGCGCAGGCGGTCGCGGTGGCCGTGGTAGTGCGGCTCCTCGGCCTTCGGCGGGGCCACGGCGGGCGCGCCCATCTCCGCGAAACCCGGATCGCTGCGGGGCGGGCGGGCCATGGCGCGCTCAGGCGGTGGCGGCGGTGTCGATCGGCTTGTCCAGCCCCTTGGGCGAGAGCGTGAAGATCTCGAATCCGGTCTCGGTCACCGCCACGGTATGCTCGAACTGCGCCGAGAGCGAGCGGTCGCGGGTCACCGCCGTCCAGCCGTCGGCCAGCACCTTCACGTGCGGGCGGCCGAGGTTGATCATCGGCTCGACGGTGAAGAACTGGCCCGGCTTCAGGGCGACGCTGTAGCTCGGCTCGACGTAGTGCAGGATGGTCGGCGCGTCGTGGTAGGTCCGGCCGAGGCCGTGGCCGCAGAAGTCGCGCACCACCGAGCAGCGCTCGCCCTCCGCAAAGGCCTGGATCGCCGCGCCGATGTCGTTGGTGGTGCCGCCCGGCTTGATCGCCGCGATGCCGAGCATCAGCGCCTCGTGGGTGATCTCGCACAGACGCGCCGCCTTGCGGGGCACCTCTCCGACATAGGCCATGCGGCTCGAATCGCCGTGCCAGCCGTCGACGATCAGGCAGATGTCGAGGTTGACGATGTCGCCCTCGCGTAGGGGCTTGTCGTTCGGGATGCCGTGGCAGACGACGTGGTTGATCGAGGTGCAGATCGACTTCGGGTAGCCGCGGTAATGCAGCGAGGCCGGGTAGGCGCCGTGGTCCATCGCGAAGGTATAGGCGAGGCGGTCGAGCGCCTCGGTGGTGACGCCGGGCGCCACCGCCTCCATCAGGAGGTCCAGGGCCTCGGCGGTGAGCCGGCCGGCCTTGCGCATGCCCTCGAAGGCCTCGGGGCCGTGGATCGGCGGCTCCTGCCGGCGGCCGTCCTTGACCGCACTCTGCTCGTCACGACTCATCGGGGGCCCGAAAAAGATGCTGCTGGCGCGGCGTGGGATGCCGTTCGATGTAGGGGGTTCCGGCGACGAAGCCAAGGACCCGAGAAGCCAAGGACCCGAAACGATCCGCGCGCTCAGCGCGGATCGACCCAGGCCCGCGGCCGGCCCCCCTCGCGCTGGGCGATCCGGGCCACCGGACGCGGCGCGGCGTACCGCGCGGCGACGTTGTGGCGGCGCGCCCGCCGGGCGACCCGGCGCGGGCGCCGGCCCGATTCGCCCCAGGCGGCGCCGACGACCCCGCCCACCACCGCGCCGATCGGCCCGGCGACGAGGGCGCCCGCCACCGCACCGGCCCCGGCGCCGACGACGGTGCGGCTCTGCGCCTGCGCGGCCGGCGCGGCCAGCAGGGAGGCGCCGAGGGCGGCGGCGAGGAGGGCGAGCCTCGGCGGGAAGCGGGTCACGGGCGATCCTCTCGTATGATGAAGCCTTGTCGGGGCCCCGATGCCGCAGGACCGTGACCAAACGGCGGCGGATGGCCCCGGGCGGCGCCTGCCCGCGCCCGCACCCCCAGAGAGCTTCACGATCGCGTTGCGATCGCGAAGCTCTCTAGGATTTTGATTTTGCCGCATTTTCGTCGACGAACCGGCATCCACTTCGTCGGAAAATGCTCTAGGCGCGGCGCCGCCGAGGGGCTAGGAGAGCGCGAGGATCGGGGCCCCCGCGCCCCGCGACAGGATCGGGGCGCCACGCCCCGCGCAGTCAGGAACCCGGACGCGATGGCAGACAAGGCGGTCCCGCACTTCCACAACCAGGACGGCGTCCAGGTCATCCAGGTGGGCTCGAAGGAGTTCATGTGCATCGGCGCGCTGCCGCCGTTCGACCATCCCCACGTCTTCCTCGACATGGGCGCCGATTCCGAGATCATCTGCCAGTACTGCTCGACGCTGTACCGCTACAACCCGAGCCTGAAGGCCGGGACCGCGGCGCCGGCCTCCAGCGTCTGGGACGACCGCGCTCGCCTCGCGGCCGAGTAGGCGTTGGCGCTCCCCCCCGCGCAGGGACGGCCGGTCGCCGACCGGCCGGGCCTGCGCGTCGCGATCGTCGGGGCCGGTATCGGCGGCCTGACCGCCGCCCTGGCGCTCGCCGCCCGCGGCCACGCGGTGACCCTCGTCGAGCGCCGCACTGCCTTCAGCGAGGTCGGGGCGGGCCTGCAGCTCTCCCCCAATGCCAGCCGGGTCCTGACCGATCTCGGCCTCGGCCTGCCGCTGCGCCGCGTCGCCGGCGAGCCGGAGCGGGTGCGCATCCGCGGCATCGCGCACGGCCGCGAGATCGGCGAAATCGCCCTCGGCGCCGCGATGCGCGAGCGGTTCGGCGCGCCCTACTGGGTCGTTCACCGCGCCGACCTCCAGACCATCCTGCTCGACGCCGCCCGCGGCCGCCCCGGCATCCGCCTGCTCGTCGGCCGCACCGTCGCGGGCGTGCGCGACGCCCCCGACCACGCCACCCTGACGCTCACCAGCGACGGTGGCCGCAGCGAGACCCTGGAGGCCGACCTCGTGGTGGCGGCCGACGGCGTGCGCTCGGCCCTGCGCGCCGCCCTCGACCGACGGCCCTTGCGCCCCCGCGGCGAATCGGCCTGGCGCGCCACCCTCCCGCGCGAGGCGGTGCCCGAGGTTTTTCTCGCCGACGAGACCGGCCTGTGGCTCGGCCCGCGCCGCCACGTCGTGCATTACCCGATCAATGCCGGGCGCCGGCTCAACCTCGTGGCGGTGATGCCCGACCAGCC
Organism: Methylobacterium sp. ap11; assembly: GCF_900110515.1. Lineage (NCBI taxonomy): Bacteria > Pseudomonadati > Pseudomonadota > Alphaproteobacteria > Hyphomicrobiales > Methylobacteriaceae > Methylobacterium > Methylobacterium sp. ap11. Next base: position 372,967 of record NZ_FOEB01000002.1, on the reverse strand, counting down.
CGGCGGCGAGGACTGGGCCGGGGCGGGCGACCCCGCGCGCCTGCGCGCCGCCTTCGCGGATGCCGTCCCGCCGCTCGCCGACCTGCTCGCCCGGCCCGAATCCTGGCTGGTCTGGCCGCTTACCGACCGCGCCGCCGCCCGCCCGATGGCCCGCGGCCGGATCGCGCTTCTGGGGGATGCCGCCCATCCCGTACTGCCCTTCCTGGCCCAGGGCGCCGCCATGGCGATCGAGGACGCCGCGGTGCTGGCCCACAGCCTCGAGGCCGACCGGCCGGTGCCGGCCGCCCTGTCCGCCTACGCGGCCGCCCGGGTCGAGCGGGTGCGCCTGATCCAGAGTCACGCCCGCCGCAACGGCCGCGTCTACCACGCCGGCCCCCTTGTCGCGGCCGCCCGCGACCTCGTGATGGGACGCCTGCGGCCCGAGCAGATGACCGAGCGCTACGCCTGGCTCTACGGCTGGCGTCCGACCTGAGGGTTGCAAGACCGCGACGGGGCCTTGATCTGGGCCCCGCCCCCGGCTAACCCGGACGGATCGGGCAAGCCCCGCGCGGACGTGGCGGAATCGGTAGACGCACGAGACTTAAAATCTTGCGACCTCTGGTCGTGCGGGTTCGAGTCCCGCCGTCCGCACCACCCACGGTACACGACAGGGGCGTGAAGCCTGTCTGCGTCAAGGCTTTCCCATACACAACCTCATCCTGAGGCGCGAACGCAGTGAGCCTCGAAGGAGGGCTCCAGAAATCGCAGCGACATCTGGAGGTCTCCTTCGAGGTCAGTCGATCTTCGATCGACTAACACCTCAGGATGAGGTCGCGGGCGGGAGAGATAATCGTCGCAGATTCACACCATTGTCGCATATTGTCTGCATCGACAAGAAAAGAAAGCTATTTGCAATTCCATAATGCGTCTTATTTTCAAATATGTTCATATGCAGTAAATTATAAATTGAATCCTTTCGCGCCCGCCAATGGTCGCTTGACTTCGGGCAGGCGACGAATTTGTGATTGTAGCCATGTCTTTATTCTCCATCATCATTAACTACGGCGGTAGGGTGGTCGAAGAACCTCCCCTTCACGGCATGGTTCCCCGGGCGCCACGATCGATGCACTCACCAACGTGGTGATGCGGACACATTCAGACTGAGTATTTGTAGAAGAGCGCGGCTCAGCACTGCTGCCGGCCAGCCGAGCAGGGCCGTTGGCGTCAGGTGCAGTGGCAGATTGGTGCCAGGATGCGGCCCGGATCAGGCGCGGGGTTTCGCCTCTCCCCGCGCCTCTTGCGGGGTCGGTGATTGAAGCGGGACGGGTCACTGGGTCAGGCCAACGCCTGGATCGGCCCCCCGACCTTCGGTGCCCGCATCACCGCCCCCATCACCGCCACCGCGGCAGCCCCCGCCGCACGGCAGGACGGCGCCGTCGTCGGATCGATGCCGCCGAGTGCCACGACCGGCATCAGTGCGGCCGCCTCACCCAGGGCGCCGAGCCCCAGAGCCGGCCCATACCCCGGCTTGCTGGCCGTCAGAAAAATCGGGCTTAGGGTCACGTAATCCGCCCCTGCCTCCCGCGCCGCCCGCACCTCGGCCAGCGAATGCGCCGAGACGCCGAGCAGCGCCCCCCGCCCCAGCCGCGCCCGGGCCGGGGCGACCGCTTCCGCGTCGCCGAGCTGGACGCCGGCCGCCCCCACCTGCGCCGCCAGTTCCACGTCGCGCCCGATGGTGATCGCGCCGCCGACCCGGGCCAGCTGGGCGGCGAGATGTTCGGCGAGGGCCGCCCGCTCCGAGGCGGGCAGGTCGCGGTCGCGCAGCCAGACCCAGCGGGCGCCGGCCGCGAGGCAGGCGGCGACGCGGGTCTCCAGCGGCTCGGGGCAGCCGTGCCGGTCGGTGACGATCAGGAGGCGGGCGGGCAGGCTCACGAGCCGACGAGGCCGAGCTGGGGACTCGACGGCTCGGCCCGGGCGCGACGCGGGATGCGGCCGGCCCGGTGCGCGAGGCGGCCGGCCTCGACGGCGTGGCGCATGGCGGCGGCCATCCGCACCGGATCGTCGGCCTTGGCGACGGCGGTGTTGAGGAGGACGGCGGCAGCCCCCAGCTCCATCGCCACCACCGCGTCCGAGGCGGTGCCGATGCCGGCATCCACGATCACCGGCACCGGGGAGCGGCGGCAGATCAGCTCGAGGTTCGCCGGGTTGGCGACGCCCATGCCGGAGCCGATGAGCGAGCCCATCGGCATCACGGCGGCGGCCCCGAGATCGGCGAGCCGGCTGCACACCACCGGATCGTCGTTGCAATAGGGCAACACGACGAAGCCGGACTCGACCAGCTGGCGGGTGGCCTCGATCGTCTCGGCGACGTCCGGGTAGAGCGTCTCGCGGTCGCCGATGACCTCGACCTTGATCCAGTTGGTGCCGAGCGCCTCGCGGGCGAGCTCCGCGGTCATCACCGCGTCACGAGCGGTCTCGCAGCCGGCGGTGTTGGGCAGGAAGCGCGCGCCCTTCAGCCGCGCCACCGTGTCCGAGCCGTGGCCGTGGAGCGAGATACGACGGATCGAGACCGTCACCACCTCGGCCCCGCTCGCCCGCACCGCCTCGCTCATGATGGCTTGCGTCGGGTAGCCGGCGGTGCCGATGAGGAGGCGCGAGGCGAGCGTCGTGCCGGCGATGACGAACGGGTCGTCGTGGGAGTCGGTCATGGGGTTTCTCCAGATTTCATAGGCAGTTCGTAGGAGCGTGTTGCCGATATCCCGCCCACGACCTCATCCTGAGGTGCGGGCGATCGAAGATCGCTGAGCCTCGAAGGAGGGCTCCAGAAGCCGCTGCGATCCCTGGAGCCCTCCTTCGAGGTCAGTCCATCTCTGATGGACTGACACCTCAGGATGAGGTCGAGAGTGGGGGAAGGAGAAAGCGTCCGTGATGCTGCGCGACCCCATTGAACGATCTGACAACCACTACCCACCCTGCATGGCGCGCACGATCTCGACGCGGTCGCCCTCGCCGAGCGGCGTCTCGGCCCAGGCGCGCTGGCGCACCACGGCGCCGTTGAGGGCGATGGCGAAGCCCTGGGGGCCGGGCAGATCGAGGTCGGCGGTCTCCTCGCGCCACAGGGCGTCGAGGGTGGCGGCCGCGCTGTCGCGGGGCTCGCCGTTGACGAGGATCTTCATGGGGTCTCGCGGGAGGACGGGGTGAAGCGGGCAAGGCCGAAGGGCGCGGCGACCGGCAGCGTCTCGCCGCGCAGGACCAGGGCGGCGACCGCCTCGGCGGTGACGGGGGCGAGCAGGTAGCCGTTGCGGTGATGGCCGGCGGCGAGCACGAGGCCCGGCCGCGCCTCGCCGAGAATCGGGGCGTCGTCGTCGGAGGTCGGGCGAAAGCCGCTCCAGACGCCGACCACCCGCATCTCCTCGACGCCCGGGAGGGCGCGCCGGGCGCCCTCCAGCAGGGCGTAGAGCCCGCCGGCGGTGAGGTGGGGGTCGAAGCCGGTCTCCTCCACGGTGGCGCCGACGATCAGCGTGCCGTCGGCCTTCGGCGCCATGTGGACCTGCTCGGTCCAGACGACGTGGGAGAGGTGGCCGCTGCGCGGCGTCATCTGCAGCGCCACCGACTGGCCCTTAAGCGGGCGCACCGGCAGGGCGAGATCGGGGATCAGCCCCCCCTCCCCGGCCCAGGCCCCGGAGGCCAGCACCGTGGTGCCGGCCCGCAGCGCGCCGGCCGAGGTCTCGATGCCGGTGACGCGCCCGCCCTCGCGGGTGAGCGCCGTGACGGTCGTCTCCTCGACGAGCCACCCGCCGGCCGCCCGCAGCGCCTGGCGCAGGGCCGCCATCACCCGGGCGGGGTCGACCTGGTGGTCGTCGGGGCAGAAGAGGCCGGCGGTGACGGTGGGGCGCAGGCCCGGCTCGCGGGCGCGCACCGCAGGGCCCGACAGCCACTCGGCGTTAAGCCCGTCGCGCCGCTGCAGTTCGTGGCGGAAACGCAGGCGCTCGACCTCGTCGCGGCCGAGCGCGATCACGAGCGTGCCCTCGCGGCGGTAATCGATGGTGAGACCGGATTCGGCCTCCAGCTCGTCGCGAAACGGGTGCCAGAGGCGCTGGCTCTCGACGCAGAGCGGCGACAAGCCCTCGCCGCCGGGCTCGTGCTCGGCGGCCGCCGCCAGCATGCCGGTGGCGGCAAGGCTCGCCCCGTCCCCGGCTCTGCCGCGCTCGATCACCGCGACGGCGAGGCCCGCGCGGGCGAGCCGCCACGCGACCGAGAGCCCGATCAGCCCGGCGCCGATCACCGCGACATCGGCGCGCTCCGGCAGGCGGTCGGTCCCCGGGGATGTGGCCGGCCCGCTCCGCCGTCCGATCGTCTGCGCCCTGGTCGCGTGCACCCTCGTCTCCACGGTGGCCCGAAGAGAGTTGGACAGCGCCCGGTGGCCGGATGATGCGCGGGGCCTGAGACGGCCTGTCCAATCCCTACGCCGGTATGAGCCGGATCAGGTTCGAAGGATTTCCGCGCCGACCGAGGCCGAAGGGCCTGCAGTCCAGCGGTGTCTCAGCCCCTTGCCGGGGATCTCCCTGGAACGGCCGGAATTTGGCGAGCGGGAGCCGGTTCGTCAACCGCCTGCGACCGCCCGCCGTGCCGGGCGGCGCGAAATCGGCAGCCCTTCAATCAGCAACCCTTGCCGGGCCGGTAGATCGCCATCTCCTCGGCGATGCCGTCGAGGGGATGGGTGCCGAGCAGCTCGGGATCGCCCCACAGGAAGTCGACGAAGGGCTTCGACATCAGGAGCGGCTCGGACAGGATCTTGTTGAGCTTGGCGAGCCGGCTCGCCAGATTCACGTCGCGGCCGATGACGGTGAAATCGAGCCGGGCGCCGGAGCCGACATTGCCGTAGGCCGCCTCGCCGTGGTGGAGCGCGATGCCGATCTCGATGCGGGTGGGAAAGCGCCCGGCGCGGTTGGCCTCCTCGACGCGACGCAGCGCGGCCTGCGCGGCCGAGAGCGCGCCCTGCGCCGCGCCGCCGAGGTCGTCGCCGCTCTCGCGGAAGATCGCGAGGAGCCCGTCGCCCATGTATTTCAAGACCTCGCCGCCCTCGCTCTCGATCGGCGGCACCAGGCAGTCGAAATAGGTGTTGAGCAATTCCACCGAGGCCTCGGGCGTGAGCGCGTCGGTGAGGTGGGTGTAGCCGCGCATGTCGGCGAACAGGATCGCCGAGCGGATCCGCTCGACCTGGCCGCGGCGGATGAAGCCGGCGAGGATCGCCTGGTGCGGCCCGTCGCCGACATAGACCCGCAGCACGTGGTCGAGCCGGGCGTTGAGGCCGCGCATCTCCATCACGGCCGACAGGGTCGGCACGATGAAGCGCAGGATGGCGAGGTCGTCGTCGCGAAAGCCGCGGGGATCGCGGGTCGCGAAGGTGACGCCGTTCCTGGTGCCGTTGGTGAAGAACAGCGGCACGGTGATGTAGTGGGTGTAGCCCGCGCCTTTAAGCTCCGGGACGATGCTGAACCGGTCGTCGGGCGTCTCGCGTAGATCGAGGATCAGCCACTGCCCGGTGGCGTAGACATGCGCGAACGGGCTGCGCGAGAGCGCCTTCTCGGTCGCCTCGCCGTGGGGAAAGAGGCGGAAGCTGACGCCGTCCTCCCGGGTCCAGAACCGGCCTACGCCGGAATAGTCCGAGTGCAGGGCGTCGATGGCGGTGGTCGCCCGGTCGACCGGCACGCCGAGGTCGTTCAACCGCTCGGCCATGCCGGCCAGGAGATCGCCGGATTCCGGCAGCCGCGCGCCCTCGCTGAGCAGCCAGTCGCGCAGGGCCACGCATTCGCGAAACAGGCCGATCGGAATGTCGCTCGCCTCCGACCCGTCCGCCGCGGCCGTGGGCGTCGGAGCGGAGTTGAGGCGAGGCTGGTCGTGCATGGCTCTGACATGGGCTTCGCCGTGCGGAACGGCAAGGCTTGGAAGGGGGGATCGAATGGGCCGGCCGGCCGTTCCGGCATGGCCGGGTGGAACCTTGGCGGTCGGGCCCGGATCTGGTAGCGATCGAGACGCCCCCGGGACATCCTCCCGCCCGGCCGTAAGCGTCTCACGTCAAGCAACGCGCTCCCTGGGTGGTTCCACCGGGCGGGCCGCGTCGCCTCGCTCCGGGCGGATCCCTCCGCTTCGAAAGACGCGTCATGCCCTCCCTCATCGTTCCGCGCCGCCTTCCGGCCGGCACCGCGCCGCTGGTGACCGCCTTCCTGCTCTCGATCCTGATGACCTGCGTCGTGTCGGGCATCGCCACCCTGCTCAGCCTCGGGCCGACGCCCGACGCGCTGTGGCACTGGCCCCGCGCCTGGGGCCTCTCCTGGCTCGTCGCCTTCCCGACCCTGCTGCTCGTCCTGCCGCTGGTGCGCCGCGCCGTGGCGCGGATCGTGGCGCCGCTGTAACGACGAAGGCCCGGGAGGCGGCTGCCTCCCGGGCCTTCCCGGTCCGTGCGGATGTCCGGGCTCAGTTGTCGAGGAAGCTGCGCAGCTTGCGCGACCGGCTCGGGTGCTTGAGCTTGCGCAGGGCCTTGGCCTCGATCTGGCGGATACGCTCGCGGGTCACCGAGAACTGCTGGCCGACCTCTTCGAGGGTGTGGTCGGTGTTCATGCCGATGCCGAAGCGCATGCGCAGCACGCGCTCCTCGCGGGGGGTGAGCGAGGCGAGCACCCGGGTGGTGGTCTCGCGCAGGTTCGACTGGATCGCCGCGTCGATCGGCAGGACGACGTTCTTGTCCTCGATGAAATCGCCGAGGTGGGAATCCTCCTCGTCGCCGATCGGGGTCTCGAGCGAGATCGGCTCCTTGGCGATCTTGAGGACCTTGCGGACCTTCTCCAGCGGCATCGCCAGCTTCTCGGCCAGCTCCTCCGGGGTCGGCTCGCGGCCGATCTCGTGCAGCATCTGGCGCGACGTCCTGACGATCTTGTTGATCGTCTCGATCATGTGCACCGGGATGCGGATCGTGCGGGCCTGATCGGCGATCGAGCGGGTGATCGCCTGCCGGATCCACCAGGTCGCGTAGGTCGAGAACTTGTAGCCGCGGCGGTACTCGAACTTGTCGACCGCCTTCATCAGGCCGATGTTGCCCTCCTGGATCAGGTCCAGGAACTGCAGGCCGCGGTTGGTGTACTTCTTGGCGATCGAGATCACCAGCCGAAGGTTGGCCTCGATCATCTCCTTCTTGGCCTGGCGGGCTTCGCGCTCGCCCTTCTGGACCATGTGGACGATCTTCCGGTACTCCTGGATCTCCAGGCCGGTCTCGGAGGCGAGCGAGATGATCTGCTCGCGCAGCGTGAGGATGTTGACCGCACCGCGCTCGGTGAAGTTCTTCCAGCCCTTGCCGCCGAGCTTGGCCACCCGCTCGACCCAGTGCGGATCGAGCTCGTAGCCCTGGTAGTGGAGGAGGAACTGGTCGCGGGCGACGCCGTGGTTCTCGGCGAGCCGCATCAGGCGGCCCTCGTGCGAGATCAGCCGCTTGTTGATGTCGTAGAGCTGCTCGACCAGCGCCTCGATGCGGTTGGCGTTGAGCGAGAGCGACTTCACGTCGGCGACGACGGTGTTCTTCAGCTCGGAATAGCGCTGGCCTTGCGATTCCGAGGCCGCCGCGCCCTTGAGCCGGGTCTCGGCCTGCTCGGCCTGCACCTTGCGCAGCTTGCGGTAGTTCTCGGCGATCGCGTCGAAGGTCTCGAGCACGCGCGGCTTCAGCTCGGCCTCCATGGCCGACAGCGACACGTTGTTCTCGAGGTCGTCCTCGTCGCCCTCGCCGTCCGGCGGGGTCTCGCCCTCGGCGTCGCCCTCCTCCTCGGACTCGGCCTCGCCCTCGGCGGGACCGCCGCGGCCGTCGGGGCCGGCATAGGTCGCCTCGAGGTCGATGATGTCGCGCAGGAGCACCCGGCCGTCGACGAGCTCGTCGCGCCAGATGATGATGGCCTGGAAGGTCAGCGGGCTCTCGCACAGGCCGGCGATCATCGCCTCGCGCCCGGCCTCGATCCGCTTGGCGATCGCGATCTCGCCCTCGCGGGAGAGAAGCTCGACCGAGCCCATCTCGCGCAGGTACATCCGCACCGGGTCGTCGGTGCGGTCGGTCGGCTCCTTGGTGGTCTCGGCGCGAAGCGCGACCGGGCGGGCGGCGGCGACCTCGGCGACTTCGCCGCCCTCGCTCGCCTCCTCCTCCTCGGCGCCCTCCTGGGCCGGGGCCTCGCCCTGCTGCTCGTCGGCCTCCTCGGCCTCCACCACGTTCACGCCGAGCTCGGACAGCTGACCCAGCACGTCCTCGATCTGCTCGGAGGTGAACTCCTCCTGGGGCAGCACCTCGTTCAGCTCGTCGTAGGTGACGTAGCCGCGCTTCTTGGCGAGCTTGATCATCCGCTTGACGGAGGCATCCGTCAGGTCGAGGAGCGGGCCGTCGGTCTGCTGCTCGGGGGCCGCTTCGGTCTCGTCTCGTTCCGTTGCCTTCGTCGCCATGCTCAGCCTATGCTTCCCGGTGTCGGCAGTGCCCGGGCGGGGAGACTCCCGCCGTGCCGGCACCGTGATGTCGCGTCGGGCGGCGCGGGTGCCGTCCCAGGATCTCACGCAGAATTGCAAGCCATTCTATCGGCTTGCCGTAAACCAGTCCGGGCGCAAGCCGCAAGTCGTGCGCGGCGTCACGGCGCTTCCGTCACCCCGTTTGCCTCCGAACCGACCTCGGCCGCCTCGACAGCCGAGAGCTGGTTCCTCAGGTCGAAAAGCCAGGCTTGGTTGGCTTCGGTCTCCGCCTCCGCGAACGCACGCTCGGCCGCCCGAAGTTCGCTATGTAGCGTTCCCGCCTTGCGGTGCAAGATCACGGCCTGCTGGAACGCGTCCTCCAGCCGCACCGGATCGGCGTGCGGATCGAGCAACCAGCGGTCGCCGGGGCGCACCAGGGTGGCGATTCGGCCCGCAGCCGCCGTGAGCCCGGCCCGTTCGAGCCGCGCGTCGAGGAGGGCGGCGTCGCTCACTCCTCCCTCCGCCGCGAAGTCGAGGAGGACGCTGCGCAACGCCCGCGCATCCGCGCCCTCGAACGCGACCTCGGCCAGTTCCTCGGCCTCGCGCGCCAGGAGTTCGGGATGGACCAGGAGAGCCGCGACGATCAGGGCCTCGCGCGAGGACGAGCCGCCGGAGAACAGCGAGGAGCGGGCGAGCAGCGGGCTCGCCCGGGCGGTGAGCCGCGGCGAGACCGGCGCCGGCGGCGCCCCGCGAGCCCGCGGCACGAAGGGCGCGCGCTCGCGGCCGTAGGGGCGGTCCCCCCCGCCGCCCGGCTGGCGGCTGGCGTTGTTGGGGCTCAGGGAGCGCAGGCGCGCCTCGATCTCGTCGCGGTAGTAGCGCTTCAGGGTCTCGTCGCGGATGCCGCCGACGATCTCGCGCAGGCGCTGGGCGAGGCCGGCCCGGCGCTCCGGCGTGTCGACCGGGCTCATCTCGGTCTCGCGCGACCACAGCACGTCGACGAGGGGCTTGGCGCCGTCGAGCACCCGGTCGATGGCGCCCGGGCCGCCCGAGCGCAGGAGGTCGTCCGGGTCCTGGCCCTCGGGCATCAGGGCGAAGCGCAGGGATTTCCCGGGCGCGAGCGCCGGCAGGGCGACGTCGAGGGCGCGGTAGGCGGCGCGCCGCCCCGCGCCGTCGCCGTCGAAGCACAGGATCGGCTCGTCGGCCATGCGCCAGAGCAGGGCGAGCTGGTCCTCGGTCAGCGCCGTGCCGAGGGAGGCCACCACCTCCGGATGGCCGGCGAGCGTCATCGCGATGGCGTCGACGTAGCCCTCGACCGCGATCACCCGGCCGGTATCGTGGGCGCTCTTGCGGGCGGCATGGTGGTTGTAGAGCACCCGCCCCTTGTGGAAGAGCGGCGTCTCGGAGGAGTTCAGGTATTTCGGCTTGGCGTCCGGGCTCATGCCGCGGCCGCCGAAGGCGACGACCCGGCCGCGCACGTCGCGGATCGGGAAGATCACCCGGTCGCGAAAACGGTCGAACGGGACCTTGATGTCGTCGCCGGTGGTGAGAAGGTTCAGCTCCACCATCAGCTCGGCCGGCACGTCCCGGGCGGCGAGGTGGTCGCGCAGCGCGTAGCGCTCGGGCGGCGCGTAGCCGAGGCGGAAGGTGCGGCGGATCTCGCCGTCGAGCCCGCGCCCGGCGAGGTAGTCGCGGGCGCGGCCCCCGGCCCGGCCGGCGAGCTGCTCCTCGAAGAAGGTGCAGGCGAGCTCCATCACCTCGAGGGCGCCGCGCCGCCGGGTCTCGCTCTCGCGCGAGGCCTCGCTCGGGGCCGGCAGGGCCACCCCGGCCTCGGAGGCCAGGCGCTCCACCGCTTCGGGGAACGAGACGCCCTCCGTCTCCATCAGGAAGGTGAAGATGTCGCCGTGCTTGCCGGAGGAGAAGCAGTGGTAGAACTGCTTCTGGTCGTTGACGTAGAACGAGGGCGACTTCTCGGCGTTGAACGGCGACAGGCCGCGCCATTCCCGCCCCGCCTTCTTGAGGCGCACGCGCCGGCCGACGACATCGGAGGCCGGCAGGCGCGAGCGGATCTCTTCGAGCAGGTGAGGCGGATAGCGCACGATGGATTCCGGTTGAGGGACCTGCCTTGTAGCGCGTCTTGGTCAGCGGAGTCCTAACGGGGGCGGGCTGGCCGCCCGACGCGGCCGTCAGGCCGCCCGATGCGGCCGTCAGGCCGCCCGGACCGTGGCGAGGAAGCGGGCGACCTCGGCCGAGAGCTGCTCGGATTGCCGCGACAGCTCGGAGGAGGCGGCGAGCACCTGGGAGGCCGCGGCGCCGGTCTCCTCGGCCGCGCTCGCCACCGCGGTGATCGTGTCCGTGACGGCGTGGGTGCCGGTGGCGGCCTCCGCCACGTTGCGGACGATCTCGCGGGTCGCCGCCCCCTGCTGGTCGACGGCGCTGGCGATCCCGACCGACACCCGGTCGATCTCGGCGATCCGGCCGGTGATCGCGTCGATCGCCGTGACCGCGTCGCCGGTCTTGCCCTGGATGCGGCCGATCTGGCCGGTGATCTCCTCGGTCGCCTTGGCGGTCTGGCCGGCCAGTTCCTTGACCTCGGCGGCCACCACCGCGAAACCGCGGCCGGCCGCGCCTGCGCGTGCCGCCTCGATGGTGGCGTTGAGGGCGAGCAGGTTGGTCTGCGCGGCGATCGACGAGATCAGCCCGACGACGTCGCCGATCCGCGACACCGCCTCGCTCAGCTCGCGCATGTGCCCGGCGGTGCCCGCGGCCTCGTCGACGGCGGTGCGGGCGAGCGCGGCCGAGCCGGAGACCTGGCGGCCGATCTCGCCGACCGAGGCGCCGAGTTCCTCGGCGGCCGCCGCGACCGTGCCGACGTTCTCGGCGGTCTGGCCGGCGGCGGCGGCGACGGCGGTCGAGCGCCCGGCGGTCCGGGTGGCGCCCTCGGTCATCACCGCGGCGGTGGCCTGGAGTTCGGTGGCGGAGGCCGCGACCTGGCCGACGATGCCGCCGACGGCGTGCTCGAAGGCATCGGCCATCTGGCGCATGCCGGCCCGGCGCTGCTCCTCGGCCGAGGCGCGGGCGAGGGCCGTCTCCTCCTCAAGCGCCCGGCTGCGGATCAGGTTGTCGCGAAACACCTGCACGGTGGCGGCCATCGCGCCGATCTCGTCGCGGCGTCCCAGGGCCGGCACCGTCACCGTGGCGTTCCCGTCGGCCAGGGACTGCATCGCGCCGGTCATCCGCCGGATCGGCAGGGCGATGCCGAACTGTGCCACCGCGCAACTCAGGGCCACGAGCAGGAGGGCCGCCCCGAACAGGGCCGCGTTGACGAGCAGCCGGCGCTGGGCCGCCTCGGCGGAGACGTCGGCCGATTCGACCCCGAGGGCCAGGGCCTCGTTCGCCACCGCCACGATGGTGTTGAGCTTCGGGGTGACGAATTTCTGCCACTCGGGCAGGGTCATCGCGGGTTCGGCGCCCGGCGCGAAGGCGCGCAGGTTGCGCTGGAGCGCCGCCGTCACCTCGGGGGTGAAGTAGACCGCCTGCGCCGTCGCGACGGCGGCGGCGATGCGCGGCGGCATCTCGCCGGTCGCGGCCTCGACGAGCCTCCACGTTGCCTCGTAGCGGCCGCGCAGGACCTGTGCCGCCTCGGCCTGCTCGGTCGTCATCGGCTTCTGGCTCGACAGGACGGTGTTGACCATCACGGCGAGCGATCCGGCGGTGGCCCGGGTCGACCAGGCGTTGTTCTTGGCGCTGGTCAGCCCCCGGGTCGTGGGATCGAGGTGGGCCATCTGGCGCTCCAGCGCGGTGGAGACCCGCTCGAGCCGGGCGAGCACCGCGTCGCCGGTCTGCAGCACCCGCGGGGCCAGGGCCTTGTCGCGGGCGCCCGCGTCGAGGCCGTAGGCCTCGTCGGCCATGCGCCGCAGGGCGAGCTGGTCGTTGTAGCCGGATTCGAGGTCCTTGAGCGCCCCGGCGAGGCCCGGCACGGCGAGGTCGGCCGGCGCGGCGAGGAGCGTCCCGATCGCGGCATCGACCCGGCCGCGATGGCCGTCGATGACCTTGCGCATCGCCCCGACCTGCTCGCCCGACAGGCCCAGGGTGGCGGCGGTGTCGCCGCGCTCCGAGCGGAACGCCTGCATCGCCTCGAGGATGCGCTGGTCGAGCTTCGCCGCGGCGGCGACGGTATGGGCGTCGCGGTAGCCGCTCCAGGCCTGGAGCACCCCGTCGAGCGTCATCGCGCCGACGATCGCACCAAGCGCCAGAGCGATCCCGAGCACCTGGGCCCGGATGGACAACAACGAACGCACCGCGACCCCCTGGCTGCCGGAAGCCGCCGGGCTTCACGTCGGCAAGATCGCAGATAACAATAACTTCCCTAATGAAGGCCTAACTGCCGCGAGAGCGTGCCTCAGGGTCGTCTCTCAAAGTACCGAGCACCTTCGAAGTATCGGGACGCAACCGAACGACCGGCACCTTGCCGCCCGGGCATCGCGCGATACTCACCCGGTCGCCAACAGGCCGGCTCGCCCGGGAAGGGCCCCCTCGACGGGGGCCCGGACCGTGTCAGGACAACATCCCCTTCACCAGGCCGCTCGCCTTGGCGAAGTCCATCCGGCCGGCATAGGCGGCTTTCAGGGCGGCGATGACCTTGCCCATGTCCTTCTGCGAGGCGGCGCCGGTCTCGGCGATGGCGGCCTGGATCGCCGCGCGGGTCTCGTCCTCGTCCATCTGCTGGGGCAGGAACTGGGCGATGATCGCCGCCTCGGCGCGCTCGCCCTCGGCAAGCTCGGGGCGCCCGCCCTGGTCGTAGACCGTCGCCGATTCGTTTCGCTGCTTGATCATCTTCTGGAGCAGGGAGAAGATCTCCTCGTCGGCCAGCGGCTCCTTGCCGAGGCCGCGGGCCTCGATGTCCTTGTCCTTCAGGGCGGCCTGGATCAGCCGGACGGTGGCGAGCTTCGCCTTGTCGCCGCCCTTCATGGCGTCCTTCATCTCGGCGGTGAGGCGCTGGCGCAGCATGCCGGTCTCCTGGTGTTCTCGTTGGGGGCGAGGCACTTGCACGATTCCTGCAAGGCTCTTGAAAGTCGAGGCGCTTGAGGGGATACCGGAGCATCCCCAGATTGACCGGGCCGCCGCCGGCCTCGTAAACAGCCGGCCGCGCCCGTCGGCCGGACCCGGCCGCGACATAAGCGAGTTCAACATCATGCTGCAAGACGACGCGGCCGCCCCCGCGCAACCCGAAGGCTGGGCCGAGCCCGTCGCGACCGCCCTCCTGGTGCTCGCCGACGGCACGATCCTGGAGGGTTTCGGCATCGGCGCCACCGGCGAGGCCGCCGGCGAGGTCTGCTTCAACACCGCGATGACCGGCTACCAGGAGATCCTGACCGATCCGTCCTATGCCGGGCAGATCGTCACCTTCACCTTCCCCCACATCGGCAACGTCGGCACCAACGACGAGGACCTCGAGAGCCTCGACGCGGCGCCGGCCTCCGGCGTGCGCGGCGCGGTGATCGCGTCGGCGGTCACCAACCCGTCGAACTGGCGGTCGTCCAGCCACCTCGACGGCTGGCTGAAGGCCCGCGGCATCGTCGGCATCACCGGCGTCGACACCCGGGCGCTGACCGCGCTGATCCGCGACCGCGGCATGCCGAACGCCATCCTGGCCAACGACCCGGCGGGCCGCTTCGACCGCGAGGCCTTGACCGCCAAGGCCGCCGCGCTCCCGCCGATGGAAGGCCTCGACCTCGTGCCGCCGGTGACGAGCAAGGCCTCGACGACCTGGGGCGAGACCTCCTGGCAGCACCCGGCCGGCTACGGCAACCGGGCGGCGGGCGAGGGCCTCAAGGTCGTGGCGATCGATTACGGCGTGAAGCGCAACATCCTGCGCCTCCTGGCCAAGGCCGGCTGCGACGTCACCGTGATGCCGGCCACCGCCACCGCCGACGAGGTGCTGGCGCTCAAGCCCGACGGCGTCTTCCTGTCGAACGGCCCGGGCGACCCGGCGGCGACCGGCGAGTACGCCGTGCCGGTGATCCGCGCCCTCCTCGACCAGAAGGTGCCGACCTTCGGCATCTGCCTCGGGCACCAGCTGATGGGCCTCGCGCTCGGCGGCCGCACCGTGAAGATGAGCCAGGGCCATCACGGCGCGAACCACCCGGTGAAGGACCACACCACCGGCAAGGTCGAGATCGTCTCGATGAACCACGGCTTCGCGGTCGATCCGTCGAGCCTGCCTTCGAACGCCGTCGAGACCCACGTCTCGCTGTTCGACGGCTCGAATTGCGGCCTGTCCCTCACCGACCGCCCGGCCTTCTCGGTGCAGCACCACCCGGAGGCCTCGCCGGGCCCGCAGGACAGCCACTACCTGTTCGACCGGTTCGTCAGCCTCATGCGCGAGACGAAGGCCAGCAACGCGTAACTTCGAAAAAGGTTGCGGCCGGTTCCGGTCGCAGCCACAAAAAACCCGAACTCGCGGCCGATTCTCCCGGCCGTCCACGGGGCCTTCGAGCGACGACGATCCAACGATCGTCGCGGGGCCGCGAATTCGGGGGCCTGCCCAGTGATCGACCACGCCGCGACCGACAGCTTCTCGCGCCTGCACCGCACCTTCACCACCCATCTCGGCATCGCCGTGGGCCTGGCCTGGGTGACGACCCTGGCGGCCGCAATCCAGGCGCCGTGGGTGCGCAACATCCGGGCGCTGATGGACCCGATGGCGACCCGCGTCGAGAGCACCTGGTCGTTCCTGTTCGCGATGCCGGTGGTGCTGACGCTGGCCTGGCTCGGCGCCGTCTACGGCCGCGAGACCCTGCGCGAGCTGCGCGCGCTCCCCAACGACGCCGCCGAGTTCGCGCTCGCCGCCGTCGTCGCCTTCGCGGTGTTCTACCTCTCGATCGACCGGGCGATCTCGGTCCTGCTCATCGGCGCCTAAAACCCGCGTCGCGCCGGGAACGGGAGGATCGGCGTGGTCTCCTCCTGGCGCGAGTTCTGGGACCGCGACACCCCGATCTACGTCAGCGCCCGTCACAAGGCCCGGCACTATGCCGGGCTCGCGGACGAGATCGCCGCCCTGGTGCCGCATCCGGGCGCCGTCGTCCTCGACCACGGGTGCGGCGAGGCGCTCTTCGCCGACCGGGTCGCCGAGGCCTGCGGCCGGCTCCTCCTCTGCGACGCCTCCCCGCGCCGGCGCGACGCCCTGGCACGACGCTTCGCCGGCTCACCCACGATCGCCGTGCTGGCCCCCGAGGACGTCGCCACCCTGCCCGCGGCGAGCCTCGACCTCGTGGTGGCGAACTCCCTGGCACAGTACCTCACCGACGCGGAGCTCGCCGTCTGCCTGCGCGACTGGCGCCGCGCGCTCAGGCCCGGCGGCCGCCTGGTCCTCGCCGACGTGATCCCGCCGCAACTCGGCGCCGTCGCGGACGCGACCGCGCTCCTCGCCTTCGCGCGGCGCGAGGGGTTTTTGGCAGCGGCCCTCCTCGGCCTCGCCCGCACCCTCCTATCGGATTACCGCAGCCTGCGCCGCCGGCTCGGGCTCACGCGCTACGACGAGACCGCGATGCTGGCCCGGCTGCACGAGGCCGGCTTCACCGCCGAACGGATGCCGCGGAATCTCGGGCACAACCAGGGGCGGATGGCATTCACGGCGCGGGCGTGAGGGATCGAGGCCAGACTGCGCTCACAACGCCTGGAACATCACCAACGCATCGACATCCCCGTGGATCGGGTGCCGAAACGCCAGAGGCAGGCGCCCGACCGTCTCGAAGCCGAGGGAGTGCCACAGCCGCACCGCCCGCTCGTTGGTGCTGACGACGAAGTTGAACTGCATGCCCCGGTAGCCGCGGGCGCGGGCATGCGCGAGGGAATGCTCGGCCATCCGGCGGGCGATCCCGCGCCCCGTCGCGCCCGTCCGCGTCATGTACCCGCAATTGCAGACGTGGCGTCCGCCGCCGGCCTGGTTGGCCCGCATGTAGTAGGTGCCGACGACCTCGCCTGCCTCCTCGGCGACGAAGGTCTCCTTGTCCGGCCCCATCCAGTAGGCCAGGGCCTCCCCCTCGCCCATCTCCGGGTCGAGGGTATAGGTCTCGCCGGCGCGGATCACCGGCGCGAGGATCGACCAGAGGGCGGGGGCGTCGTCGGGGCGGGCGGGGCGGATCGGCATGGCGCCGCTCATAGCGGCAGGAGGCCGGGTGCGGAAGCGCTGCGGCCCGGCCAGGCGGTATTTCGCCGCGCGCCGCTTGCCTGCCCTCGGACAGCGCCGAGGTAAGTCCTTACAGAAGATCGATCGGAGAACCGGGATGGCGCTGTCGCGTCGCTCCCTCCTGGCCGGGGCGGCCGTGCTGGCCGCCTCCGCCAGGGCCCGCGCCGCCGCGGAGGTGGAGGTCGTGGTGATCGGCGCCGGGGCCGCCGGCCTCGCCGCGGCGGCGGCGATCCGCCGGAGCGGCCACGGCGTGGTGGTGCTGGAGGCGCGGGGGCGCATCGGCGGGCGCGCCTTCACCGAGACCGCCCTCGGCGCCGGGCGGAGCTTCGATGCCGGCGCGCAATACGTCCACTGGGCCGAGCGCAACCCCTGGCGGGAGATCGTCCGGGCGTCGGGCGTGCGCACGAGCGACGAGTCCACCGGGTCCTGGCCGGTGCTGGTCAGGGACGGCGTGCGCGCGAGCGAGGACGAGCGGCGCCGGCGCCGGGCCGGCTTCGGGCGGGTCAGCGGCCTCCTCGACCATCCGGCCGGGCCCGACCGCGCGGTGGCGCAGGCCGTGGCGGGCGAGGACGACGCGGTGCGGGCCGCCGCGACGGGGCTCACCCGCCTGACCCTCGGCGAGGAGCCGGACCGGGTGTCGTCCGCCGATTACGACCAGCTCTGGTCCGGCGAGGACATCTGGGTCGACGGGTACGGCGCCGTCGTCGCCCGCCACTATGCCGAGCTGCCGGTGCGTGTCGGCATGCCGGCGACGGGGATCGACTGGCGCGGCCCGGGGGTGGCGGTGGAGACGCCGGGCGGCACCCTGCGGGCGGCCTGCGCGATCGTCACCGTGCCGGTCGGCGTGCTGGCGGCGGGCGGCGTGCGCTTCACCCCGGACCTGCCGGCGTCGACCGCCGCGGCCGTGGCAGGCCTGGGGATGGGCGCCTACACCAAGATCGGGCTCGCCCTCGACCCGGCCAAGGCGAAGGATCTTCGCGACGCCGTGATCCTGACGAGCGGCACACCGGGCTTCACCGCCTACCTGGAGATGCGGCCCTTCGACAGGCCGATGGCGGTGCTGCATTGCGGCGGCGACGGCGCCCGCGCCCTGTGCGAAGCCGGCGAGCCGGCCGCGCTGGCGGCGGCGACCGACCATCTGGCGAGCGTGTTCGGGGCCGAGATCCGCGGCGCCGTGTCGGGCGGGCGGCTCGCGGCGTGGTGGACCGATCCGTTCAGCCGGGGCAGCTACTCGGTCGCGCGGCCGGGGCGGCTCGCCGCCCGCGAGGCCCTGCGGGTTCCCCTCGCCGAGCGGGTGTTCTTCGCCGGCGAGGCCGCGGCCGGCGGGGGCGCGATGACGGTGGGCGGCGCGACGCTCGACGGGGAACGGGCGGCCCGCGCGGTGCTGGCCCGGCTCGGGTCCTGACGGGTCGGTCTCGGGTCCGGACGGGTCAGTGCAGCGTCTGGCGCGGCCCACCGGCCGGCCGGCGCTCCCAGGCCTGGACCAGGCTGCCGGAGACGCCGCCGTCGCACAAAAGCGTGCTGAGGTCGCAGAACGCGCGCTCGCTCACCGCGAAGTCGGTCGCGGTCTCGAAGTCGTCGGGCTCGTCCTCGGTCGAGGCGGTGAACCGGTCGAAGGCGGCGGACATCTCCGCGAAGGCGAAGGCCACCGGCATGGTGCGGAACACCGTGACGCCGTCCGCCTCGACGTCGCCCGTATCGAGGTCGCGCATGCGCACGACGTAGCCGTCGGCGTGCTCGGCGATCTCGTAGCGCCAATGGCGGCCTTCGCAGGCCGCAAGGATCGTCGCGCCCATCACCCGCGCCCTCCGTCTCGGTCGAGGAGCGAATGCGGGGCGGCCCGGAGGGTTCCGGCGCGCCCGGGTCGCAGGGGCCGCCTACCGGGTGCGCGCCCCGAACTCGTAGGCCGCGCGGCCGCTGACGCGCAGCGAGGTGCCGTTGCCGAGATCGACGAAGCCCGGCGCGCCGCCAGCGCGCACCGCCTGGGGCGCCTCGCGGCATTCGGGCCGGTCGGGCAGGCGCACGCCGGGCGGCGCATCCTGCGGGCACAGGCGCGCCGGGCGGGCGCCGCGCTCTCCGGCCAGGGCGGGCGACGCGAGGACGCCCGGGGCGATGGCGAGGGCGGCCAGGACGAGGGAGGTAACGACGAGGGCGGCGGAGGGACGTGCGGTCACGGGATCGAGGCTCGGCGACGGGTCGGCGCCAGGATAGCGCCTCGCCCCGCGCGAGGCGAGCGGGGACGGCCGCTCAGCGCCGGCCCCGCCCCATGTCGGCCGGGGTGACCGTGACGGTGATCGCGCGCCCGTCGCGCTCGACCTGGAGCGCGACGCCGCGGCCGACGCCGCTCGCTTCGAGGGCCGCGGTCAGGTCGGCCAGGCGCCGCACCGGGCGGCCGTTCACCCCCATGATGATGTCGCCGAGTTCCCCGCTCGACGAATCGACGCCCTGGAGGCCGGCCTGGGCGGCCGGCGAGCCCGGCAGCACTCGCACCACCACGATGCCGTCGATGCCGAGGCGCGCCGCCGCGTCCTCGCTCGCCGCCACGATGCCGATGCCCGGGCTCGGGGTGCGGCCGGTGCGGATCAGGTTCGGCACCACCCGGTTGACCACATCGACGGGAATGGCGAAGCCGATGCCGGCGCTGGCGCCCGAGGGCGAGAAGATCGCCGTGTTGACGCCGATCAGCCGCCCGGCGGAATCGAGCAGCGGCCCGCCGGAATTGCCAGGGTTGATCGCCGCGTCGGTCTGGATCACGCCCGAGAGCTCGCGGCCCTCCGCGGTCGGCAGCCGGCGCTGGAGGGCGCTGACCACGCCGGTCGTCAGGGTGTGGTCGAGGCCGAACGGATTGCCGATCGCGTAGGTGAACTGCCCGACCTTGAGGTCGGCGGAGGTGCCGATGGCGATCGGCGGCGGCGCGGCGGTCACCCGGCCGAGCTTCAGCACCGCGAGGTCGTAGTTCGGATCGGTGCCGGCGAGCGTCGCGGGCACGACCTCGCCGGTCGACAGCCGCACCTGTATCTCGCCGCCGCCCTGGATGACGTGGTTGTTGGTCACGACGTGGCCGGCGGCGTCCCAGACGAAGCCCGACCCGGTCTGCTCGCCCCCGCCCTGCCGGCGCTCGCCGGTCTCGGGATCGAAGGAGATCATGCCCTGGCGCGGCTTGGCGAAGACGTAGACCACCGAGGGGGCGGCACGCTCGAACAACGCCACGGTCGAGGCTTCGGCGGGGGCGAGGTCGCCCCGCGCCGTCACCGCCCGCGGCGCCTCGGCCGAGAACATGAGGCTCGTCACGTAGGGCTGCGCCACGAAGAGGGCGAGCAGCACCAGGGCCGCCGCGACGGCGATCCTCAGGAAGCGATCGGGCACCGGTTGTCTCACTCCGTGATGGACCTCGCCGGGGCGGGTCCTGCCCCAGGGCAAGTGGGCCGGGCCGGCACGGCGTCAATCGCCCCGCCGGCCGCGAACGGCCTCGGCCGGCTCACGACGGCGACCAGGGTGTAGGAAATGATCATCAGGAGGAACCACGAGCCGAATTTCTGCGGCGACACCGCGGCCCAGCCGGCGGCCTGGTGCGGGTAGATCCAGCCCCGCGTCGCCGTGCCGATGTTCTCGGCGCACCAGATGAACAGCGTCACGAGGAGGAGGCCCAGCAACAGCGGCATCCGCCGGTGGACCCGCCAGGCCTTGAAGTGGATCACCGCCGGGCCGAACAGGAGAGCGGCCGCCGCGAACAGGACGGGGCGCAGGTCGGCGACGACGTGCTGGGTGAAGAAGTTGGCGTAGATCGCCAGCGACAGGATCGCGAGCGTCCAGAGCGGTGGGTGGCGGGTGAAGCGGAAGTCGAACAGGCGCCAGACCCGGGCGAGGTAGGAACCGACGCTGCCATACAGGAAGCCGGTGAAGAGCGGCACGCCGCCCAGGCGCAGGAGACTCGGCTCCGGATAGATCCACGAGCCCATCCTGGTCTTGAACAGCTCCATGGCGGTGCCGACGACGTGGAAGACCAGGATGACCTTGGCCTCCTCCCAGGTCTCGAGCCGGAAGGCCAGCATCGCGACCTGGATGGCGACCGCCGCGAGCGTCAGGACATCGTAGCGGGCGAGCGGCGCGCCGGCCGGGTAGACCAGGTGGGTGAGGATCAGGAGCCCGCACAGCGCCCCGCCGAAAAGGCAGGCCCAGCCCTGCTTCACGCCGAAGCGCAGGAATTCGTAGATGCCCGCCGCCACCGGGCCGCGCGCCCGCGCCCATTCCCCCAGGCGCGCCTCCCGGGCGGACAGGCGCGCGAGCGGCGCCCAGAGCCGCGCGGCACTGCCCGGTGGCCTCGCGTCGCCGCCGAGTGGCGCCGGGGCCGGAGGACCCGGCAAGGTTGCAGGCATGGGGCAGGGTCTCTAGGCTCGAGGCCTTCCCCATACGAAAGGTCCGGAATGCTCCGCAAGCCGTCGCCGTCCCATTGCCTCCTCGCCCTTGGCCTCCTCGCCCTTGGCCTCCTCGCCCTCGCCGCGCCCCTCTCGCCGATCGTCCCCGCGAGCGCGACCGAAGCGTCTCCCCGCCAGAACCGGGCTGAGGCCTGCACCCGCGCCCGCAGCGACGGCGAGCGCCAGGCGCTCGGCTGCTGGCGGCTGCGGCACGAGGCGGGGCGCGGCCAGCGCATCCATGGCGGCGCGGCGGTCGCGGACTTCTACGCCACCGTCCCGGCGGAGCGGGAAGCCGCCGACGCGAAGGCCGACCAGCGGCGCCGGGACTGGGCCCGGGCACGGGCCCGCGAGAAGATGGCGGTGAGTGAGTGAGGTGTGCTGAGCTACGCCGTGCGGAGTATTCCGCGTCGATGTCCCGTTGACGGACCGACGCTCTGACACCCTCCGCGTCATCCTGGAGCCGCGAAGCGGAACCCGGGATCCATGACCGCTGACGATACTGGATGACGCGGAACCCTGTTCGTCTCGTTTGGACAGGTTGGCGGTTATGGATCCCGGGTTCTCGCTTCGCGAGCCCCAGGATGACGTGGAGCTAGGAAGACCTGGAGCCAGGAAGACGTGGAGGGTGTGATGTCGTCCAGAAACCGCACCAGCAACGTACGTCGTGGGCCGGCTCGGTCCCCCTACGAAACCCTCATGAGCCCCAGCGACACCGCCTGGCTCCTGTTCCTGACGCCCGTCGCCGTGCTGACGACGCCTTTCGCGGTGATCTGCGTGACGGGCCGCCAGGACCGCGCTCGAGACGCGCCCTGAGGCGCGCCGCCCCTCGACCTTCCGCCCATTGGCCGCGGGCGGACCCACGCCTATAAGTCCCGGTCAAGGAACGCCAACAACGAGAGCCGCAGGCCGATGACCCGCATCCCGGATTTCTCGGAAATCGCCTTCGCGCCGGCCGCGGCCGCGAGCGCCGCCGCGTCGGCCGCCGAGCCGTGGATGACGCCCGAGGGCATCCCAGTGAAGGCGGCGTACGGCCCGCAGGACCGGAAGGGCCTCGACCTCGCGGGCTCCTATCCGGGCATCGCGCCGTTCCTGCGCGGCCCGTATCCGACGATGTACGCGACCCAGCCCTGGACGATCCGGCAATATGCCGGCTTCTCCACCGCCGAGGATTCGAACGCCTTCTACCGCCGCAACCTGGCGGCCGGGCAGAAGGGCCTGTCGGTCGCCTTCGACCTCGCGACCCACCGCGGCTACGATTCCGATCACCCGCGGGTCTCGGGCGACGTCGGCATGGCGGGCGTGGCGATCGATTCGATCTACGACATGCGGACGCTCTTCTCGGGGATCCCCCTCGACGAGATGACCGTGTCGATGACGATGAACGGCGCGGTGCTGCCGGTGCTGGCGCTCTACATCGTCGCGGCCGAGGAGCAGGGCGTCGCCCCGGAAAAGCTCGCCGGCACGATCCAGAACGACATCCTCAAGGAGTTCATGGTCCGCAACACCTACATCTACCCGCCGGCCGGGTCGATGCGGATCATCTCGGACATCTTCGCCTACACCTCGGCCCACATGCCGAAGTTCAACTCGATCTCGATCTCCGGCTACCACATGCAGGAGGCCGGCGCGACGCAGGACCTCGAGCTCGCCTACACGCTCGCCGACGGCGTCGAGTACATCCGCGCCGGGCTGGCGGCGGGGCTCGACATCGACAAGTTCGCCCCGCGCCTGTCGTTCTTCTGGGCGATCGGGATGAACTTCTTCATGGAGGTGGCCAAGATGCGGGCGGCGCGCCTGCTCTGGGCCTCCCTGGTCAAGGACTTCTCGCCGAAATCCGACAAGTCGCTGGCGTTGCGCACCCACTCGCAGACGAGCGGATGGTCGCTGACGGCGCAGGACGTGTTCAACAACGTCACCCGCACCTGCGTCGAGGCGATGGCGGCGACGCAAGGGGGCACCCAGTCGCTCCACACCAACGCGCTCGACGAGGCGCTGGCGCTGCCGACCGACTTCTCGGCCCGCATCGCCCGCAACACCCAGCTCTTCCTGCAGCAGGAGAGCGGCACCACCCGGATCATCGATCCCTGGGGCGGCTCCTACTACGTCGAGCGGCTGACCCAGGACCTCGTCGCCCGGGCCTCGGCCCATATCCGCGAGGTCGAGGCGCTCGGGGGCATGGCGAAGGCCATCGAGGCCGGCATCCCGAAGCTGCGCATCGAGGAGGCGGCGGCCCGCACCCAGGCGCGGATCGATTCGGGCCAGCAGGTCATCGTCGGCGTCAACCGCTTCAAGCCCGACGGCGACCGGGCGATCGACCTCCTGCGCGTCGACAACGGCAACGTCCGCACGCTCCAGATCGACAAGTTGAAGCGCCTGCGCGGCGAGCGCGACGCCCAGGCGGTCGAGGCGCGGCTCGCCGCGCTCACCGAGGCGGCCAAGGGCTCCGGCAACCTGCTCGCGCTCGCCGTCGAGGCGGCGCGGGCCAAGGCCACGGTCGGCGAGATCTCGGAGGCGCTGGAGCGGGCCTGGGGCCGCCACCGGGCCGAGATCCGGGCGATCTCGGGCGTCTACAAGCGGGAGATGGGCGGCATGTCGGCGGCGGTCGAGCGGGTGCGCGGGCTGGTCGAGGCTTTCGAGGAGTCGGACGGGCGCCGTCCCCGCATCCTCGTCGCCAAGATGGGCCAGGACGGGCACGACCGCGGCCAGAAGGTCATCGCGTCGGCCTTCGCGGATCTCGGCTTCGACGTCGATATCGGGCCGCTCTTCGCCACCCCCGAGGAGGCGGCGCGCCAGGCGGTGGAGAACGACGTCCACATCGTCGGCGTCTCGTCGCTCGCCGCCGGCCACCTGACGCTGGTGCCGGAACTCAAGCGGGCGCTCGACGAGGCGGGGCGCCCCGACGTGATGATCGTCGTCGGCGGCGTGATCCCGCCGGGCGACTTCGCGGCGTTGCGCCAGGCCGGCGCCTCGGCGATCTTCCCGCCCGGCACCGTGATCGCGGAAGCGGCGGCGGAGCTCATCGCCGAGCTGAACGGGCGGCTCGGCTACGCCCCCCGGGCGGCGGCCGAGTAGCGGCGCGGGCCGGGTCTCAAAACGGTCACGGTTTCGGCGCCAAGGGCGGGTCCCACCGCCAAGGCCCGATTCGTCCTCCGTGTTTGCCGACGCCCCTTCCCTCCCCGGTCCCGCCTCGGCCCCCCGTCAGGCGCTGAACCTGCGCTGGCTCGCCGGCAGCCTGCTCACCGGCGTCGCCGGCGCCGGCCTCATCGGCCTCGCGCTCTCGCTCGCCTCCGTCGACGGCATCGTGCCGGTGCCGCCGGAGCGTGCGGTGCCGTCCCATGGCGACGGCGGCGCGGGCGACGCGGCCCGCAAGGGCGACCGGCTGGTGCGCGACGAGATGATCGTGGCGGCCAAGACCGCCTTCAAGGCGCCGATGAGCGAGCGCGCCGGCGAGCGCGAGGTGATCCGCGTCCACTCCTACGTGCAGATCGCCACCGAGCTCCCCTTGCGCGCGCCCGACGTGCCGGTGCCGCCCTTCGATCCCCTGCGCAGCGCCCGGATCGAGGCGCCGCCGGCCCTGGAGGGCGATTCCGACCCGGCCGAGACCGCCGTGACCCTGGTGCGAAGCCCGCTCGCCGAGGCGCCGCTGGAGGCGGATGCCCCGGCCCTGTCGGAGGCCGAGGTCGACGCGATGGTGGCCGAGACCCAGACCCTCGCCAACGGCGCGCTGCCGCCGGCCTTCCCGGCCGAGGGCCTGCTCTCCCGCGCCCTGCGGCCGGCGGCCATCCCGGACGAGGCCGGGCCGGAGGCGCGGTTCCGCAACATCGAGGTGCGGATCCTGCCCGAGAACCTGACCGAGATCGCCGAGACGGCGACCGCGGGCGAGGAGGCCGGCCGTCGCCTGTTCGAGGAGCGCGACCTGGTATTGGCCAAGGACCAGAGCCTCGCCGACCTCCTCAAGCGCAACGGCGCCGGCCCGGCGCGGCTCTCCGCCCTGATGGCGGCCCTGAGCGAGCGGGCGCGGACCGACCTGTCCGAGGGCCAGCACGTCCGCCTCCTGATCGCGCCGGAGGGCGACCACGAGCCGAAGGCCGGGAACGGCGAGAGCCGCGGCATCGCCCGGGTCACCCTCTACGGCGAGGACGGCATCCAGGAGATCGTGGCGGCCAACGACCGCGGCGGCTTCGTCTCGGTGGCCCCGCCCCGGCCGGGCGCCGCGCAGGACGACGACGAGGAATCCGGCGTCACCCTGTACGAGAGCCTCTACGGCACCGCGCTCAAGAACGGCGTGCCGCGCCCGATCATCGAGGAGATGGTGATGGCGCTCGCCACCTCCACCGACCTCCAGCAGCGCACCGGCGCGGGCGACCGGGCCGAGCTGTTCTTCACCGAGGACGAGGATGCCCGGCCCGAGCTGCTCTACGTGGGCCTGCGCGTCCACGACGAGATCTACGGCCTGTACCGCTACCGGGTGCCGGGCACGTCCGAGGTCGACTATCTCGACCCGAACGGCCGCTCGAGCCAGAAATTCCTGATGCGCCGGCCGGTCGCCGAGGGGCGGATCTCGTCGCCCTTCGGCCTGCGCCTGCACCCGATCCTCGGCTATGCCCGCCCGCATAACGGCGTCGACTGGGCGGCGACCCGCGGCACCCCGATCATGGCGACCGGCGACGGCACCATCGTGTCGGCCGGGGCCCGGTCGGGCTACGGCAACCGGGTCGAGATCCAGCACGCCAACGGCTACACCACCGCCTACAACCACATGGCCCGGATCGCCCGCGGCATCGCGCCCGGCGCCCGGGTGCGCCTCGGCCAGGTGATCGGCGCGGTCGGCACCACCGGCCTCTCGACCGGCCCGCACGTCCACTACGAGGTCGCGATCAACGGCCGCTTCGTCGACCCGATGAAGATCCGCCTGCCGAGCGCCCGCGAGCTGACCGGCCCGAGCCTCGCCGCCTTCCGCCAGGCCGAGGAGCAGATCGACGCCCTGCGCCAGAAGCACGGCGGCAAGACGGTGGCGGAGCGGACGTGAGGCGCGTCAGCCGAGATCCGCGAGCGCGACGCCGAGCGCCGTGAGCGCATCCGCCTGCGGCCGCAGGATCGCCTCCCGGGGCAGCTCCGTCACGTCCCGGTAGCCCGCCGTCGCCGGTTCGCGATGGACGCTCGCCGTGCGCTCCTGCGCGTCGATCACCCAGTATTCCCGCACCCCGTGCCGCGCGTAGAGCACCGCCTTGCGGCCCCGGTCGTAGGCGAGGCTGGAGGCCGCCACCTCGATCACCAGCAGGATCTCGGAACCCGGGATGGTGCAGAACCCCTCGGGCGAGGCGCTGCGGGCGCTCACCGGCGCGAGCAGAAGATCCGGCTCCAGCAACAGGTTCGGCCGAAGCTGGAGCGTGCTCTCGATGCCGAGATAGATCGTGTCCGGGAGCGCCGGGACGAGACGGCGCATCAGCGCGTTCTTCACGACGTCATGCGCGAAGCCCTTAGCCGCCATTTCGACCAGCTCGCCGTCCAGGAGTTCGATCCGCTCGTCCTCGCGCAGGATCCCGGATTCCAACATCAGCCGCAGGTCGCCGGCCGTGAAGCGGCGGGGGAGCGGGCTGTCGGGCGTGACGTGGATGGTCATCGCTGCTCGCGGCGTCAAACGATCCCGCCACACTATCAGGTCCGGCCCGCGAAGGCACGCGATCCACGGTTGACCGCACCCCGCTCGCGCATCCGTCAATTGACAGGCACGGCCGGCCGCCGCGAAGTTGTTATCGCTAAAAGGTGCGAGACAACGCCCCCGGCCGCGCCCCACGCGGCCGCCCTCCCCCACGGCGTCGCTCGGCGCCGGACAACCCGAACGGAAGCGCCCATGATACGCCTGACCGTGAACGGCTCCGTGCGCGAGGTCGAGGCCGAGCCCGATACGCCGCTGCTCTGGGTGATCCGCGAGCAGGTCGGTCTCACCGGCACCAAGTACGGCTGCGGCATCGCGCAGTGCGGCGCCTGCACGGTCCATATCGACGGGCAGGCGGTGCGCTCCTGCTCGCTGCCTGTCTCCGGCGTCGAGCCGGGCCAGAAGATCGTCACCATCGAGGGCCTGAGCCCCGACCGGTCGCATCCGGTGCAGAAGGCCTGGGCCGCGCTCGACGTGCCGCAATGCGGCTTCTGCCAGTCGGGCATGATCATGGCGGCCGCCGCCCTGCTGGCCCAGACGCCCAAGCCCAGCGAGGCCGAGATCCGCCAGGAGATCACCAACATCTGCCGCTGCGGCACCTACAGCCGGGTGCTCGCCGGCATCACCCTCGCCGCCGAAGGCGGCGAGACCGGCCGTGGCTGAGGGAGGCCTTCAGATGACCGATACCGCCTTCCCCGCCCTGTCCCGCCGCTTCTTCCTCGCCGGCTCCGCCGCCGCGGCCGGGGGCCTCGCGCTCGGCTTCGACCTCCCCGGCGCGGCCGCGGCGCCCGATGCCGCCGCCCCGGAGATCAACGCCTGGGTGGTGGTGCGCCCCGACGAGACCGTGGTGATCCGCATCGCCCGCTCGGAAATGGGCCAGGGCACGCTCACCGGCCTCGCCCAGTTGGTGGCCGAAGAGCTCGGCTGCGACTGGGCCCGCGTCACCACCGAGTACCCGACCCCGGGCCAGAACCTCGCCCGCAACCGCGCCTGGGGCGATTTCTCCACCGGCGGCAGCCGCGGCATCCGCGAATCCTACGTCGCGGTGCGCCAGGGCGGCGCGGCCGCCCGCACCATGCTGGTCGCGGCGGCGGCCGCGGAGTGGAAGGTTCCGCCCGGCGAGTGCCGGATCGAGAAGGGCGTGATCCACCATCCAGCGTCCGGCCGCTCCACGACCTTCGGCAAGGTGGCGGCCGCCGCGGGCCGGATGGAGGTGCCCAAGGACGTGCCACTCAAGGACCCGAAGGACTGGACCATCGCCGGCCACCCGGTGAAGCGCCTCGACACGCTGGAAAAGACCGACGGCTCGCAGGTCTACGGCATCGACCTCAAGCTGCCGGGCATGCTCAACGCTGCGATCCGCGACTGCCCGGTCGTCGGCGGCACGGTGAGGAGCGTCGACGCCGCGGCGGTCGAGAGGATGCCCGGCGTGCGCAAGGTCGTGCGGGTCGGCGACAGCGCGGTGGCGGTGGTGGCCGACACGTTCTGGCGCGCCAAGCAGGCCGTCGAGGCGCTCCAGATCGTCTGGGACGAGGGCCCGAATGCCAAGGTGTCGAGCGAGACGATCGCCGCGACGCTGAAGGAGGGTCTCGACGCCCCAGAGGCCTTCGTCGGCAACAAGGCCGGCGACGCGGGCGCCGCGCTGAAGGGCGCGGCCAAGGTGGTCGAGGCGACCTACGCCTATCCGTTCCAGAACCACGCCACGATGGAGCCGATGAACGCCACGGCGCGCTGGACGCCGGAACGCTGCGAGGTCTGGACCCCGACCCAGAACGGCGAGGCCGCGCTCGCCGCGACCGCCGAGGCGGCGGGCCTCTCGGCCCGCCAATGCGACGTCACCAAGATCCATCTCGGCGGCGGCTTCGGCCGGCGCGGCGCCACCCACGACTGGGTCCGCCAGGCGGTCCTGATCGCGAAGGAACTCCCCGGGACCCCGGTCAAGCTGATCTGGACCCGCGAGGAGGACATGACCCACGGCCGCTACCACCCGGTGACCCAGTGCCGGATGCGCGCGGCGCTGGACGAATCCGGCAACCTCACCGGCCTGCACATGCGGATCTCCGGCCAGTCGATCCTGGCCGGCATCATCCCGGGGCGGCTGGCACCGGACGGCAAGGACCCGGTGGTGTTCCAGGGCCTCAACCCGGGCGGAGCGGAGGCCGCGATCGGCTACACGATCCCAAACCTCCTCATCGACCACGCGATGCGCAACCCGCCGATCATCCCGGGCTTCTGGCGCGGGGTGAACACCAACCCGAACGCGATCTACCTCGAATGCTTCCTCGACGAGGTGGCGCACGCGGCAGGCCAGGATCCACTCGCCTTCCGGCGCAAGCTGATGGAGAAGCACCCCAAGCACCTCGCCGTGCTGAACGCGGTGGCCGAGCGGATCGGCTGGGACACCAAGCCGGCCGCGGGCGTGCACCGGGGCCTCGCCCAGATCATGGGCTTCGGCAGCTACGTGGCCGCCGCCGCGGAGGTCTCGGTCGCCGACGACGGCAAGATCAAGGTCCACCGCATCGTCGCCGCCACCGATCCGGGCGTGGCGATCAACCCGCAGCAGATCGAGGCGCAGGTCGCCGGCTCCTTCGTGTACGGCCTGTCGGCGGCGCTCTACGGCGAGTGCACGGTGAAGGACGGGCGGATCGAGCAGACCAATTTCGATACCTATCCCGTCCTGCGCCTCGACGAGATGCCGAAGGTCGAGGCGATCCTGATGCCGTCCGGCGGCTTCATCGGCGGGGTCGGCGAGCCGACGATCGCGGTGGCGGCCCCCGCCGTGCTCAACGCGGTCTTCGCCGCCACCGGCAAGCGGGTGCGCCAGATCCCGGCGCGCCACACGGACCTGAAACGCGCGTGAGGGCCTCGCTCCTCCTCGTCCTCCTCGCCACCACCCCGGCGGCGGCCTCGCCGCCGGGCGCCTCGTCCTGCTCGGGGTGCCACGGCGCCCCCGGCGGGGCGGTGCCGAGCCTCGCCGGCCACTCGGCCGAGGACATCGCCGCGTCGCTTGCCGCCTTCCGGTCGGGCGCCCGCCCAGCCACGGTGATGAACCGCATCGCCAAGGGCTTTTCCGACGACGAGAGCCGGGCGATCGCCGCCTGGATCGCGGGAGGCGGCCCGTGACGGAGCTCGGCCGTCGCGCGGTGCTGGCGGGGCTCGCCGCCGCCCTCTCCCGTCCCGCCCTGGCGCAGAATGCCCGCGGGCGCGTCGTCGTGGTCGGCGGCGGCTTCGGCGGGGCCACCGCGGCGCGGGTCCTGCACCGGGCCGGCCACGCCGTCACGCTGGTCGAACCGGCGGAGACCTACTGGGCCTGCCCGTTCAGCAACGAGGTGATCGCGGGCCTGCGGCCGATGTCGGCGCAGGCCTTCGGCTACGACGCCTTGCGGGCGAGCGGGGTGACGCTCGCCCGCACCAGCGCCGAGGCGATCGACGGGGCGGCGCGCCGGGTGCGGCTCGCTGGCGGCGCCAGCCTCGACTACGACCGGCTGATCCTCTCGCCCGGCATCGCGCTGCGCTTCGACGCCCTGCCGGGCTACGACGCGGCCGCCGCCGAGGCGATGCCGCATGCCTGGAAGGCGGGCGCGCAGACCGAATTGCTGGCCCGAAAACTCGCCGCGATGCCCGAGACCGGCACGGTGGTGCTGTCGGTGCCGGGCAACCCCTATCGCTGCCCGCCCGGGCCCTACGAGCGGGCGAGCCTGATCGCCCACTACCTCAAGACCCGGAAACCCCGCGCCAAGCTGATCGTGCTCGACGCCAAGGACACCTTCTCGAAGCAGAAGCTGTTCGAGCAAGCCTGGAAGGCGCTCTATCCCGATACCCTCGAATACGTGCCCCTCGCCTCGGGCGGCCAGGTCACGGCGGTCGACGCGAATGCCATGACCGTCGCCACCGACTTCGAGACCTACAAGGCCGACGTCGCCTGCATCATCCCGCCCCAGCGGGCGGCGCCGATCGCGAGCGCGGCCGGCGTCGCCGACCGCTCGGGCTGGTGCCCGATCGACCCCGTCACCTTCGAATCGCGGCTGGTGCCGGGCATCCACGTCGTCGGCGACGCCGCCATCGCAGGCGCCATGCCGAAATCCGCCTTCGCGGCGAACGCGCAGGCCAAGGTCTGCGCCGAGGCGGTGGTCGCGCTGCTGGCCGGGCGGACGCCGGAGCCGCCGAAGCTGATCAACACCTGCTACAGCCTGGTCGCGCCGGGCTACGGCATCTCGGTCGCCGGGGTCTACCATCCGGCGAACGGCGTGCTGGCGGACGTCGAGGGGGCCGGGGGCACCAGCCCGGTCGACGCGCCGGACGCCGTGCGCGAGAAGGAGGCGGTCTACGCCGAGGAGTGGTACCGCACCATCACCGCCGCGGTGTTCGGGTGAGGCGGGGGCTGGCCGTGCTCCTCGCCCTGACCCAGACGGCGCTCGCGCCCGCGACCATCGTCGGCGACGCGATCCCCGACCCGCTCGAGGGCCGCACCGGCGATGCCGCGCGCGGGCGGGCCATCGCCACCGACACCCGCAAGGGCCTGTGCCCGCTCTGCCATACCGGCCTCGGCGGCACGGCGCCGGCCGGCGATCTCGGTCCCGACCTCGCGCAGGTCGGTGCGCGGCTCTCCGAAGGCCAGTTGCGGCTGCGCCTCGTCGACGGGCGCGTCTTGAACCCCGCGACCCTGATGCCCTCCTATTACCGGACCGACGGCATCCGGGTCGCGGCCGCCTGGCGCGACCGGCCGGTGCTGGAGGCGGGCGAGATCGAGGACGTGATCGCCTACCTCGTCACCCTGAAGGGAGGATCCGCGACGCCATGACGGCCGTGCTCGACCGCCGCACGATCCTCGCCGGGGGCGCCGGCCTGCTCACCGTGGCGCTGGTGCGCCCGGGCAAAGCCGCGATCATCCGGCCGACCCGGGAGGCGACCGTGGAGGCGATCCGCCGCTTCACCGGCGGCGCGGCGATCCGGACCGGGCGCATCCACCTCGACATGCCGCCGCTGGTCGAGAACGGCAACACCGTGCCGCTCGCCATCACCGTCGAGAGCCCGATGAGCGAGACCGACTTCGTCCGCCGCATCGCGGTGTTCAACGACAAGAACCCGCAGCCGCACGTCGTCACGCTGCATCTCGGGCCGCGGGCCGGCCGCGCCGCGGTCAATACCCGGATCCGCCTGGCCGATTCCCAGACCATCACGGCGATCGCCGAGATGCAGGACGGCACCTACTGGTCGGCCACCGCCGACGCGATCGTGACGCTGGCGGCCTGCGTGGAAGGATCGTGACGATGGCCCGCGCCCTCATCAACCTGCCGAAGACCGCCAGGGCCGGCGCGGTGATCGAGATCAAGACCCTGATCTCGCACCCGATGGAAACCGGCTACCGCCCCGGCCCGGACGGCCGCCTGATCCCGCGCAACATCATCACGGAGTTCGTCTGTACCTACGACGGCGACGAGGTGTTTCGCGCCGAGCTGTCCCCGGCGAGCGCCGCCAACCCCTACCTGACCTTCACCGCCGTGGCGACGAAGACCGGCACGCTGCGCTTCACCTGGACGGGGGACAACGGGTTCTCGCAGACCGAGGAGATGCCGATCACGGTGACGTAAGAGGGCGCGACGCCGACCCCTCCCCCGCAGCGGGGGAAGGAGGGCTCGGAGGGCCGCGCTACCCCACCGCCTCCCCGTCCCGCAGGGCGCGCCGCAGCACCTTGCCGACATTGGTCTTCGGCAGGCTGTCGCGGAAGACGAAGCGGCGGGGCACCTTGTAGGCGGTCAGGCTCTCGCGGGCGTGGAGGCGCAGGGCCTCCGCCGTCAGGTCGGGGTCGCGGCGCACCACGTGGGCGACGACGCTCTCGCCGGTCTCGGCCGAGGGCTCGCCCACCACCGCCACCTCGACCACGCCCGGATGGGCGGCGAGCACGTCCTCGACCTCGTTCGGATAGACGTTGAACCCGGAGACCAGGATCATGTCCTTCATCCGGTCGACGATGCGGACCTGCCCGTCGGGCTCGATCAGGGCGACGTCGCCGGTGCGGAAGAACCCGTCCGGGGTCATCGCCCGGGCGGTCTCGTCGGACCGGCCCCAGTAGCCGGCCATCACCTGCGGCCCGCGCACGCAGAGCTCGCCGGGCTGGCCGACCGGCAGGGTGGTGCCGGCGGCGTCGCGGATGTAGACCTCCGTCGAGGG
Organism: Methylobacterium sp. ap11; assembly: GCF_900110515.1. NCBI lineage: Bacteria > Pseudomonadati > Pseudomonadota > Alphaproteobacteria > Hyphomicrobiales > Methylobacteriaceae > Methylobacterium > Methylobacterium sp. ap11. Next base: position 340,080 of record NZ_FOEB01000002.1, on the reverse strand, counting down.
CACCGGGTAGCCGATCGTGCCCGACCAGTCGTGCAGGGCCGGCGGGTTGATCGAGACCACCGGCGAAGTCTCGGACAGGCCGTAGCCCTCGATCACCGGCTTGCCGGTCGTCGTCTTCCAGCGCCGGGCCACCGGCGCCTGCATCGCCATGCCGCCTGCGATGGAATATTCGAGCCGCGACCAGTCGACCTTGTCGATGTCGGGGTGGTTGAGCAGGGCGTTGAACAGGGTGTTGACGCCCGACAGGTTGGTGAAGCGGCTCTTGCGCAGGAGCGTCACGAAGCCCGGGATGTCGCGCGGGTTCGGCACCAAGAGGCAGCAGGCGCCGAGCCGCATCATGAAGAAGCAGCAGCAGGTCAGCGCGAAGATGTGGTAGAGCGGCAGCGCCGTGACCATCACCCGGCCCGGGCCCTCGTCGTCGCGCATGCCGAACCACACCCGGCTCTGCTCGACGTTGGCGGCGACGTTGCGGTGCGTGAGCATCGCCCCCTTCGACACGCCGGTGGTGCCGCCGGTATATTGCAGGAAGGCGAGGTCGTCGGGCCCGACCGCGACCGGCCGAAAGCTCGCCTTGCGACCGGTGGCGAGCACCGCCTTGAAGGCCGTGCGGCGCGAGGCCGGCAGCTCGAAGGGCGGCACCGCCTTCTTGACGTGGCGCGCCACCAGGGTAACGAGCGAGCCCTTCAGGCCGAGCCCGTCGCCGGCGCCCGCCACCACCACCCGCTCCAGGCCGGGCAGCTCCGGCAGCGCCTCGGCGACGGTGTGGCAGAAGTTCTCGAGGACGAAGAGCACCCGCGCGCCGGCATCGCGCAGCTGGTGGGTCAGCTCGCGCGGGGTGTAGAGCGGGTTGACGTTGACCACCGTGGCGCCGGCGAGCAGCGCGCCGACGAGGGCGATCGGGAAGGCCGGCACGTTCGGCATCATGATGGCGACCCGGTCGCCCTTGCCGATGCCTTGCGCCTGGAGCCAGGCCGCCACCGCCGCGCCCTCGCGCCGCAGGGCGGCGTAGGTCAGGGAGGCGCCGAAGCAGGTGATGGCCGGGCGGTCGGCGAAACGCTGCGCGCTGGTCTCGATCAGCTCGACCAGGGTGCCGAGACGGTCGGCCTCGATCTCCGCCGGGACGCCGGCCGGATAGGCGGCGAGCCAGGGCCGCGGCGGGGTGTTCGGTTCCATCGCGCTCGGCCCCTTGCCCATGAACTCCACCCTCCCCGATGCCGGATGCCTCGACGGGCCCCGGCTTGCCTCCGGGTTAGCGCCTCCCCGGGGTCGTTTCAACCGAGCGCCGGGTTCCGGCCGACGCCGGGGCGAGCATGCTCAGGGCGGCGTGCGGCAGGAACGCCGCCAGGACGAGGCCCAGCGCCAGCGGTGCCTGCCCCCCGAGCGGCAGGCGCGGGAAACCCGACAGGCCGAGATCCCGGGCCGAAGCCAGCAGCCACAGAGCCCAGGCGAGGGCGAGGACGCGCAGGGCTCCCCGTCCGAGGGCGCGCACCCAGGCGCCGCGCCGCGGCAGGCCGCGGGCGACGAGCGCGGCGATGCCGAGCGCGCTGCCGAGCACGATCGCGGCGATCACCGCCCCCAGCAGATGGGCCGCGGTCATCGTCTGGCCCGACAGGAAGGCGACGCCGCCGACCGAGAAACCGGCCCGCAGCACCAGCCCGCCATAGGTCGGGTGGAGCGACAGGCCGAGGACCAGGGCGAGGCCGAGGAGCGCACCGAGCCAGCCGCGCCACCCTGGCGCGGCGACGGGCAGCAGCGCGACCCGCGCCGCGCCGTACGCGATGGCGGAAAAGAACAGCGGGTAGCGGTCGGCGAAGAACCCGTAGGCCCACTGGCCGAACCCCGCCGCGTCGAGGCTGCGTTGCGTCACTCCCGCGGCGGCGGCGAGCGCCACCGCCGCCAGGGCAGCGGCGAGCGGGACGAGCGCCACGAGGCGCCCGCCGCCGGAGGTCGCGGAAGCGGTGCCCGGGAGGGCACCGGAGGCGGCGCTCACGCCTCGTAATGGTCGCGCACGAGCCGGTCGAGCAGGCGCACGCCCCAGCCCGAGCCCCAGGAGCGGTTGATCTCGGAGGCCGGCGAGCCCATGCCGACGCCGGCGATGTCGAGATGAATCCACGGCACGTCGTTGACGTAGCGCTTGAGGAACTGCGCCGCCGTGGCCGAGCCGCCGTGGCGGCCACCGGTGTTCTTCATGTCGGCGAACTTCGACTCGATCAGCTTGTCGAAGCCCGGCGCCAGCGGCATCCGCCACACCTTCTCGCCGGTGGCCTCGCCGGCCGCCGAGAGGCGCTGGGCCAGCTCGTCGTTGTTCGAGAACATGCCGGCGAATTCCTGGCCGAGCGCCACCAGGATCGCGCCGGTCAGGGTCGCGAGGTCGATCATGAAGCGGGGCTTGTAGGTCTGCTGGACGTGCCAGAGCACGTCGGCGAGCACCAGGCGGCCTTCCGCGTCGGTGTTGATGATCTCGATCGTCTGGCCCGACATCGAGGTGACGATGTCGCCCGGGCGCTGGGCCTTGCCGTCGGGCATGTTCTCGACGAGGCCGATGGCGCCGAGCGCGTTCACCTTGGCCTTGCGGCTGGCCAGCGCGTGCATCAGGCCGACCACGCAGGCGGCGCCCGCCATGTCGCCCTTCATGTCCTCCATGCCGCCGCTCCCCTTGATGGAGACGCCGCCGGAATCGAAGGTCACGCCCTTGCCGATGAAGGCCACCGGCGCCTCGGCGGCGTCCTCGCCCCCGTTCCAGCGCATGATGACGACCCGGGCCTCCTTGGCCGAGCCCTGCGCGACCGCGAGCAGCGCCCGCATGCCGAGCTTCTTCATGTCCTTCTCGTCGAGGATCTCGATCTCGACGCCGAGCTTCTCCAGCGCCTCGGCACGGCGGGCGAACTCTTCCGGGTCGAGGACGTTCGGCGGCTCGTTGACGAGTTCGCGGGCGAGGATCACGCCCTCGGCCAGCCCCTCGGCCCCGCGCAACGCCTTCTTGAGACCTGCATTCTCCGGCACCAGCAGGGTCAGGCGCCCGGCCCCGCCGGCCTCCTCGCCCTCGGGCGTCTTCTTGCTCTTGTAGCGGTCGAACTTGTAGGTGCGCAGGCGCGCACCCAGCGAGAACGCCGCGACCTCGTCCGAGCCCGGGGCGGTGCCGGGCCATTCGAGCACCACCGAGGCCGGGCGGCTGCCGAGCTTGCCCGCCGTGAAGCCGCCGAGCGTCGCCCAGTCGCGGCCGGCCTGCTCCTCGGCGCCGGTGCCGACCACCACCAGGCGCTCGGCCGACAGGCCGGCCGGGGCGGCGATCACGAGGGCGCTCGCGGCCTTGCCCTTGAAGCGCTCGGCGGCGGCGGCCCGCGCCACCAGGTCGGCGGCGCCGGGACCGGCGATCTCGGCCGCCCGCGGCGACAGGGCGAGGTCCTCGCCCACGAACAGCACGAGGTCGCCGCCGGCCCCGCCGGGCTTGGCCGTCGCGAGGGATTCGATCTCGATGCTGATGCCGTCCGCCATGGCGCTGCTTTCGTCCCGTCTTCTGGATCGCGTGCCTCTCGAGGGGCGCCGCGCCGGTCCTGTGTAGCGGGGGGACGCCCGCGAGCGCAACGCGGCCGGGTGTGGCGGGCCGACCGCGCCCGCCCGCAAAAGGCCGCACTTCGGGCGCTTGAGGGCGCCCGGTGCTTGTGCGGCCGGCGGGCGGCGCCTAACCAGCATCGACGCGGGAGGGGGCCCGACCGCAGCCGGCCGATGAAGCAGATCGAGCGATACATCTTCCGCATCGCCCTCGGGGCGTTCCTGTCGTGCCTGATCGGCCTCACCGGCGTGATCTGGGTGACGCAGGCCCTGCGCGAGCTCGACCTGATCACCGCCAAGGGCCAGACCCTGCTGATCTTCTTCCTGATCACCGGGTTGTCGCTGCCGACCCTGATCACCGTGATCGCGCCGGTCGCGCTGTTCATCGCGGTGGTCTACGCGCTCAACAAGCTCAACGGCGATTCCGAGCTGATCGTGATGAGCGCGGCCGGCATGTCGCCGCGCCACATCATGCGGCCGTTCCTGACGCTGGCGCTGATCGTCAGCGCGGCGATCGGCTTCCTGACCATCCAGGTCATGCCGTCGAGCTTCCAGGAGCTGCGCGACGTGCTCACCCGCGTGCGCGGCGACTTCATCGCCAACGTGGTCAAGGAGGGGCAGTTCACCAGCCTCGACAGCGGGATCACCTTCCACTTCCGCGAGCGGGCGCCGAACGGGGCGCTGCTCGGCATCTTCATGCAGGACCGGCGCGAGGTGGGTAAGACGGTGGTCTACCTCGCCGAGCGCGGCCAGGCGGTCGACCTCGACGGGCAGACCTACCTGGTGCTCGAGAAGGGCAGCATCCACCGCCAGCAGCCCAACAGCCGGGATTCCTCGATCATCACCTTCCAGCGCTACGCCGTCGACCTCGCGGCCTTCACGCCGCCGGACGCCGACACGATCTACAAGCCGCGCGAGCGCTCGACCGTGCAGCTCCTGTTCCCGAACCCGAACGAGACCTACTACAAGCTCACCAAGGGCCGCTTCCGGGCGGAGCTGCACGACAGGCTGTCGTCCTGGCTCTATCCCCTGGCGCTCGGCCTGATCGCCTTCGCGGCGCTCGGCGATCCCCGCACCACCCGGCAGGGCCGCGGTCTGGCGGTGGCGGGCGCGATCACCGCCGTGGTGGCCCTGCGCATCGCGGGCTTCGCCGCCTCGAGCGCGGCGGTGCGCAGCCAGGGCGCCGTCGCGGCGGTCTACCTCGTGCCGCTGCTCGCGATCGTGCTCTCGCTCGTCGTCGCCACCCAGGGCAACCGGGTGCGGGCCTTCAACACCGCCGTGGCGGCGCGGCTGCGCCGGCTCTCGGCGGCGCTGCCGGCACGGCGCCTGCGCATGCGGGCGGGCTGAGCCGCCATGCTGATCGGCTTCACGCTCGGCCGCTACCTGGCGGCCCGCTTCCTGCGGATGATCCTGGGGGTCTTCCTCACGGTCTTCGCCCTGGTCTACACCCTCGACTTCGTCGAGCTGATGCGCCGGGCCGGCGACGCCGAGGGCGCCTCGGCCGCCGTGATGGCGCGGCTCGCGCTGTACCGCACGCCGGCGGTGGCCGAGCAGGTCCTGCCCTTCGCGATCCTGTTCGGCGCGATGGCGGCGCTCCTCCAGCTCAGCCGCAAGCTCGAACTGGTGGTGGCCCGCGCCGCCGGCATCTCGGCCTGGCAGTTCCTGCAGCCCGGCGCGCTGGTGGCGCTCGGCATCGGCGCCTTCACGGTCGGGGTCTACAACCCGGTCTCGGCCGAGCTGAAGCAGCGCTCGACCGAGATCGAGGCCAAGATCTTCGCCCGCTCCGGAAAAGCCGCCTCCGGCAAGGAGCTGTGGATCCGCCAGCGCGGCATCGACGGCCAGGCGATCATCCGGGCCGAGACCGCGGTCGAGGGCACGGCGACGCTCGCGGGCGTCATGGTCTTCACCTTCGACGACAGCGGCGCCTTCACCCAGCAGATGCAGGCGGCCCGCGCCACCCTGCACGACGGCTACTGGGAATTGCAGGACGTGCGCGTGCAGGGGCCGGACCAGGAGCCGCAGAGCTACGACACCTACCTGATCGCCTCGACGCTCGACCCCTCGCAGGTGCGCCAGCGCTTCACCCCGCCGGAATCCGTGCCCTTCTGGCAACTCACCGAGACGATCGCCCGGACCGAGCGGGCGGGACTCGACGCCACGCGCTACCGCCTGCAGTACGACGTGCTCCTGGCGCGGCCGGTACTGTTCCTGGCGATGGTGCTGGTCGCGGCATCGGTTTCTTTAAGGTTCTTCCGCTTTGGTGGCATCGGCAAGATGGTGCTCGGCGGCGTCGCGGCCGGCTTCGTGCTCTACGTGGCACGGCAGGTGATGGAGGGCTTAGGAGCCTCTGGATTGGTCGCCGCGCCGGTGGCGGCGTGGTTCCCGGCCGTGGTAGGGAGTCTTCTCGGAACGCTCGCGCTTCTGCACCTGGAGGACGGCTGATGGCCACCCTCCGGCAAGGCGGCACGGGCATAGCGGGTGCAGGGATGGGTCGAGTCGTGCGTAAGGCCGCGGGTGCCGCGGTCACGGGATCCCTGACGGTTCTGCTGGCGGCCGCCGTGACGGTGGGCGCGAGCGAGCCCGCGCGCGCCCAGGGCACCCTGAACGACCGCCTGGCGGCGCGCACCGCCAAGAATCAGGACAAGCCCGGGGCCGGGAGCGAGCGCCTGCTCGTCGAGGCCAAGGAGCTCGTCTACGACAACGACAAGAACACGGTCTCGGCGGTCGGCAACGCCGAGCTGCATTACGGGCCGCGCACGCTGCTGGCCGACCGCGTCCGCTACGACCGCAACACCGGCCGGGTCTTCGCCGAGGGCAACGTCCGCCTCACCGACGAGACCGGCTCGGTCGTGACCGGCGACCGGATGGAGCTGACCGACGACTTCAAGTCCGGCTTCATCGATTCGCTGCGCGTCCAGCAGACCATCGAGCAGCGCGGTCGCCCGGCCCGGGTGCGGTTCTCAGCCCCGCGGGCGGAGCGGATCGCGGGCGAGACCACGACCTTCGAGTACGGCACCTACACGGCCTGCGAGCCGTGCAAGGACCACCCCGAGCGCCCGCCGCTGTGGCAGGTCAAGGCGGCGCGGATCATCCACAACAACGAGGAGCGCCGGATCTACTACGAGGATTCGTACCTCGAAGTGGCCGGGATCCCGATCGCCTACCTGCCCTACTTCTACTCGCCCGACCCGACGGTGCGGCGCGACACCGGCTTCCTGGCGCCGCACTTCGTCTCCTCGAACGTGCTCGGCTACGGCATCGGCACGCCGTTCTTCTGGAACATCGCGCCCGATTACGACCTCACGGTCGAGCCGACCTTCCTGTCGAAGCAGGGCGTGCTCGGCCAGGCCGAGTGGCGCCAGCGGCTGGCCAACGGCTTCTACAACGTCCGCGTCAGCGGCATCTTCCAGTCGACGCCGAGCGCGTTCCTGCCCGGCCCCCTCGGCTCGGGCGACCGCGACTTCCGCGGCTCGATCGAATCGGCCGGCCAGTTCTACCTCGCCCCGAACTGGCGCGCGGGCTGGGACGTGGTCGGCGTCACCGACAAGTGGTTCCTCGACAACTACCGCATCCGCAACCAGACGATCAGCACGGACTATTTCCGCGAGGCGGTCTCGACCGCCTTCCTGATCGGCCAGGGCGACCGCTCGTGGTTCGAGGCGCGGGGCTACTACTTCAAGGGCCTGTCGACCTTCGACTGGCAGAAGCAGCAGCCGATCGTCGCCCCGGTGATCGACTACGACAAGCGCCGCGACGGGCCCGACCCGATCGGCGGCGAGGTGCGGTTCCAGGCGAACTTCACCCACCTGTCGCGGGACGCGACCCAGTACACCCAGATCCCGCGCACCGGCACCTACCTGCTCAGCCCGAGCGTCAACGGAATCACCTTCCCGCTCTACAGCACCTGCTCGGTGTTCGAGCGCGGGCAGTGCCTGGTGAGCGGGCTGGCCGGCGACACCACCCGGGCGACCGCCCAGGTCTCGTGGCGGCGCACCTTCACGGACGAGTTCGGCCAGCGCTGGCAGCCCTTCGCCTACCTGCGCGGCGACGCCTTCTTCGTGAACCCGAACACGACCGGCTTCCAGAACCCGGAAGTCAGCAACCTGTTCTCGCCCGACTCGAATTTTTCCGGCCGGGTGATGCCGGCGGTCGGGCTCGAGTACCGCTATCCGTTCGTCGCCGATTTCGGGCCGCTCGGCGTACACACCATCTCGCCGGTGGCCCAGGTCATCGCGCGGCCGAGCGAGACCCATATCGGGCGGCTCCCCAACGAGGACGCCCAGAGCCTCGTCTTCGACGACACCTCGCTGTTCGCCTGGGACAAGTTCTCCGGCTACGACCGGGTCGAGGGCGGCGTGCGCGCCAACCTGGGCGCCGAGTACTCGATCACCGGCCGCAACGGCTTCTACCTGAACGCGATGGCCGGCGAGTCGATCGCGATCGCGGGCGTGAACTCGTTCCGCCGCGGCGACATCGCCAATGTCGGCCGCGATTCGGGCCTCGAGCAGACCCGTTCGGACTTCGTCACCCGCTTCCAGGTCTCGCCGAACCAGAACATCAGCTTCATCACCCGGGCGCGGTTCGACAACGACACCTTCGCGATGAAGCGCCTCGAAGCCGGCATCACCGCCAAGTTCGCGCCGTTCCTGCCGCTCGAAGGCTCGCTGATCTACGCCCGCTACGCGGCGCAGCCCGAGCTCGGCTTCGACCGCCGCCGCGAAGGTCTGCAGGCCTCGGCGCTCTACAATATCACCCCGAACTGGTTCGTGACCGGCTCGGTGCTGTTCGACCTGTCGCACTACCTCCAGGTGCGCGAGTTCTACGCCACGGCCGCGCAGTCCTATTTCCTCAACCCGGTCGGCACGGCGCCGATCTACGACAAGTCCGACAAGTTCTACGTCTCCTCGTCGGGCTTCGGCTTCGGCTACCGCGACGAGTGCACGACGATCTCACTCAACTACCTGTCCTCGCCGATCGAGACGGCGGCGGGCCTGCGCGAGCGCAACCAGACCTTCCTGCTCCGAATCGAGCTGCGCACCCTCGGCGAGGCGAATTTCCGCCAGAACCTCAACACCACCACGACGGCGGACGGCATCGCCACGGCGCGGTGACGGGTTGCCGGCGCCTGCCCTTCCGGCGGGCGCTCGCCCGGCGGGATCGCTTGGTCGGCAGGAGCGCGTGATAGGCAGGAGAACTTGCCCGACGGGAGCCGGGATGCGATGGCGCGCAGGACGAACCTGCGCAACGGCGCGCCGCCACGGACTGGAATCCCCGCGATGACCACAGCCCTCGCGCTGACACAGGGCGATCCGGCCGGGATCGGGCCCGAGATCACCCTGCGGGCCTGGCTCGCCCGCGAGGAGCACGGCCTGGCGCCGTTCTTCGTCATCGGCGACCCGGATTTCCTCGGATCGATCGCGGCCCGCCTCGGCCTCGCCGTGCCGCTCGCCGCGGTCGAGCCCGAGGGGGCGGCGGACGCCTTCGCCCGGGCCCTGCCGGTGGTGCGGCTGCCGGGCGGGCTCACGGTCGCGGCGGAGCCGGGACGGCCCGATCCGGCGAGCGCCGCCGGCACCCTCGCGTCGATCGACGAGGCGGTGCGGCTGGTCCAGGCCGGCCGGGCGCCCGCCCTCGTCACCAACCCGATCGCCAAGCACGTCCTGTACGAGGCGGGCTTCCGCCATCCGGGCCATACCGAATACCTCGCGGCGCTCGCCGCCGCGCCCGGCGCGAGCCCGCCGACGGCCGTGATGCTGCTGTGGTCGGAGGACTTGGCGGTGGTGCCGGTGACGATCCACGTCGCGCTGCGCCGGGTGCCGGACCTGCTCACCGCCGACCTCGTGGTCGAGACCGCCCGCATCGTCGATCGCGACCTGCGGAGCCGCTTCGGCCTGGCCGCCCCGCGCCTCGTGCTCGCCGGGCTCAACCCGCATGCCGGCGAGGCCGGCACCATGGGCACAGAGGACCGCGACGTGCTCGCTCCCGCGGTCGAGCGGCTGCGGGCCGAGGGCATCGCGATCACCGGGCCGCACCCGGCCGACACGCTGTTCCATGCCCGGGCGCGCGCGACCTACGACGTGGCGCTCGCCCCGACCCACGACCAGGCCCTGATCCCGATCAAGACGCTGGCCTTCGACGAGGGCGTGAACGTCACCCTCGGGCTGCCGTTCCTGCGCACCTCGCCGGACCACGGCACCGCCTTCGACATCGCCGGCAAGGGACTCGCGATGCCCGACAGCCTGATCGCGGCCCTCAAGCTCGCCGGCCGGCTGACGCGAGCCCGGGACGGAGTTGCCGCGTGAGCGCCCCGGACGGCCTGCCGCCCCTGCGCGAGGTGGTGCAGGCGCACGACCTGATGCCGCGCCGCTCGCTCGGCCAGAATTTCCTGTTCGACCTGAATCTCACCGGCCGGATCGCCCGCTCGTCGGGGCCGCTCGACGGGGTGACGGTGGTCGAGGTCGGCCCCGGCCCCGGCGGCCTGACGCGGGCGCTCCTGATGCACGGCGCCGCCAAGGTGATCGCGGTCGAGCGCGACCCCCGCGCCCTGCCGGCGCTTGCCGAGATCGCCGCGCATTATCCCGGCCGCCTCGAGGTGGTGGAGGCCGACGCGCTGGAATTCGACCCCCGCCCGCTGATCGGCGAGGGGCCGGCCCGGATCGTCGCGAACCTCCCCTACAACGTCGGCACGCAGCTCCTCACCGGCTGGCTGACCCAGGAGGCCTGGCCGCCCTGGTGGGACTCGCTGACCCTGATGTTCCAGCGCGAGGTCGCCGAGCGCATCGTTGCCGACGAGAGCGACCGGGCGAATTACGGCCGGCTCGGCGTGCTGTGCGGCTGGCGCACGCGAGGACAGATCCTGTTCGACGTGCCGCCCGCCGCCTTCGTGCCGCCGCCGAAGGTGACCTCGAGCGTGGTGCGGCTGGTGCCGAGACCCGAGCCCCTGCCCTGCCGGGTCCGGGCGCTCGAAACCGTGACCGGTGCCGCCTTCGGCCAGCGCCGCAAGATGCTGCGCCAGAGCCTGAAGGGCGCGACTCCCGACCCCGCCTTTCTGCTCGCCGCCGCCGGCATCCCGGAGACGGCCCGGGCCGAGGAGGTGCCGGTGGCGGGATTCGTAGCGATGGCCCGGGCGCTCTGACGCCCGAGCCTTCGGGATCGCCAAGCCTTCGGGATCGCCAAACCTTCGAGATGCAACCCAACGCGAAAAAGCCCCCGATCCAGACCGGATCGAGGGCTTCGCGAAGGTGGCGGGAAGCGTGGCTCCCCGCACGATCGACCGTTACCGCGTCTGCTGGATGGCCGAGACCACCCACTGGCCGCCGCGCTCGCGCAGGAACGTCCAGACCTCGGTCGCCTCGGGCGGGTTGGTCTCGACGACCTTGCCGCTGGCGCGCTCGATCAGCGCGTCGCGCAGGGTGTAGCGCATCGCCACGGTGGCGTAGTCGACCGGGCCCTCGCGCCAGGCCTCGGCGAGGTCGCCCTGCTGCAGCTTCACGTCGGCGATCTTGTTGACCACGCCGCGGGCGGCGTTGGCGCGGATCTCCTCGCCGAAGTAGCCGAACATCTCCGGCGTCGTCAGGCCGCGCAGGGTGGCGGCGTCCTCGGCGCCGTAGGCGAGCTGGACCTGGGTGAGGGTGCGCTCGAAGGCGTCGAAATCCTGCGGGCCGATGCCGACCTCGTCGCGCTTGGGCGGGCGTGCCTGCTGGGCCGCCGCGCCACCGCCGAGCATGCCGCCAAGGCCGCCGCCAAGGCCGCCCGTGTTGCCACCCGTGCCGCCGAGCGGGCCGCCGGAGGAACCGGAGGCCGGGCCGCTGCGGTTGTAGGCACCCGCCATGGCCGGCTCGGCCCGGCGACGGCGCAGGAAGCGCATCACCAGCACGACCGCGCCGACGAGCAGGCCGACCTGGATCAGCAGGCCGAGGAACGACGCGATGCCGCCGAGGCCGCCGAAGAAGCCGCCGCCGATCAGCGCGCCGAGCAGGCCGGCGCCGAGCAGGCCGGCGAAGAAGCCGCCGCCGAAGCGCCGCGCCGGGGCGGCGGGGGCGCCCATCGGCGAGCCGGGCTGGGTCATCGAGCGCTGCATCGGCGCGGGGGCACCGGGGGCGGTCGTGGTCGGGGCCGGCGCCGAATAGGTGCGGGAGCCGCGCGATCCCATCGAGGAGCCGCTGCCGGGACGCGCCTCGCCGGCCGTCGCCGCCACGGCCATCAGGGCCGCGAGGCCGAAGGCTGCAACCGTCCGGCGGCCGCGGGTGAAGGTGGTCATCATCGGTTCGTCTCGCCTCGTGCCATCACCAGTTGGGGCGCCGTCCGGGGGTCGGGGTCCCGCCCCCGCCACGCATATGGGGATGCGGGCGACGCAGTAGAAGGGAGGACTCGCCCCGGATGCCGTCCTGGTCATCACTACACAGGATGAAAAGTCACCGATCGGCGCCAGATCTGCCAAGCGATAAATTTTTGATCTGACGGGGATTAGCGCATAGTGCCACTTCGTTGCGGGCGCCGTTCCTCTGCCGCCGGGAAGGTCAGGCGGATCGACGTCCCCTCGCCGGGGGTGCTGCGGAGCGCTACGGCGCCGTTCTGGCGCTTCACCACCGCGTTGAGGATGGCGAGGCCGGTGCCGCGGCCGGGCTCGCGGGTGGTGAAGAACGGCTCCAGCGCCCGGCCCAGCACCTCCGGGGCCATGCCGGACCCGGTATCGGCCACCGTCAGGGCGACGTGGCGCCCGGCCGAGCCGTCCGCCGCCACGCCCTCGCCGCCGTGGTTGCGGGTCTGGATCGTGACGCGCCCGCCCGCCGGCATCGCTTCGGCGGCGTTGCGCAGCAGGATCTGCAGCACGAGCTCGGTCTGGACCGGATCGACGCAGGCGATCCACAGGTCGCCGGCGAGGTCGAGATCGAGGGCGATGTCTTCGCCCAGCACGGCCTCCACCCGCGACCGGTGATCCCGCAAAAATCCGTTGAGGTCGACCGGCCGCGGCTCGGGCCGGTGTTTTCGCGAGAAGGCCAGGAGGTGGCGGGTGAGCGCCGAGGCGCGCTCGGCCGCGTCGGTCGAGCGGGTCAGCGCCCGCTGCACGAAGGCGTCCGGGTGCTCGCCGAGGCGTCGGCGCAGGCCGTCGACGTAGCCGACGAGGATCTGCAGCAGGTTGTTGAACTCGTGCGCGACGCCGTTGGTGAGTTGGCCGAGCGCCTCGCGGCGCTGCGCCAGGCCGAGGGCCGCCTCGAGGTCGCGGCAGCGGGAGGTCTCGACGAGCTGGACCAGGCTGCCATCGCCCTCCCCGCTCACCGGGGAGACATGGAGCGCGGCCCACAGGGTCGCGCCGTCGCGGCGGCGCACCAGCACCTCGGCGCTGGCCGGGCTACCCTCGGCGAGGAGGGTCCGCAGGGCATCCTCGGCCTCGGTATCGGCAGCCAGCGCGGCAATCCTGCCGGGAACCGCGCCCAGCAGGGTCTCGGCCGCGTTATTGGCGAACAGGACTGCGCCCTCGGGGCCGGCCGCGACCACGAGGGAGGGCAGCGGCGCCGCCGCGAGCGCCGCGCACAGGGGCCGGAAGGCGCCGGAGCCTGAGACCTCGGAGCCTGCGACCTCGGGCGTCTCAGCCGGCACGGGCGGGGCCTCCATGATGGCGCGGCAGGGGCCGCCCGCCCGGCAGCCGCGGCGTCCGCGCGTTCTGGTGCATCACTCTAGAGCAAGTCCGGGCATGGTGAAAACCGGGGAACGGCGGGTTAACCGTCACGGATCCGTCGGCGCGGCGGCCTCGCCCCGGCCATCGTCCTCGACCAGGACCGTCGGCCCGAAGATCGCCTCGAAACGGCCGCGCAGCACCGCGTCGACCTCCGGCAGGGTGACCGGCCGTCCGAGATCGACGAGGCTCGTCACCCCGTGCTCGCGCACGCCGCAGGGCACGATGCCGGAAAAATGCGACAGGTCCGGCTCGACGTTCAGGCTGATGCCGTGGAAGGTCGCCCAGCGCCGCACCCGGATGCCGATCGCCGCGATCTTGTCCTCGACTCCCGGCCCCTTCTCCGGTCGGCGTACCCAGACGCCGACCCGGTCCTCCCGGCGCTCGCCCCGCACCGTGAACGCATCGAGCGTCGCGATCAGCCAGGCCTCCAGCGCGGCCACGTAGGCGCGCAGGTCCGGCCGCCGCCGGTTGAGGTCGAGCATCACGTAGGCCACCCGCTGCCCGGGGCCATGATAGGTGTACTGCCCGCCCCGCCCCGTGCGGTGGACCGGGAACCGCCCGGGCGCCACGAGGTCGGCCTCCCGGGCCGAGGTGCCGGCGGTGTAGAGCGGCGGGTGCTCGACGAGCCAGACGCGCTCGAGGGCGCGGCCCTCGGCGATCGCCGCCGCCCGCGCCTCCATGACGGCCTCCGCCTCGCGGTAGTCGAGGAGCGCGTCGCGCACGACCCATTCGACGGGAGGGCTGCCGGGCGCCGGCAGGAGGCTCCCCGGGGCGGTTCCGAGCCGGTCGTTTACCAAGGCTTCACCATAAGATCGGATTGTCGGGGCATCGGTTCGTGGTCAGGGTGGGTCTGTCCGTTGGCGGTTCTCGACATTCTCAAGGTTGACCTCGCGGTGGTGCTCGGGCGGACCCGGATGCCGATCCACATGCTGCTGCGCATGGGCCGCGGCGCGGTGATCGAGCTCGATTCGACCGACAGCGATATGGTCGAGATCCTCGCCAACAACCACCCGATCGCCCGCGGGCAGATCGTGGTCACGGGCAACCGCATCTCCGTGGAGGTGACCGAGCTGATCCGCAAGGCCGAGGTGGTGCGCGAGCCGGGCATCCGCATCGGCGACGGCGGCGCCGCCTTCCTGGGCGCCCTGTCGGACGCGCTCTGACGAGAATGTTTGCCAGTTCCGCATCGGGGCGCTTGCGTCCCCCGGGGGGGACTGGTATTCGCAGCCTCGCTTCGGACGGGTTTCAGCCCCGCCCCGCCGCTTCCGGCGAGACGAAGCGATCCGCGGCCGTGGCGGAATTGGTAGACGCGCTAGCTTGAGGTGCTAGTTGGGCAACCAGTGGAGGTTCGAGTCCTCTCGGCCGCACCATCTCTCCTTCGAGGTCCTGGACCGACGAGAGACGGGATGGAGACTGGCTCTGATCCGATCTCGTGGGATCGATCGGGATCCGGTTTGCGGATGCGCCGTGTTTCCTGCGCGTTCGAATATTAATGGGATTCATAGACAGTCGAACCGCTTTTGATGTTCGGCAAACTCCGCGGCCGTGGCGGAATTGGTAGACGCGCTAGCTTGAGGTGCTAGTTGGGCAACCAGTGGAGGTTCGAGTCCTCTCGGCCGCACCATCCCGCTTCTGCGCGGGATCGTGGGATCCTCACACCAGGATCATAGCTCCCCGTCTGGCGATTGGCGCGCGGAGCGAAAACCCCCAAATTTCTTCTGATTGTCCCGCGGCTCCGCGCCGTCTTCCTGGGCGCAGGCACTGGCCACCGGGCGGCGCGCCTGTTGTGCGTCGGGACGGCCCGCACCGGCCTTCCGGCGCGGGGATCGTCGCTCCCGACGATGGATCGTCTCGTCGGAGACCTGCCCGAGCTTTCTGCCCTGCCCCCCCGAGAGCCGCCGCCAGCGCCCCCGTGCATATCATCGATGACGGGGGCGACAGGCCGACCCAGATCCCGGCGGAGCTTGCCGGACGGCAACGCGCGTCCAACGGTACGCGCGCCGTCTACCCGGTGCCGAGCACGAGCGTGCGCGCCCGCTCTCAGTTGAGAAAGCGCGGCACCACGAAGCGAATGCCCAACAGACCGATCAGTGTCATCGCGCCGCTGACGATGAGGACGTACATGATGTCGGCATCCGCCCCGTAACCTGGATAGAACGCCGACCGGCACACCTTGACGATGTGCATGAGTGGGTTCCACTGCACATAATCATAAATAATTGCCGGCATCGCCTCGACAACGATGACCGTTCCGCTAGTAAAATAGATAATTAGGATAGGAACGATGACAATTATTTGCCATTGAACAAGCATTTGCGAAATAAATACGTTCAGGAATCCCATTCCAATCGCAAAAAATAGAGCAAGAAGCATGGACTCGCAAAAAGCAAATGAATTTCTGGGAATAATGTTAGCCCCGCAAAACGCCGCAATCGAGAATACCATGAAGATACTCAAGCTGCTGGTACAAAGTTCGACGATCGCGCGGGACATGACGACGTCGAAGAATTTTACCTGAGGAAAATAAATGAGCTGCCGATTCGTCATCGGGCCTTCCATCATCTTCCTGGACATGTAATTGAAGATAATATAAGGAGATAGGCCAGAAACCGCGAACAGCACGATGCTGTCACCAAGCGGCGAGGGCTTCTTTATGACGACGTAGGCGGCAGTGATGACGAGGATATGGGCGCAGGGCCACAAGACCGCGATACTGTATCCCCATATCGTCCCGCCGAAGCGGGTCCGGATGTCGCGCAGCATGAGGGCGCCGAGCACGTCCAGCTGGACCTCGAGCGCCGATTTCGCCTGATACGCCATCCACCGCTCCTGTCGGGCGATCCGCCCCCTGTCTCAGGGGCGCCGTACGCCGCCATTGCGGCAACCGGGTGACCGGTCACGCCTCGCCAGCGCCGGGCAGGTCCCTCGCCTCGCCGTGGTAGGAGCGGTTCGGCCGCATGTCGACGGCCGAGGCCATGCGGTTCGACATGTTGAAGAAGCTCGCCACGGCGGAGATGTCCCACAGGTCGCGCTCGGAGAAACCGGCGTCGCGAAGCGCGTCGCGGTCCTCCTCCTCGATCGTCCAGGGCGCCTCGGTCAGCGCCACCGCGAAGTCGAGCATGGCGCGGTGGCGGGGCGAGAGGTCGGCGGCGCGGTAGTTCATCACCAGCATCTCGGCCAGCACCGGATCGCCCGAGAGGCTGCGCACGGCGGCGCCGTGGGCGGTGAGGCAGTAGTAGCAGCGGTTCACGCTCGAGACCGCGACCGCGATCATCTCGCGCTCGAGCTTCGACAGGCCGGAAGGCGCCAGCATCAGGTCGTTGTAGAGCGCCGCGAAGGCCGCGAGCTTGGCGCTGTCGTGGGCGTAGGCCAGGAGCACGTTCGGCACGTAGCCGATCTTCTCCCGGCACTTGTCGAAATAGGCTTGCATCTCCGGCGACAGGTCGGGCGTGGGGGGAAGATCGAGGGCCATCACCCGCCCGTCGGTCTCCTGCGGGGTCGGCCGCTCCCCGGTCTCGGACTTGCCCCCCGCCGTCTTCCTGCCGCCGCTCATGTCCGTGCCCTCCCGGTGGTCGTGCCTCAGCTATAGGCAGTTTGCCTCCGGCAGGCGAGGCCGGGCTTGCGGGGGCCGAGGCGCTGTGCCACCGCTCCGCCCATCAACCTCGGCAGAGGACGAGCAGACGTGGAACCCTCGACCGCGACCGCGACAGCCGAAGCGAAAGCCAGCCGGACCGATCTGATCGCCGCCGCCGCGGCGCTGGCCGAAGACCGGGGCGGCCCCGGCGGCTTCGTCCGCGACCTCTTCGGCCGCGTCGCGCCGGAGGATCTCACCGCCTACACGCCCGAGGCCCTGGCCGATCTGGCGCTCGCCGCCCGGGCGCACCTGGCCGCCGCGCGGCCCGGCCGCACGACGAGCGCGGTGCGGGTCTCCGACGCCGAGGTCGAGCAGGGCGGGCGCCGGCGCGACCTCACGGTGATCGAGGCGGTCAACGCCAACCGGCCGTTCCTGCTCGATTCGACCCTCGCGGAAATCGTCGCCCGCGGCTACCGGCCCCGCCTCGTCGCCCACCCGATCCTCGGCGTCGAGCGCGATGCCGAGGGCGCCCTCAAGCGGGTCGTCGGCGAGACCACCGCGCAGGAGACCGGCGGCGAGGCCGGCGGGCTCGCCCGCGAGAGCTTCATCCACGTCCATCTCGACCGCATCGACGACGAGGCGGCCCGCGCCGCGCTCCATGCCAGCCTGACCCGGGTCTATGCCGACGTCGCCGTGACGGCGGCCGACCACACCGCGATGGTCGAGCACCTGGCCGAGGCGGCCGCCGCCTACACGGACGCGCCCTCCCCCCTGGCGCCCGAGGAACGGGCCGAGGCCCGCGCCTTCCTCGACTGGCTGCGCGACGGGCATTTCGTGCTTCTGGGCCTGCGCGAATACCGCGACGCGGACGGCGCCGACCATGCCGGCGTGCCCGGCAGCGGGCTCGGCCTCCTGCGCGACCCCGCCGTCGAGGTGCTGCGGCGCGGCGACGCCATGGTGGCGGTGACGCCCGAGATCCGCGCCTTCCTGGAAGGACCCGAGGCGCTGATGGTCACCAAGGCGAGCCTGCGCTCGCGGGTGCGCCGGCAGGCGCATCTCGACATGGTGGCGATCAAGCTGTTCACCGGCGAGGGCAGATCGGGCGAGGGCGGCCTGGCGGGCGAGTTGCGCCTCGTCGGCCTGTTCACCGGCAGCGCCTATGCGAGCCGGGCCGAGGAGGTGCCGTTCCTGCGCCGCAAGGTGGCGGCGGTGCTGAGCAGGGCCGGCCTCGACCCGACGAGCCATGCCGGGCGCTCCCTCGTCCACGTCCTCGAGACCTATCCGCGCGACGACCTCTTCCAGATCGAGCCCGGCCTGCTCCTGCGCTTCGCGCTCGCCATCGTGTCGCTCGCCGACCGGCCGCGGGTGCGGGTGCTGGCGCGGCCCGACAAGTTCGGCCGCTTCGTCTCGCTGATCGCCTACCTGCCGAAGGACCGCACCGACGCCCGGCTGCAGGCCCGGATCGGCGCCTACCTGGCCGAGGCCCTGGGCGGGCGCCTCTCGACCATCGCGCCCGACTATCCCGAGGGTCCGCTCGCGCGTCTCCACGTCATCGTGGCGACGCCGGACGCGCCGCCCGACGAGATCGACGCCGGCCGGCTCGAGGCCGGCATCGCGGAGCTCGCCCGGACCTGGGCCGATTCGCTGCGCGACGCTCTGTCCGAGTCCCGCGGCGGCGACGCCCGCGGCCTCGCCGCGGTCTACGCCGACGCCTTCCCGGCGGGCTACCGCGAGATGTATGCCGGCGCCCAGGCCCTGCCCGACATCGCCATCCTGGAGCGGATCTCGGAGGGCCAGCCCCGGGCGGTCGACCTCTTCCGGCGCCCCGGCGATCCCGAGACCCGCATCGGCCTCAAGGTGTTCTCCCGCGGCGCGGCGCTGCCGCTGTCCGAGCGGGTCCCGGTCCTGGAGAATCTCGGCTTCCGGGTCATCGACGAGCGCTCCTACCGGCTCAAGCCAGAGGGCGCCGGCGCCCGGGTCTGGCTGCACGACATGCTGCTGGAGCGCGCCGGCGGCGGGCCGGTCGACGTCGCGGCGGTCGAGGGGCCGGTCGAGGCGGCGCTGCTGGCGCTCGCCCGAGACCTCGCCGAGTCGGACGCCTACAACCGCCTGGTGCTGGAGGCCGGGCTCGGCTGGCGCGACGTCGCGCTCATCCGGGCGCTCGGCCGCTACCTGCGCCAGCTGCGCATCCGCTACGGCCAGGACTACCTCGCGACGACGCTCGCGCGCCATCCCGCCCTCGCCCGGCGGCTGGTCGCGCTGTTCTACGCCCGCTTCGACCCCCGCCGCGACGGCGACCGGGCGGGCGCCCAGGAGGCGGTGCGGGCCGAGATCGAGGCCGACCTCGGCCAGGTGACGAGCCTCGACGAGGACCGGATCCTGCGCCGCTTCGTCAACCTGGTGGAGGCGGCCCAGCGCACGAACTTCTTCCAGATCGGCCGCAACGGCCTGCCGCCCGGGACGATCGCGTTCAAGTTCCGCTGCGCCAAGGTCGAGGGGATGCCGCTGCCGCGGCCGCTCTTCGAGGTGTTCGTCTACTCGCCGCGCGTCGAGGGCGTGCACCTGCGCTTCGGCTACATCGCCCGCGGGGGCCTGCGCTGGTCGGACCGCCCGGAGGATTTCCGCACCGAGGTGCTGGGCCTCGTCAAGGCGCAGCAGGTCAAGAACGCCGTGATCGTGCCGGTCGGCGCCAAGGGCGGGTTCTTCCCCAAGCGCCTGCCCCCGGCCTCCGACCGCCAGGCCTGGATGCAGGAGGGCACCGAGAGCTACCGGATCTTCATCCGCACCCTGCTCTCGCTCACCGACAACATCGTCGACGGGGCGATCGTGCCCCCGCCCGCCACCGTGCGGCACGACGAGGACGACGCCTACCTGGTGGTGGCCGCCGACAAGGGCACCGCCACCTTCTCGGACGTTGCCAACGCCCTCTCGCTGGAGGCGCACCACTGGCTCGGCGACGCCTTCGCGTCCGGCGGCAGCCAGGGCTACGACCACAAGCAGATGGGCATCACCGCCCGGGGCGCCTGGGAGGCGGTGAAGCGTCACTTCCGCGAGGTCGACGTCGACATCCAGGCCGAGCCGGTCACGGTGGCGGGCGTCGGCGACATGTCGGGCGACGTGTTCGGCAACGGCATGCTGCTGTCGCGCTGCCTGAAGCTCGTCGCCGCCTTCGACCACCGCGACATCTTCCTCGATCCCGATCCCGATCCGGCCGTGGCCTTCGCCGAGCGCCGGCGTTTGTTCGATCTGCCGCGCTCGTCCTGGGCCGATTACGACCGGCAAAAAATCTCGGCCGGCGGCGGGGTCTTCTCGCGCCAGGCCAAGACCGTGCCGCTCTCGCCGCAGATGCGCGCCCGCCTCGGGCTCGACCAGGCCGAGGCGACCCCGGCGGACGTGATGCAGGCGATCCTGCGCGCGTCCGTCGACCTCCTGTGGTTCGGCGGCATCGGCACCTACGTGCGCGCGGCTGCCGAGAGCGACGACGAGGCCGGTGATCGCGCGAACGACGCCATCCGCATCACCGGCGCGGAGCTGCGCGCCCGGGTGGTGGGCGAGGGCGCCAATCTCGGCCTCACCCAGCGGGGCCGCATCGAAGCGGCGCGGCGCGGTGTGCGCCTCAACACCGACGCGATCGACAACTCGGCCGGCGTCAACACCTCGGACGTCGAGGTCAACATCAAGATCGCGCTCGCGACCCCGGAGCGCGACGGCCGCCTGAGCCCGGAGAGCCGCAACGCGCTCCTCTCCGGCATGACCGAGGCGGTGGCCGACCTGGTCTTGCGCAACAACCAGCTCCAGACGCTGGCCCTGTCCCTCGCCCAGCGCTCGGCGGCGGCCGAAACGGGCTTCGCCGCCCGGCAGATGCAGACGCTGGAGGCCGACGGACGCCTCGACCGCGGCGTCGAGTTCCTGCCCTCCGATGCCACCCTGGCCGAGCGGGCGCAGGGCGGCGAGGGCCTGACCCGGCCCGAGCTCGCGGTGCTGCTCGCCTACGCCAAGCTGTCGCTCAAGGACGCCCTCCTCGACAGCGCGGTGCCGGACGATCCCTACCTCGCCCGCGAGCTGGAGCGCTCCTTCCCGCCGGTGCTGGTGGCGCGCTACCCCGACGCGGTGCAGGGCCACCGGCTGCGCCGCGAGATCATCGCCACGAGCCTCGCCAACGCCATCGTCAACCGCGGCGGGCCGACGATCGTCAGCCGGCTCGCCGACGAGACCGGCGCCGAGGCCCCGGCCATCGCGGCGGCTTACGCGGTCACCCGCGACGCCTTCGGGCTGGTCGACCTCAATAAGGCGGTCGACGCCCTCGACGGCACGATCTCGGGCGACCAGCAGCTCGCCCTCTACGCCGAGCTGCAGGACCTGCTGCGCCAGCGCATGGTCTGGTTCATCCGCAACGGCAAGGCGACCTCCGGCGGCATCGAGGCGGCGGTGCAGCGCTACCGCGACGGCATCGCGGCGGTCTCGACGGCCCTCCCGGGCGCCCTGCCCCCGACGGCGGCCGAGGCCCTGGCCCGGCGCATCCGGTCGCTCGTCGACCACGGCGTGCCGGAGGAACTGGCCTCGCGCCTCGCCGCGCTCGGCGAGCTCGGCGCCGCGCCCGACATCGTCGAGGTCGCCGAGGCGACCGGGCGCCCGCCGGCCTCCATCGCCGCGACCCACTTCGCGCTCGCCGACCTGTTCCGCCTCAACGCCCTCGCGGCCGCCGCCCGGGCGGTACCGGTGGCCGACACCTTCGACCGCATCGCCCTGGAGCGGGCGGTCGCCGGCATCGCCTCGGCCCATCGGGCGCTCACCGCAGAGGCCGCGTCGTTCGAGGCCGAGGGGGCGGCTGCGGTCGAAGCCTGGAGCCAGGCCCGCGGCGCCTCGCTCGCCCGCATCCGCACCGCGGTCGGGGCCATCGCCGCCTCGGGCCTCACGGTGTCGAAGGTGTCGGTGGCGGCGAGCCTGCTGGGGGATCTCGCCAAGCAGGACCTGGCCAAGCAGGACCTGGCCAAGCAGGACCTGGCCAAGCAGAACCTGGCCAAGCAGAACCTGGCCAAGCAGAACCTGGCCAAGCAGGATCCGGCGCGGCCGTGACGGACCCGGCGACGACGGGTCGGTCGGTCGGCGGCCCGGACTTCGACGGCGAGTTCCGGTCCCGCTTCGCCGACCTGGTCGCCTGGCGCCGCGACGTACGGCGCTTTCGCACCGATCCGGTGCCGGACGACGCCCTGAGGGACTGCCTGGCGCTCGCGCGCCTCAGCCCCTCGGTCGGCAACAGCCAGCCCTGGCGTTTCGTGCGGGTCTCCCGGCCGGAGCGCCGCGCCGCGGTCGCGGCGAGCTTTTCGCGGTGCAACGAAGCGGCGGCGGGCGCCTACGACGACGAGCGCGCCGCCGCCTATCGCCGTCTCAAGCTCGCGGGCCTGCGCGAGGCGCCGGTGCATCTGGCGGTGTTCTGCGACGAGGCGACGGCGTCCGGCCACGGGCTCGGCCGCGCCACGATGCCGGAGATGCTGCGCTACTCCGTCGTCACGGCGGTCCACACCCTCTGGCTCGCCGCCCGCGGCCACGGGCTCGGCGTCGGCTGGATCTCGATCCTGTGCCCCGACGAGGTGACGGACGCCCTCGACGTGCCGCCGAGCTGGCGGCTCGTCGCCTATCTGTGCGTCGGCTACCCGGCCGAGGAGCATGCCGACCCGGAACTGGTGCGGTACGGCTGGCAGGCGCGGGAGGCGGACGCCGCGCTTATCGAGAGGTGAGCCGGGCGCAAGCCGGCCCTGCGTTCTTCGCATTCGCGTACATACCAGTAGGTACGATAGAAGGATCGAGGCTGCTCCCGCAGCCTCGGAGATCTCTCCCATGCCCCTGGTCACCCTCACCCTGAAGCGGAACCGCCCCGCGGAGGAGCGCCGCGCCATCGCGGACGCCGTCCACGCCGCCCTCGTCGCCAGCATCGGCATCCCGGCGGACGACCGGTTCCAGGTCGTCTCGAGCCAGTTCGACGACGTGATCTACGACCCGGCCTATCTCGGCATCCATCGCACCGACGACCTCGTGATGGTCCAGGTCCATCTCTCGACCGGGCGCAGCGTCGCGCAGAAGAAGGCGCTGTTCGCGGCCATCGCGACGAATCTCGGCGCGCTGGGCATCCGGCCCGAGGACGTGCTCGTCACCCTGGTCGAGATCGCCCGGGAGAACTGGTCGTTCGGTCAGGGCCTCGCCACCTACGCCGACGTTCCGCCGCCGCACCTGGCGGGCGCGGCCTGACGGCTGGCCGGGCGGCCCCCGGCGCGGCATATCGTGTCCGCCGGAGGGCCGTTCGGGGCGAGGCGAAGCGCAGGCTTTCCCCCGGACAGCCCCGCCGACGGCGAGAGACACGAGATGGCACGGCCAGGATCATCGAAGCGCGAGGCGATCGTCGCGGCGGCGAAGGCGCTGCTGTGGGAGCGGGGCTACGAGGCGACGAGCCCGCGCGACGTGCTCGACCGCAGCGGCGCCGGCCAGGGCAGCCTCTACCACCACTTTTCCGGCAAGCGGGAGGTGGCGGCGGCCGCGCTCGCCGAGATGGCCGAGGAGGAGATCGCGGTGATCGACGCTCTGTTCTCGCCCGATACCCCGCCCCTCGACCGCGTCGGGGCCTACCTGACCCGCGAGCGGCAGGCCCTGCGCGGCTGCCGGCTGGCGCGCCTCGCCAACGAGGCGGCGATGGAGGAACCGGCCCTGCGCGAGCCGGTCGCGGCCTATCTCGGCCATATCGAGGCGTCGTTGCGGGCGAGCCTGGAGGAGGCGAAGGCGGGGGCCGAACTCCTGCCCGGGATCGACCCCGCCAACCTGGCCGCCGCCCTGCTGGCGATCGTCGAGGGCGGCTACGTGCTCGCCCGCGTGCACTGGGACGCGGCGGCGATGCGCGCGGCGATCGACGGCGGCGTGCAGCTGCTCGCCGCCGTGAGCCGCCCTCAGGCGTGAGCCTGGGCCGCCGCCAGGATGCCGACGCCGACCGCGATGACGCCGATGCCGAGGATCATCAGCGGCGTCACCGGCTCGCCGAACAGGATCGCGCCGCCGAGCGCCGCGCCGACCATGCCGACGCCGGCCCAGATCGCGTAGACGATCCCGATCGGCAGCATGTCCATGCTGCTCGACATCAGCCAGAGCGCGGTGCCGTAGCCCAGCGCCACCAGGACGGTCGGGCCCGGGCGGGTGAGCCCGTCGGCGGCCTTGAGGGCGAGGGTCGCGGTGATCTCGGCGCCGATCGCCACCGCGAGGATCAGGAACGGGTTCATGCGCTCGCCGTCAGCGGCAGGTCCGGGGACGGGGCCGGCGCGACGAACATCTCGAGGTCGTCGGCGAACTGCTCGGCGATCTCGGGGGCGTTCTCCAGGCAGACCTTGAGGTAGTCCGTGAAGGCCGGCGGCGCCGCCAGGCCCTCGGCGAGCAGCCGCTCGTTCGAGAAGGTCAGGTCGAGGGAGCAGAAGGCGTAGTAGGCCCGCACCGCCCGCAGCATCGCCTGCTTCAGGGCACCGTCGAGGCCGAAGGTCTCGGCGAAGCGCCGGCGCAGCAGCGCCCGGTCGGCGGCGAGGTCGAAGCGGCTGAAGTCGTCGCGCGGGCCGCCCGCCGGATCGGCCGCCGCGAAGGCCTGCATCAGGTCGTCCCAGCGCGAGCGGGCACCGGCCCCGGCCGAGATGTGGTAGAGGTTGTGGGCGAGCGTCGGCTTGCGCAGGAGCCCGATGAGGCTCTCGGCGACCCAGTCGACCGGGACGATGTCGACGGCGCTCTCGGCCGCGCAGGGCACCAGGCGCAGGCGGTCGGCGGCGCGGATCACCCACAGGATGCTGGAGCTCGGCGCGGCTCCCAGCGTCGAGTGGCCGACCACGATCGAGGGGCGGGCCACGACGATCGGCAGGTCGGCGAAGCTGCCGGCGAGCGAGGTCTCAGCCGCGGCCTTCGAGACCGTGTAGGCGACGAGGTGACGGGCGTCGCGGGACGGGTAGTTCGCCTCCTCGACCAGGGACGGGGCTTCCGCGCCGCAGATCATCGCGGTGCTGACGTGCAGGAAGCGCACGAGGCCCGGCATGCCCCGCGCCCGGCGGGCGAGGGCCAGGGTGCCGTCGTGGTTGGTGCGGCTAACCCGCTCCTCGCCCCACCACGACGTGTCGGCGGCCAGGTGCAGGACGTGGGTGCAGGAATCGAGCCGAGGGTCGGCATCGAGGTCGGCGCGGGTGAAGTCGCCCGGCACCACCTCGACCGCGCGGGCGAGGCGCTGGGCGGTGAACGGGTCGGTGAAACGCGACAGCCGCGCGGCGATGCGCTGGCGGCCCTGCTCGGCGCTGGCGCAGCGCACGAGGCAGACCCATTCGGAGCCGTCGCGCCGGCTCAAGGCCTGGTGAAGAACGGCACCGCCCAGAAAGCCGGTTGCGCCCGTCAGTAATATCCGTGCCACGCTGGACCTCCCCACATTCATGGAGAGGTGCCACATATCAGCGGACAAATAACCCACTTCTGCGGCACCGAACTCGTGTTCATGCAGTATGTTGCCCGGGCGCAACCGTCTATTTCTCCTTGAGCTTAGACCATTCGTTGAAAAACCGCATCAGACATACAATAGATACAATAAGGCATAGTCCGTTCGGCCTATGAAGCGACATGCGCTGTCGTCATTCGACTGCGAGCCGGCAGGGCCGGCCGCGGCAGACATCTTTTGGAAACATTTCCGGGATGCGCGGGTGCGCGATTCAGGCGCGGCTGAGCAGGTGGGCGAGCAGCGCCCGCAGCTGGGCCGGCTTCAGCGGCTTGTGGACCAGCTCGCAGCGTGCCGCCCGGACCCGCGCCTCGACCTCGGCCGAGTGGTCGGCGGTGGTGATGACGGCCGGGATGTCGTGGCCGTGGACGGCGCGCAGCCAGGCCACGGTGTCGAGCCCGCAGGCGCCGCCGTCGAGGTGGAAGTCGGCGACGACGACGTCGGGGCTCCAGGTCGTGCCGAGGAGCCGCACCAGGCTCAGGTGGTCGCGGGCCGCGAAGGCGTTGGCGTCCCAGCCGTGGAAGAGCCGCGCCAGGGCCTCGAGCGCCGGCTTGTCGTTCTCGATCAGCGCGATGCGGGCGCCGGTGAGGCTCGTCGGCGGCACCAGCGAGGGGGCCGGCCGGGGCGGCTCGGCGGCGCAGGGGGTGAGGTGGAGGCTGAAGCGCGAGCCGTGCCCGACCCGCGATTCGAGGCTCAGGCCGTGGCCGAGCGCCTGGGCCGAGCGGCGCACGATCGACAGGCCGAGGCCCAGCGCGATCTCGCCGTCGACGCTCTCGCGCCCGCCGCGGTGGAACTCCTCGAAGATCAGCTCCTGGTCGCTCTCCGGGATGCCGGAGCCCGAATCGACCACGTCGATCCGCACCGTGTCGCCGCGCTTCCGCGCCGCCACCAGCACGCCGCCGGCCGCAGTGTAGCGGATCGCGTTCGAGGCCAGGTTCTGCAGGATGCGCTGGAGCAGCACGAGGTCGCTCTTCACCCAGGTCCGCCCGCCGCGCACCGAGAAGCGCAGGCCCTTGCGGGCGGCGAGCGGGCCGAAGCTCGCCTCCAGGCTCTCCAGCACGTCGGCGACCAGGACCGGGCGCACCACCGGCTGGATCAGGCCGGCATCGAGCTTGGAGATGTCGAGGAGCGTCTTGATCAGGTCCTCGATGGTCTGCAGACCGCGCTCGACCTGGCCGACGATGCCGCGGGCCTCCGGCCCCACCGGCATGTCGGCGAGCGCCGAGAGCGACAACCGGGCGGCGTTGAGCGGCTGGAGCAGGTCGTGGCTCGCGGCGGTGAGGAAGCGGGTCTTCGAGCTGTTGGCGCGCTCGGCCTCCTCCTTGGCGGCGGTGAGCGCCTGGTTCGAGCGCTCGAGGCTGCGCATCAGGGCGGTCAGCTCCTCGGTGCGGGTGCGGACCTGGCCCTCGAGGGTGATGGCGGTCTGGAACAGCGAGTAGGCGCTGCCGCGCTGGTCCATCCGGCGCTCGACCTGGGACATCAGCGCGGCGTTGATGCGCTCGAGCTTGGCGACGCGCACGCGCAGGGCGGCGGCCTCCGCCTCCGCCTCGGCGGCCGGGCGCGGGGGGGCGTCGTCCCGGGTCACGGGCCCGCCGGCCGGCCGATGGCGATGCCCGTGAAGGTCTGGTTCAGGTGCATCGAGCGGTACTGCTCGCCGTAGGTCTCGAAGCCGACGACGTTGTAGTGCCGGTAGAGCTCGGCGATGCTGTGGCGCGCCTGGTGGATCTCGGCGTCGAGGCGGCGCAGCACGCATTCGAAGCCGATCACCAGGTCGACGCCGCCGAGCCGCGCGTCGAGCCGGGCCAGCTCCTCGCGGGTCGCCTCGACCAGGTCCTTCTGGCGCGCGAGCGTCAGCACCACGCCGCTCTCGATCGCGCAGTGGAAGCTCAGCGACCGGTCGGGGTTGAGGTGGCGGATCGAGCGGCAGAAATAGTCGCCGCCGACCCGCACCACGAGGGGATGGGCGGCGAAGCTCGTCGGCGTCAGGGCGTCGGGATCGAGGCCGAGCGCGTTGGCGTACTCGACCGCCGCCGGCTCGGCGTTGAGCTCGCGCACGGTGCGCTGCTCCTGGTCGGTCTCGGTGACCACGAACTTGACGCCGGTCGGCTCGAAGTTGTCGTTCTTGAAGATCTCGACCGGGAAGTCGGTCTCGATCAGCAGCAGCACCGCGGCGCGGCGATGCACCTGGCCGTCGTGGATCAGCGCGGTCTCGGAGAAGGTCAGCTCGTCCCCGGCCGAGCCGCCGACCAGCGGCACCCCGTCGAGGCCGTAGCCGACCGCGGCGATCACCGACTCCTCGGCGTTGGCGAGCCCGTCGATGAGCGAGATGGCGAAGCGCTGCCCGCCGCGGGCGATCCGGTCGAGGTCGGCGCGCAGGGTGCGGATCGAGGCGGCGGCGCGCTCGGCGTCGAGGTTGTCGACCTTCTCCAGCACCGCGGAGGCGATGCGGAACCCCTCGTGCGGGAAGGCGATCACCACGAGGCCGCGGTCGAGCCCGGCCATCGGGCTGATCTCGCCCGAGGAGGTGCAGCCGGCGATCCGCACGTCCGGGAAGGCGCGGGCGAGCGCGGCGTTGAGCGCGGCCACGCCGTAGACCGGCGAGAAGAAGATCACCAGATGGGCGATGCGGCTGACGTCGAGGGAGGCGGCGATCGCCGCAACGGCAGCCTCGGCCCCGGCCGCGTCGGTCCAGGCGGTCTGGATGCCGCAGCGATGCGACCGGGTGCGCGTATCCTCGCCCGACACTGGCCGCGCAGAACTTCCCCGCGCCAAAAGCCCCCTCCCGCTCTTGCCGGATCCGGCCCGGCTTCGTTCGTTTGTCGAGTATGCGACCAGGGCGGACGGCTGGCAACGGCGGTCACCCGCGGCGTCGGGATTTAACCCTGACGGAAATCGCCCCCGTGGAACCGTCCCGCGTGCCGCGCCGGGACGAAACCGGGTGCGCAGGCGCGGCCGGTGCGGCGGCCGCGCCTGCGCGTCGGGAGCGGAAGGGCGATCGCCCCCGCGATCGGCGGCCGCGCCGCCCCACGCGACGCTGCCGCCAGATGCCCCGCGCGCCCCCGCCCACTCCGCGGTGAGGATGTCCTTCGGCCGCCGAGGTTGCCGGAGGATAGGACCGGGCCGCCGTCAGCCACCATAGGACCAAGGTGCAGGGATCGCCTGTCGACAACCGCCTCTTCGCCGCGGCTCCATACCAAAGCACGGTGGCTGCTCCGGTAGGCGGGTGGTAACTCTTTCCTCGACTTGCGGATGCGGCGGAATTGCTGCACCGCATCTACGAGTGCGTGCGCCGCACGGCGGTGCGCCTGCGAGAGGATGATCCGCTGCGATGGTGGGATTGACCGGCCGGGCCCCCGAGGTGTCTCTTCCGCGGCCGGACGGGGCGCCGCCCGTCGCGGAAGGGTCGGACATGCACCTGATCATCGTGGACGACCACCCGCTGTTTCGCGACGCGCTGAGCAGCGCGGTCCGCCTCGCCTTCCCGGCCGCCGATGTCGAGGAGGCTGACGGCATCGAGAGCGCCTGCGCGGCCCTCTCCCGCGGCCGCTCGATCGACCTGACCCTGCTCGACCTCACCATGCAGGGGGTGAACGGGTTCGACGGGCTGATCGCGATCCGCACCCGCTTCCCGCGCATCCCGGTCCTCGTCGTCTCCGGCCTCGACGACCCCCGCATCGTGCGCGAGGCCCTGTCGCACGGCGCCGCCGGCTTCGTGCCCAAGGCCGCCGGCAAGCCGGTGCTGATCCGGGCCATCACCGACGTGCTCAACGGCGCGGTCTTCGTGCCCGAGGGCCTGTCCGGCCCCGCCGAGGCCCCCGGCCGCAAGGCCGGCAAGCCGCCGATCGCCGAGCGCATCGCCGAGCTGACCCCGCAGCAGGTCCGCGTGCTGCTGATGATCCGCCAGGGCAAGCTCAACAAGCAGATCGCCCACGAGCTCGGCGTCGGCGATTCCACCGTCAAGGCCCACGTCTCCGAGATCCTGCGCAAGCTCGGCGTGATCAGCCGGACCCAGATCGTCATCGAGACCGCGAACCTCGACTACGACAACATCATGTCGACGCTGCCGTCGAACTGAGGAGCCGGCGGCCGGAATCGTCGGCGCGATCTCGCCTGCGGGTCGCCGCCCGGCCCTGCCGAAAACCCTACGACGAAAGTCGCATCCCGGCACGGCCGCCCTCTCCCGGGGCCGCATTGGCAGTGCGTAAGGTTTCCTTTACCCGAAAGTCGAAGGACGCCGCCGACGCCCGTTTCAGCCCGGCGGCACAGCCGGGAGGAACACCCCATGACTGCCGTCCGGAAGCACGGACCCTGGGCCCTCGTGGGCGCGCTGGGCGCGGCCGCGCTCGCGGTCGTCGCCACGCAGCGCGGCGAGAGCATCAACGCCCTCTGGATCGTCGTGGCGGCGGTGTCGGTCTACCTGATCGCCTACCGCTACTACTCGCTCTACATCGCCGACCGCATCATGCGGCTCGACCCGACCCGCCAGACCCCGGCGGTCCGGCACAACGACGGGCTCGATTACGTCCCGACCGACAAGTACGTCCTGTTCGGCCACCATTTCGCGGCGATCGCGGGTGCCGGCCCGCTCGTCGGCCCGGTGCTGGCCGCCCAGATGGGCTACCTGCCGGGCCTGCTCTGGATCCTGTCCGGGGTGGTGCTGGCCGGGGCCGTGCAGGACTTCATGGTGCTGTTCGTCTCGATGCGCCGCGACGGCCGCTCGCTCGGCGAGCTGATCCGCGCCGAACTCGGCACGATCCCGGGCGTCGTCGCCCTGTTCGGCGCCTTCCTGATCATGGTCATCATCCTGGCGGTGCTGGCGCTCATCGTCGTCAAGGCGCTGGCCGAGAGCCCCTGGGGCACCTTCACGGTGATGGCGACGATCCCGATCGCGCTGCTGATGGGCGTCTACTCGCGCTGGATCCGCCCGGGCCGCATCGGCGAGGTCTCGATCCTCGGCTTCGTGCTGCTGATGGCGGCGATCATCTTCGGCCAGAACGTCGCCGAGGACCCGGCGCTCGCCGCGATGTTCACCTTCACCGGCACGCAGCTGTGCTGGATGCTGATCGGCTACGGCTTCGTCGCCTCGATCCTGCCGGTGTGGCTGCTGCTGGCGCCGCGCGACTACCTCTCGACCTTCCTCAAGATCGGCACCATCGTGGGCCTGGCGCTGGGCATCCTGGTGCTGGCGCCCCACCTGCAGATGCCCGCGGTGACGAAGTTCGTCGACGGCACCGGGCCGGTCTGGTCGGGCTCGCTGTTCCCGTTCCTGTTCATCACCATCGCCTGCGGCGCGGTCTCGGGCTTCCACAGCCTGATCTCGTCGGGCACCACCCCGAAGCTGATCGACAACGAGGTCAACGCCCGCTTCATCGGCTACGGCGGCATGCTGATGGAGTCCTTCGTCGCCGTGATGGCGCTCGTCGCCGCCACCGTCATCGATCCGGGCGTCTACTTCACCATGAACGCGCCGGCGGCGGTCGTCGGCACCACGCCGGAGAGCGCGTCCGCGGCGGTCACCGCCATGGGCTTCCCGATCTCGGCCGAGACCATCAAGCAGACGGCAGCCGACGTCGGCGAGCACACCGTGATCTCGCGGGCCGGCGGCGCGCCGACGCTCGCGGTCGGCATGGCCCACATCATCTCGAACGTCATCGGCGGCAAGACGATGATGGCGTTCTGGTACCACTTCGCCATCCTGTTCGAGGCCCTGTTCATCCTCACCGCCGTCGACGCGGGCACCCGGGCCGGGCGCTTCATGCTCCAGGACCTGATCGGCGTCGCGGTGCCGGCCTTCAAGGACACCGCATCCTGGGGCCCGAGCATCGTGGCGACGGGCCTGTGCGTCGCGGCCTGGGGCTTCTTCCTCTACCAGGGCGTGACCGACCCGCTCGGGGGCGTGAACACCCTGTGGCCGCTCTTCGGCATCTCCAACCAGATGCTGGCGGCGATCGCGCTGACGCTCTGCACCGTCGTCATCTTCAAGATGAAGCGGGAGCGCTACGCCCTCGTCACCATCGTGCCGACGCTGTGGCTCGTCGCCTGCACCCTGACGGCCGGCCTGCAGAAGGTCTTCTCGGCCGATCCGCGGGTGGGCTTCCTGGCCCATGCCGACCGCTACGCGACCGCACTGGCCGAGGGCCGGGTGCTGGCGCCGGCGAAAAGCGCCGACCAGATGCGCCAGATCATCCTCAACGACCGGATCGACGCCGTGCTGGCGCTGGTCTTCGTCGGGGTCGTGGTGGCGATCATCGCCTTCGGCGTCCAGGCCTGCCTGAAGGCCTACCGCACCGACCGCTGGACCGCCGTCGAGGCGGACCCGCGGGCGATGCCGGCGGCGGCGGAGTGAACCCGATGGGCGCCGAGACCTTACGGGATCGCTGGGCGACCCTGACGCGCTGCGTCTGCGACGGGGCGCGCCTGATGGTCGGACAGGGCAACTACGACACCTACGTCGCCCATATCCGCAAGACCCACCCCGACCAGCAGCCGATGACCGCGACGGAGTTCTTCCGCGAGCGGCAGAACGCCCGCTTCGGCGTCGGCGGTCGCGGCGGCTTCCGCTGCTGCTGACGCCCCTCACCCGCGCGGGGCAGGTTAACCCTGCGCGGGCGAAACAACACGCAATTGCGGATCGGGTTCCGGCGAAGACGAAACCCGTTCATGTTTCTTTCAGGAGACACCCTTAGGCCTTGCGGCAGGAAGATGGCGACGACATCGCAAGTCGCCGCCGCCGCGACACGATCGGGTAAAGCCCGCCTTAACTAGGGCTGACCCGACAGCATGGCCGTAGCGCGCAATCGGCACGGCTTGGTTTGACGGGGCGGTGGTAATCAGAAGGCCCCTCCCCGACACCGCCGTACACGCCCGTGGCCACCCTCAGCCTTCCCGTCGCCGTCCCCTCCGCCCGCCCGGCCCTGCCGGCCCTGCTCGGCGACCAGCCGCTGCGCGGCATCGTGCTGGTGGTGCTCTCCACCGTCTTCCTGTCGAGCTCCGACGCCACGGCGAAGTACCTCACCGGACAGCTCTCCGGGATCGAGGTGGCGTGGCTGCGCTACGTCGGCTTCCTCACCGTCATGCTGGCGGCGGCCGTGGTGCGGGCGCACCTCAAGCGCGGCGCCTCGCCGTTCCGCAGCGCCCGGCCGGGCCTGCAGGTGGTGCGCGGCGTCGCCCTCGTCGGCTCGTCGCTGCTGTTCCTCGCCGGCCTGCGCATCCTGCCGGTGGCCGAGACCACCGCCATCGCCTTCGTCTCGCCGATCTTCGTCACCGCCCTGTCGATCCCGGTGCTCGGCGAGAAAGTCGGCGCCCGGCGCTGGGCCGCCGCCTTCGTCGGCCTCCTCGGCGTCCTGATCATCGTGCGGCCGGGCACCAGCGCCTTCCAGGCCGCGGCCCTGCTCCCGATCGTCTCCGCCCTGTTCTGGGCCGCCGCCCTCGTCGTCACCCGCAAGATCAACGGCTACGACGCGCCCCAGACGACCATGACCTGGTCGGCGGTGGTCGGCTTCGTGATCCTGTCGGTGCTCGTGCCCTTCGTCTGGGAGACGCCGAACCTCAACCAAGTCGCGATCGGCGCCGCCATCGGCTTCATCTCGACCGCCGGGCACTGGATCGTCACCATCGCGTACCGCCACGCCCCGGCTTCGACCCTGGTGCCGTTCTCCTACAGCCAGATCATCTGGGCCGGCCTTCTCGGCTTCACGTTCTTCGGCACCGTGCCGACCGCCTGGATGGGGCTGGGCGTCCTGGTGATCTGCGGCAGCGGCCTCTACACCGCCCACCGCGAGCGGATGCGCCGGGTGCCTGCCCCGACCGGGGTGCTGCCGGCGGGCGGGGTGCGCTGACGCCACTCCGTCGAACTCGCTCCAACCTCGAATCCATCAGGCGGCCGATCGCATCGGCCGCCTGAATCTTTCCGTGGCTTTCCATCGGCCTGCGGCCCCGCTCTCCGATTGACGCCAGGGCAGCGCAGCCGGACGATCGCCGGCGGAGGGCAGACCGGCTCTCCTGGGTGGAGGAGCGGCGTGAAGTACGTCATCGCCCTGCTTGCATCGTCCTTGACGTCCGTCGGCCTGTTCGAGGCCTTCCGTGCGATGCTGTCCGGCAGTTTGGCTCCCGCCATCGTTCCTCTGGCGGCGGGACCGGCCGCATGGGTTGTCGATGATCATTCCGCTCGTCTTGCCGCCGGTCGAGACGCACGTCACGGCCGGTCCGCGCTTCGCCTGGCTCGTCTGTGCGCAGGCGGGCCCGTCCCTGGCGATTCGTGACGGTCTCCCGCTCCGGCGCCTGCCGGGCGGCCACGGCGATCTCGTCCTCCTCGTCCTGCTATCCATTCCGATGGTCGCCGTGACCCTGGTGGCGGCCCGCTCCCTCTTCACGCGGGCGGAGATGGACGCCGCGTTCACGCGCGGCAGCCGGAACGGGCAGGTCGCCCAGGCGCGAAGGACTCCACCCGCCTGACCCCTCCCCCAGCCCTTCCAAGACGCCCCCAACCCCCGTAAGGACACGCCTCCCCGTCGCCCCGGAATCGCGGAGTCGCCATGTCCAGCATCACCCAGCGCATCGCCACCGAGCTCGGCGCGCAGGAATGGCAGGTCAAGGCGGCGGTGGAACTCCTGGACGGCGGCTCGACGGTGCCGTTCATCGCCCGCTACCGCAAGGAGGTGACCGGCACCCTCGACGACGCGCAGCTGCGCACCCTGGAGGAGCGCCTGCGCTACCTGCGCGAGCTGGAGGCCAGGCGCGCGGCGATCCTCGAGAGCGTCCAGTCCCAGGGCAAGCTCGACGACGCGCTGAAGGGCCAGTTCCTCGCCGCCGACACCAAGGCGCGGCTGGAGGACCTCTACCTGCCGTTCAAGCCCAAGCGCCGCACCAAGGCGCAGATCGCCCGCGAGGCGGGCCTCGGGCCGCTGGCCGAGGCGCTGCTCTCCCGCCCCGACCAGGTGCCGCTCGCCGCCGCCGCGCCGTTCGTCGACGAAGCGAAGGGCGTGGCGACGCCGGAAGCCGCGTTGGAGGGCGCCCGCTCCATCCTGGTCGAGCGCTTCGCCGAGAATGCCGAGCTGGTGGGCCAGTTGCGCGAGGCGTTCTGGACCCGCGGGCGCCTCGTCTCCCGGATGCGGGACGGGCAAGCGCAGGCCGGCGCCAAGTTCTCCGACTATTTCGACTTCTCCGAACCCCTGACCCGCCTCCCCTCGCACCGGGTCCTCGCCCTCTTCCGCGGCGAGAAGGAGGACGTGCTGGATCTGCGCCTCGACGAGGCGCCCGAGGGCGTGGACGCCCAGAGCCTCTACGACGGCCGCATCGCCCTCTCGGCCAGCATCCAGGATCGCGGCCGGCCCGGCGACCGCTGGCTGATGGAGGCGGTGCGCTTCGCCTGGCGCACCAAGCTGAAGCTCTCGATCGAGCTCGACCTGCGCGCCCGCCTGTGGGACGCGGCGGAGACCGAGGGCGTGCGGGTCTTCGCCGGCAACCTGCGCGACCTGCTGCTGGCAGCACCCGCCGGCGCCCGGCCGACCCTCGGCCTCGATCCGGGCTACCGCACCGGCGTGAAGGTCGCGGTGGTGGACGCGACCGGCAAGGTGGTGGCGACCGACACGATCTACCCGCACGAGCCCCGGCGCGACTGGACCGGCGCGCTGATGACGCTGGCCAAGCTCTGCCGGGCCCACAAGGTCGAGCTCATCGCCATCGGCAACGGCACCGCCTCGCGGGAGACCGACAAGCTCGCCGCCGAGCTGATCGCCAAGCAGCCGGAACTGATGCTCACCAAGGTGATGGTGTCGGAGGCCGGTGCCTCGGTCTACTCGGCCTCCGCCTATGCCAGCGCGGAACTGCCGGGGCTCGACGTGTCGTTGCGCGGCGCGGTCTCGATCGCCCGGCGGCTCCAGGACCCGCTGGCGGAGCTCGTAAAGATCGAGCCGAAGGCGATCGGCGTCGGCCAGTACCAGCACGACCTCGCCGAGGGGAAGCTGTCGCGCTCCCTCGACGCGGTGGTGGAGGATTGCGTGAACGGCGTCGGGGTCGACGTGAACACCGCCTCCGGGCCGCTGCTGTCGCGGGTCTCGGGCCTCACCGAGCGGGTGGCGCAGAACATCGTCAGCCACCGCGACGCCAACGGGCCGTTCCGCAGCCGCTCGGGGCTGAAGAAGGTCGCGGGGCTGGGACCGAAGGCGTTCGAATTGTCGGCGGGCTTCCTGCGCATCCAGGACGGCGACGACCCGCTCGACGCCTCGGGCGTCCACCCGGAAGCCTATCCGGTGGTGCGCCGCATCCTCCAGGCGACGAAGAGTGACATCAAGGCGGTGATCGGCAACGGCGGCGTGCTGAAGGGCCTGAACCCCAAGACCTTCACCGACGAGACCTTTGGGCTGCCGACCGTCACCGACATCATCGCGGAACTCGAGAAGCCCGGCCGCGACCCGCGCCCGAGCTTCAAGACCGCGACCTTCCAGGAGGGCGTCGAGAAGATCGGCGACCTCACGCCCGGCATGGTGCTGGAGGGCGTGGTCACCAACGTCGCGGCCTTCGGCGCCTTCGTGGATATCGGCGTGCACCAGGACGGGCTCGTCCACATCTCGGCCCTGTCCAAGACCTTCGTGAAGGACCCCCGCGCGGTGGTGAAGCCCGGCGACGTGGTGCGGGCGAAGGTGCTGGAGGTGGACGTGGCGCGCAAGCGCATCTCGCTCACCCTGCGGCTCGACGACGAGGTCGGCGCCCGCCCGTCCCGCGAGCCGGGCGGCCAGCACCGCGACGGGCCCCGCCGCGACGCCAGGCAGGACGCGGCCCGGCCGCAAGGATCCTCGCGGCCGCCAGGCCGCCGCGAGGAGCCGGCGGGCGGCGGCGCGCTGGCCGATGCCCTGCGCAAGGCGGGGCTCGACCGGGGGCCGCGGCGGTAACGGCGACGGACCACAGGGGGGAGGCCGCCCGGGGATCCCGGCGGCGTCTCGGCGCTCTACTGGATGTCCTCGGGCTTCACGACGATCCAGTTCTTGTCGGCGGTGACGGGCAGGCCGTTCGCGGCCTGCGCGGTCGCACTGGTCTTCATCATCTCCTCGATCTGAGTGCGGTACTTCGCCTTGCGATCGACCCAGACCCGGACGCCGCCCTTCGCGACGTCGACGTCGTGGAACAGCATCGGCCCGTCGCTCACCGGCGTGTCGCCGGCGACCAGCACCGCCTTCTTCCACGGATCGATGTAGGTCATGATCGCCGCGTACTTGCCGGCGTACCAGGTCGCCGGGGTCCACAGGTACGGCGTGACCTCGAGGGGCAGGTTGGCCTTCTCGTCGTAGCGGCCGTCAGCGACCTGCTTGCGCGTCGTCGTCAGCTCGCCGGTCATGCGGTCCTTGAGCAGCGTCGTCACGCCGATGACGTTCTCGGGCTTGACGTTGTAGCCGTAGCGCGGATCGGAGGCGACCATGCGCACGATCTCCTCGTGCGCCGCGCTCACCACGTAGACCTCGATGCCGTTCTCGCGCAGCTTGGCGTACAGCTCCTTGATGCCGGTGAAGATCCTGGGCGGCTGGACCTCGATCGTCTTGAGCGTGTCACCCTCGTAGTAGGTCGACGGGATGGCCTTCCCGTAGCTCATCAGCTCGTCGACGTAGCCCTTCAGCTCCTGGACGGTGAGACCGGAGAACGACTGCGCGATCCACGGATAGCACACCATGTCGTCGATCTCGCACAGCCGGTAATAGTAGCTGTTGAGGCTCTCCTTGACGTCGCCCCTGTCCTTGAACGGCATCAGCTTCAGCGAGGGATCGAGCTTTTCGCGGGTGAGCACGCCCTTCATCTCGAGGAAGGGCAGCAGCGACTCGGTCAGGTCGTAGCGATAGCTGGTGTTGTCCATGTCGAACACGGCGTACGCGCCCTTGTTCGCGTTCGCGGCGATCATCGCATCGATCTGCTGCGCCGCCTCCTTCGGCCAGTGATCGAGCCCGGCGGCCGAGGCCTGGCTGGCCAGGCCGAGAAACAGACAACTCACGAGCCACCTCGATGCGCGCAACATGGGACGCTCCCTGGTTCGGGATTGCAGGTCTTCGGGAAGGTTCGACACGCGTGAGCGGACAGAGACACCGGATGACGAAACAGATCTCATGTATTCGCGTGTCCAGTCCGGTCACGCGGCGTGTCATGCGAACGGCCCGTGCGGCCCTTCGTCGAGGATAGGCGGCGCCGAGATCATCGCCGGGGTTTCAGCCCCACGAATGTCCAAGCAATGAAACCCTTGGTCACGCGTCCAGCAAGCGATCGGCAATAACTTTAGGAGGTGTTGCAATTTAGCTACTTATATATAAAAAATCATACGATTTACAGCAAGCGGCCGAACATAGGTGCCAAGGTTTAATAAAAATCGTATTGCCGTGCCATTATATGTCATTCAATATTTATATAACTATGACATAGCGAGATATTTTAGGTTGTAAATTCCCGCATAAAAACACCCCAGAGGACAACAACTATATGAAATTATCCTTCGCGCACACTCTTAATCTCTAAATAAATTTGTTTCTGGCCAGCACCCTTCAGATCTGGGCTTTAACAACGAAATGCTTCACTCTGATGACAGGTAAAATTTCAGCGAGCATTCGCGATTTCGGTAGAACGGGAGAGATCACACGAATGAGACAGCAGAACTAATCTTGTCTTGCAGCAAGGCCTGCGGAGTGCAAGACCGGCAGGGCGGTAGAGCCAACTCCGTTACGGCAAGGAAAACCAAAAGACCGACGGCACCGGAGGGCGTCGATCGAGCATCGCGGCACGGTCGAGGGCGTGGCTTCGCCGGCCGAGCACAACGGGCATGCCCTGCGGCCCGGCGATGGATCGGGAGGCGCCGCCCGGCAGCACCGGACAGCTCGGCCCTCGTCGCGGGACGGGACCAGGCGAAGCCGGCGTGTCCTACTCCGCCACCGGCTCCTTCGCGCCCGTGTCCTTGGCACCCGTCTCCTTGGGCGCCACATCCTTGGCCGTCCCATCGCTCACCGTCGTGAACGTGCCCTCGAAGCGGCCGCGCTGGGTGTCGGCCGAGCAGGCGACGATCGAGCGGCCGGGTGGGGAAGCGGGGAAGCGGCAGGAGCCGACGGTCATCAGCGTGTCGCGGGTGATGCCGCCGTCGCTGCCCTTGACGGTCAGGATTACGGCGCTGACCGGCTGGAGCGCGTCGACCCCGACCTCCTCCTGCCGGTCCTGCGGCATGCCGGTGCCGCTGAAGCTGATCGTCGTGCCGTCGCTGGAGGTGAAGTCGAACGAGGTGCGCCGGCCCTGGACCAGGTTGGCGAGACCGTCGCCGCAGGTCGGGGTGACGTCCTTCCCGGCGATGACGAGCTTGTCGCAGGTGCCCTTGAGCACGTTGCGGGTCATGGGCTGGGCGTGGACCCCGGTGGCGCAGGACAGGCCGAGGAGCACGAGGACGGTGAGGAGGCGGGTCAGCATGGGTGGAATGTAGGCCTCCGCCGCGGGAAACCAACGTGGATCTAAGGGCCGAGCGTGGCGGCGATCGCCTCGGCCGCCCGCTCGCCCTCCGCGAAGGCGCCGCCCGCGGTGCCCCATTGCTCGCGCGACAGGGCCTCGCCGGCAAACCAGATCCGCTCGCCCACCGCCTCCTTGAGGAGGTCGCGGGCGCCGGTATGGCCCGGCGGCACCACCGCCCAGGAGCCGCGCGACCAGGGATCGTGGCGCCACTCGGTCACCGCCGGCACCGCGAGGTCGCGCAACGACCCGCGGCCGACCTGCTCGGCCAGGCTCTCGCGCACCAGCCGGCGCGCGCCGTCGGGGCCGGACCGGGCCGCGTCGAGGCGCGCGGCCATCGGCACGTCGAGCTCGAAATAGTGGAACGGCGTACCGTCGACGCGCGTCAGCAGGCCCGGCGGCTGGAGACGTCCGCCGATCAGGCTCGCCAGCCGGTCGCGGCCGCGGAACGGCGAAGACGGCCAGTGCAGCACGACGTGCTCGTAGATGCCGGTGGCGAACCCGTCGATCGCCGCGCGCACCGGCGCCGGCAGGTCGGGGGCGAACCGCAAGGCCGGGGCCGGCTCCTGCAGCACCATCATGGGGGCGGTGACGAGCGCCGCCCGGGCCCGCAGGGTGCCGCGGTCGCCGAGATCGAGGCTCACCCCCTCCCCGGCCCAGTCGAGGGCGGCCACCGGGGTCCCGAGCGCCACCGGCAGCCCGGCGGCGAGGCGGGCGAGGTAGGCGCCGTAGCCGCCGGCGATGAAGAAGTTGTCGCCGTATTCCATGCTGGGGAAGTCGTGCAGGCTGATCTCGGAGAGCGGCCGGCCCGAAACGAGGCCGTGCACCAGGGAGACCCGCTTGCCCCAGGGCCCGAGGCCCGGCGGCAGGGCGGTGGCCGCCGCACGATCCTCGCCGGAGAGGCGCGCGCCGTCGGTCATCGCCCGGTCGGCGACCGACCAGGCGCGGCCGAAGGCGGCCTCCTCGGCCGGACGTCCCGGGCGGCGCCCGACCCAGAGGTGGCTCTCCTGGGCGGCCCGGCGCAGGGGCTCGCCACGGGCGAGGCCCAGGCCCACCAGCGGGTTGATCGGCCCGGCATGGAGCCAGTGCGCGCCGAGATCGACCGGGTGGCCGCGCAAGGCGGTGGTGACGGTGCGCCCGCCGAGCCGCGGCCGGGCCTCCAGCACCGCGACCGACAGGCCGAGGGCGGCAAGCCGCCGCGCCGCGCCGATGCCGGCGGCGCCCGCGCCGATCACCGCCACGTCGGGCGAGGCGGGCAGGTCCGCCAGCGGCGGGACGCCGGTCGGCGGCAGGTGCTGGTGGGCGGCAGGCTCGTGAGCGGCGCGCGGCATCCGGGTCATCACCCCTTCGTCGATTCGAGGCCGGCCGCCGCCGCGATCGCGGCGAGCCAGGCGTCGAGCCGGGCGCGGCTCGTCGCCGGGACCGGGCAGCCGGCCTGGCTGCGGATGTAGAGCGCGAGGCTGGCGCGGCCCTCCCCCCGGCCGACGATCTCGACCGCGATCGTGTCGGGGCAGCGCAGCCAGGCCGTACGGGCGAGGTAGCGATCCTGCTCGCCCCAGCGGTCGGTGAAGACCAGGGCGGTGCGGGGCTGGGCCTCGGCGACCCGCCCGACGATCTCGCGCAGGCGCGCGCCCGGGACGGCGAAGTCCGGCGGCACCGCGTCGGCCTGCGCCAGAGGGCAGATGTCGGGCGCGCAGGCGAGGGCGTCGGACCGGGACGGCGTGCGGGCGAGGCGTGCGAACTCGACCGGGCCGAGATCCGGCGGTCCGAGCAGCGCGATCCACACCTCCTCGATGCCGCCGGGCTCCTCGCCGCGGGCGACCGCCAGCCCCCCGGCGGCCAGGACCGCGAGGAGGAGGGCGACGAGGACGAGCGCAGCCGGACGCCTGATCACGAACGCTCCCTCCACGAAGGTGCCCCGCACGGGGGCTCCCTCACGGCGCCGGCCGGAGGCGCCAGACCCGCAACGGCGTCTCCCGCACCGGGACCGGCTCCAGCCCGGGCAGGGTGACCTCGCCGCGCCCGAGGCGGACCGCGACGCTCGGCGTCTCGCCGGGCGTCGAGGGCGGGGCGCAGGCCACGATGTAGTCCGCTCCCGCCCGGGCGGCCACGCGCGGCAGAGCCGCGAGATCGCGAAACCCTTCGAGCGAGGCGACGAGGCCGGGCAACGCCCGGTGATACGGCGCCGCCACGACGGAATGGTGGCTGTGCAGCAGGAGGCTGGGGCCGAGGTCGATCTCGGCGAGGATCACCCCCGGCGGCAGGGCGTCGAGGGCGGAGATCGACCGGCGGGCCCCGCATTCCTGCCAGGCGGCGTGCTCGGTCGCGAAAGCCTTCTCGGTGGTGCCGAAGGCCTGCGGCACCGAGGCGACGAGGAGCCAGACCTTGCCGCAGAGCGCGAGCCCGAGCCCGATGGCGGCGAGGCGCCGGCGCGAGGACGCCCGGGAATCGCGCAGCAGCGCCACCGCCCGGTCGAGGACCGGGCCGGCGACCAGCGGCACGAAGGCGCCGGCGACGTAGAGGCCGCGGAACTGCGGCACGCCGAGCGCCACGCCGAGCCAGAGCGCCCCGGCCGCCACCGCCATCAGGCGGCGCTGCGCCGGTGCCCCGTCGCGCCAGGCCCACAGGCTCGCCACGACCGCGCCGATCAGCACCGGGACGTGGCCGGCGAGCACCGCGTCGGGTGCCAGGACGGCGAGCTGCCAGACCGGCCGCATCTCGCGCACCTTCACCAGCCACTCGTCGTGGACGAGGGCCGGCATGCCGGAGAACGGTCCGGCGGCGCAGGCCGGGAACATCAGGACGAAGCCGCCGACCGCGACCGCCCCGCAGGCGGCGAGGAAACCGGCCCGCGCGAGGCGGCCGCCGGGCACGAGAGCGGCCCCGCAGCCCGTGGCGAGCGCCGCCGCCGCGAGCCAGAGCCAGGGCGGGGAGAGCGCGTCGCAGGCCGGGACGGCCCAGGCGGCCGGACCGGTCTGGACCGCGAACAGGACCGGGGCGACGAGCCCGAGGCCGAGGCCGAAGCCGCGGAACGGCGCCAGGGCCGCGCGCCCGTCGCGCCACCACAGGCCGGCGAGCAGCAGCCCGGCGGCGGCGATGAAGGGCAGCGCCTCGAGCCCGACCGCGAGCGAGAACGCCGCGAGCGCCCCCGCCGCCGCGCCGTCCCTCGCGGTCGGGGCCGGCCGGGCGAGACACAGCGCCAGCGCCAGGACCGCGCAGATCTGGACGTTGTGGTGGTCGATGCGCCCGGGCGCGAACATGCCGGTGACGAACACCGCCTGCCCGGCGGCGAACAGCGCGAAGGCCGCCGCGCGCCAGCCGAAGGCGCGCGCCACCCCGCGATGGAGGATGGGCGCGTAGAGCCCGAGCAGCAGGAGCGGCCAGGCGGCCGCGACGATCCCGTCGGCGGCCTGACCAGCGAAGGGCCGGACCATCAGGATCAGGGCGGCGATCGGCGCATCGACGAGGCGCGACCAGTGCATCGGCGGCGCGCCGGCATGGCGGTGCTGGGCGAGGTCGAACCAGCCCTGGCCGGCGAGGAGGTCGCGCACCTGCACCAGCCGCATCGCGTCGTCGGTGTCGGGCAGGCGCAGCTCGCGCAGGACCGCCACGAGATCGGGCCAGGACAGGATCCCGGCGACGCTCGCCGCCACGATGAGCCACACCACCGCCGGCCGCTCGAAGGGCGAGCGGTCGGCCGCCTCCGGTCCGGGCCGGGCCTGGGTCAGCGGGGCGGCGGGCATGGCGGGATCCTTGACGAGCCTCGGACATCCGGTCGGACCGGGGTCGCATGCCGGCCTTACCCCCCGGTTAGCGGGCGCGGTTGAGCGGTTCTTTACCATCCGGCCGCTAAAGCATGGGGAGAGCGAGACCCGCCTTCACGCGTAGCGGCCGTGCCGGCCCCCGGAGTTGCCCGAGCGATGAGCCTTCACACCGAGACGCTGGTGATCGGCGGAGGACCGGCGGGCCTGACCACCGGCTACATGCTGACCAAGGCCGGCCGCGATGTCGTGGTTCTGGAACGCGACGCGACCCAGGTCGGCGGCATCAGCCGCACGGTGGAGTACAAGGGCTACCTGTTCGACATCGGCGGCCACCGCTTCTTCTCGAAGGCGAAGGAGGTGGTCGACCTCTGGAACGAGATCCTGCCCGACGACTTCATCGAGCGGCCGCGCCTGTCGCGGATTTACTACAAGGGCAAGACCTACGCCTATCCGCTCAAGGCCTTCGAGGCCCTGCGCAACCTCGGCATCGTCGAGAGCGGCCTTTGCGTCGCCTCCTATCTCTGGGCCCGCGCCCGGCCGATCAAGGAGCCGAAGAGCTTCCACGAGTGGGTCCGCAACCAGTTCGGCGAGCGGCTGTTCTCGATCTTCTTCAAGACCTACACCGAGAAGGTGTGGGGCATGTCCTGCGACGACATCTCGGCCGACTGGGCGGCGCAGCGCATCAAGGGGCTCGACCTCGGCGCGGCGATCCGCGACGGGGTGAAGCGCTCGCTCGGGCTGCACCGGCCGGCGGCCTCCGGCGACGGCGCCGTCATCAAGACCCTGATCGAGTCGTTCCGCTATCCCCGCCGCGGCCCCGGCATGATGTGGGATGCCGCCGCGGCCGCGATCCGCGGGAACGGCGGCCGGGTGCTGCTCGACCGGCGTGTCGACGGCCTGTCGTACGACGC
Organism: Methylobacterium sp. ap11; assembly: GCF_900110515.1. Taxonomy (NCBI): domain Bacteria; kingdom Pseudomonadati; phylum Pseudomonadota; class Alphaproteobacteria; order Hyphomicrobiales; family Methylobacteriaceae; genus Methylobacterium; species Methylobacterium sp. ap11. The sequence continues at coordinate 296,645 of NZ_FOEB01000002.1, read as the reverse complement.
CGCGACCAAGCTCTGGACCGTGAGCGCCCGGCGCGAGGACGGCAGCCGCGAGACCTTCACGGCCCGCAACGTCGTCTCCTCGGCGCCGATCCGCGAGCTCGTCGGCGCGATCCGCCCGGCGCCCCTGAGCACCTTCCAGGCGCGCAGCCTCCGCTACCGCGACTTCGTCACCGTGGCGCTGATCGCGCGCGCCAAGGACAGCTTCCCGGACAACTGGATCTACGTCCACGACCCGGCGGTGAAGGTCGGCCGGGTGCAGAACTTCCGCTCCTGGTCGCCCGAGATGGTGCCGGACGACGCCTATACCTGCCTCGGCCTCGAATATTTCTGCTTCGAGGGCGACGGGCTGTGGACCGCGCCGGATTCCGAGCTGATCGCGCTCGCCCGCCGCGAGATCGGCCAGATCGGCCTCGTCGATCCGTCGAGCGTCGTCGATGCCTGCGTGGTGCGCCAGCCCAAGGCCTACCCGGTCTACGACGACGCCTACCGGGCCCACGTCGCGACGATCCGCCGGGACCTCGAAGGCAGCTACCCGTCGCTCCACCTCGTCGGCCGCAACGGGATGCACAAGTACAACAACCAGGACCACGCCATGATGACCGCCATGCTGACGGCGCAAAACATCATCCTGGGCGAGCGGCGCTACGACGTATGGAACGTCAACGAGGATGCCGAGTACGGCGAGGCCGGGCTCTCGGGGGCGCAGGAGGCGCTCGGCAGCGAGCGGATGGTGCCCCGCAAGGTGGCGTGAGCCGGCCGGCGGCGCAGGTCCGGGGTGGTCGCGGGCGGCGAACGGGACGCACCCTGGCCGGTTCCGGGCCCCCGCGACGGCGGCGGAGCTTCACAGGACCTCGCCCCTCGACTAAGGAGCCGGCACGAGCCCCCGCACCCTCGGCCCGATGAAGACCCGCGGAAGGACCCCACGACCATGACCGGCTTCGACACCGTCGGCCTCACCCGGCCCGCCTCGCAGCTCGTGACCGTGTTCGGGGGATCGGGTTTCCTCGGCCGCCACGTCGTGCGGGCGCTGGCCAAGCGCGGCTACCGGATCCGGGTGGCGGTGCGCCGGCCCGACCTCGCGCAGTTCCTCCAGCCCCTCGGCCGCGTCGGCCAGATCGTCGGCGTGCAGGCCAACCTGCGCAACCCGGCCTCGATCGTGCGCGCCACCGAGCATGCCGACATCGTGGTCAACCTCGTCGGCATCCTGCAGGAGAGCGGCAGCCAGAGCTTCCAGCGCCTCCAGGCCGACGGCGCCGCCGAGATCGCCCGGGCCGCCGCGGCGGTCGGCGCGCCGATGATCCACGTCTCGGCCCTCGGTGCCGACGAGGCGTCCGCGTCCGCCTATGCCCGCTCGAAGGCGATCGGCGAGGCCCGGGTGCTCGAGGCGCGGCCCGACGCCGTGATCTTCCGGCCCTCGATCGTGTTCGGACCGGGCGACAGCTTCTTCAACCGCTTCGCGGGGCTCGCCCGGATGCTGCCAGTGCTGCCGCTCGCCGGCGCCGAGGCCCGGATGCAGCCGGTCTTCGCCGGCGACGTCGCCGAGGCGATCGCCCGGGCGGTCGAGGGCGGGCTCCAGGGCGGCCGGGTCTACGAGCTCGGCGGGCCGGAGATCCTGACCCTGCAGCAGCTCGTCGAGTACACCCTCAAGGTGACGATGCGCAGCCGCGTGGTGCTGCCGCTGCCGGCCCCCGCCGCCCGCCTCCAGGCCCGGATGATGGAGCTCGTCGACACCGCGACGCTCGGCCTCCTGCCCGACACCCTGAAGCTCACCCGCGACCAGGTCACCCTGCTCCAGAGCGACAACGTCGTGTCGGAGGCCGCGAAGGCCGAGAAGCGCACGATGGAGGGCATCGGCATCGCCCCGACGGCGATCGAGGCGGTGGTGCCGGGCTACCTCTGGCGCTTCCGCAAGGCCGGCCAGTTCGCCACCGGCCGCGGCACCCCCGAGATGGCGGCCACCCCGGACCTGATCGCCCCCGAGCCGATGGGCCCGGGTTCGCAGCACCACCCGGGCGACGCGAGCGGCCCGGCGATCGGCCAGCTGGCCGCGGGCGCCGGGCCGGCGCCGGGCGTGCGCTGGGGCAAGCGGCAGTAGGTCGGCGCGACAGCTTTGAAATAGAGAAGGGCGGCACCGCGGTGCCGCCCTTCTCTATTTCGTGTACGCCGCCCTGGCTGCCACCAAGGCTCTCCCGGACACGATGTGACGCGGGAAATATCCTCTCCCCGCGGGCGGGGAGAGGCCTTCACCCCCCTTTGTCGGGGGTGAGGCAGCCCGCAGGGCGAGGGTGAGGGGGTGCTTCCGAACGAGGCGTCTTCGGCACCTCCCCCTCACCCTCGCTCCGGCTTTCGCCTGCACTCGCTTCATCGACGGCAAGGTCGATGAAGCCCTCTCCCCGCCTGCGGGGAGAGGAGGGACCCGCGCCTTTTTCTCCACCGAACGGTTCATCGGCCTTGGGAAACGAGTGGGGGCGAGACGACTGTCGTCCCGCCCCACGAACCTCGTCAGATCGACCGCACGGCCCCGCCGTCGACCCGGATCATGCTGCCGGTGACGTAGGACGCGCGCTCCGAGGCCAGGAAGCACGCCACGTCGGCGAATTCCTGCACCTTGCCGTAGCGCTTGGCGGGAATCGCCGCGCGGGCGGCCTCGGCGATCTCGTCGCGCGACTTGCCCTGTGCCTTGGCGTTGGCGGTGTCGAGCTCGCCGGTGCGGTCGGTCTCGATGCGGCCGGGCAGGATCATGTTGACGGTGACGCCGTCGGCGGCGACCTCGGCCGACAGGGTCTTGGCCCAGCCGGCGATCGAGGCGCGCAGCGCGTTCGACATCACGAGGTTGGGAATCGGCTGCTCGACGCCGCTCGAGGCCACCACGACGATGCGGCCGAAGCCGGACTGGCGCATCCCCGGCAGGACGAGCCCGGCGAGGCGGAAGACCGGGGTCACCATCGCCTCGAATTGCGGCGTCCAGGCCTCGGGCTGCACGGTGAGGGCGGTGCCGGCCGGCGGACCGCCGGTATTGGCGATCAGGATGTCGACCCCGCCGAGATGCTCCTGCGCGGCCGCATGGATCGCCTCGACGTTGTCCTTCAGGGGACCCGCGAAGGCGTGGGCGCGGCCCTGGCCGCGGGCGTTGATCGCCGCCACCGCCTCGTCCAGGCGCTCGGCGGTGCGGGCGGTGAGCAGCACGTCCGCGCCCTCGGCCGCCAGGGCCTCGGCGATGCCGCGGCCGAGGCCGCGGCTGGACGACAGGACGAGGGCGCGCTTGCCCTTGAGACCGAGATCCATGGTGGGTCCTCCCGTGATGGGTCGAGCTTGTTCGAGGCAGGGACTAACACACGCACCTGTGCCCTCCCACCCACGACCTCATCCTGAGGTGTGAGCGAAGCGAGCCTCGAAGGAGGGCTCCAGGATACTCCGCGATCCCTGGAGCCCTCCTTCGAGGTCAGTCGATCTGCGATCGCCAACACCTCAGGATGAGGGGTGCGGATAGGAGAGATGGACGGAACCGCTCAGGCCGTCTCGCCGGCCAGGCGCTTGAGCCAGCCTTCCGCCTGCGCCCGCACGTTGTCCGGCGCGGTGCCGCCGTAGCTGGTGCGGCTCGCGACCGAGTTCTCGACGCCGAGCACCGCGAAGACGGCTTGCGTGATGCGCGGCTCCTCGGCCTGCATCACGGCGAGCGGCAGCGCCTCGAGGCCGATGCCGCGGGACGAGGCCTCGCCGACGAGGCGACCGGTGACGTGATGGGCATCGCGGAACGGCAGGCCGAGCTCGCGCACCAGCCAGTCGGCCAGATCCGTGGCGGTGGCGTAGCCGGAGCCGGCCGCCACCTTCAGGACCTCGGGCACGGGCTCGAGATCCCGGACCATGCCCGCCATGGCGGCGAGGCACAGCGAGAGGGTCTGGAGCGCGTCGAAGGTGCCCTCCTTGTCCTCCTGCATGTCCTTCGAATAGGCGAGCGGCAGGCCCTTCATGACGATGAGCAGCCCCGACAGGGCGCCGATGACCCGGCCGGACTTCGCCCGTACCAGCTCGGCGGCGTCGGGGTTGCGCTTCTGCGGCATGATCGAGGAGCCGGTGGTGAACCGGTCCGACAGCTTGACGAAGCCGAACTGGGCCGAGGTCCAGACCACGATCTCTTCCGCGAAGCGCGACAGGTGCACCGCCGCGATCGCCGCCGCCGAGAGGGCTTCGAGGGCGAAGTCGCGGTCGGCCACCGAATCGAGCGAGTTCGCCGTCGGCCGGTCGAAGCCGAGGCTGGCGGCCGTGGCGTGGCGGTCGATCGGGAACGAGGTGCCGGCGAGCGCCGCCGCACCGAGCGGGCATTCGTTGAGGCGGGCGCGGGCGTCGCGGAACCGGCCGCGGTCGCGGTTCAGCATCTCGACATAGGCCAGGAGATGATGGCCGAAGGTGACCGGCTGGGCCGATTGCAGGTGGGTGAAGCCCGGCATCACCGTGCCGGCATGCGTGAGCGCCAGCTCGGCCATCGCCTGCTGGAGGTCGGCGGCCTGGCCGTCGAGGGCGTCGAGGGTGTCGCGCACCCACAGCCGCATGTCGGTGGCGACCTGGTCGTTGCGCGAGCGGGCGGTGTGGAGGCGCCCGGCCGTCGGGCCGACGATCTCGCGCAACCGGCTCTCCACGCTCATGTGGATGTCCTCGAGCTCGCGGCGGAACTCGAAGGTGCCGGCCTCGATCTCGGACTGGACGGACTTGAGACCGGCCTCGATCTTCGCCACATCCTCGGCCGGCAGGATCCCCGCCTTGCCCAGCATCGCGACATGGGCGAGCGAGCCCCGGATGTCCTGGGGGGCGAGGCGCTTGTCGAAGCCGATGGAGGCGTTGATCTCCTCCATGATCTCGGCGGGGCCGCTCGCGAAGCGCCCGCCCCACATCCGGTTGCTCATGTCCTCACCTCGTCTCGCATCACCGCGAAAAGCCCGCCTCGCCCTGGTCGCGGGGGGGCTCGCCGCACTCCTCGGCCTCGGGGCTGCCCTATACGGGGTTGCGGGCGGGAGCAACGGCGGCGCCTGCCCGCTCGCCAAGGCCACGGCCGCCCGGGTCGCGCCGCTCGCCCGCGGCGAGGTCGCGGCGCTCCAGGTCGCCGCGAGCCCGAAGGCCGCGCCCGCCCTCGCCTTCACCGGGCCGGACGGGCAGCCGAAGACTCTCGCCGACCTGAAGGGCCGCACGGTGCTCCTGAACCTGTGGGCGACCTGGTGCGCGCCCTGCAAGGCGGAGATGCCGGCCCTCGACCGGCTCCAGGGTGAACTCGGGGGCCGGGATTTCGAGGTGGTGGCGCTCAACCTCGACACCCGCAACCCCGAGCGGCCGCCGCTCTGGATGAAGGAGAACGGCATCGCGCGGCTCGCCTACTACTCCGATCCGGGCGGACGGGCGCTGCCGGTGCTGCAGCAGGGCGGCGACGTGGTGGGCCTGCCCACCACCTTCCTGATCGACCCCGACGGCTGCGAGATCGGCGTGATGAAGGGCCCGGCGGACTGGGCGAGCGGGGACGCCCTGAGGCTGGTGCGGGCGGCGCTCGGGCGGGGGTGACGTCCGCCGAGTCGTGTCTCACGCGCGTTGATCCCGGGCGCCTTTCCTGGCACCCGGGCTCCATGCAGCCCTCCCCCTCCCCCCGGCGCCTGCCGCGTCCGCTCTCGGCCCTGCGCGGCCTGCTGGTCAGCAGTGCGGGCGGCGGGCTCGTCCTGATGGCGAGCGCGGTACTGGCGCTCGTCGTCGCCAACGGGCCCTTTGGCGAGGCCTATGCCCACGCGCTCCACGCGACGATCGGGCCCTTGAGCCTGCTGCACTGGATCAACGACGGCCTGATGGCCGTGTTCTTCCTGCTCGTCGGACTCGAGATCAAGCGCGAGATCCTCGACGGGGCCCTGCGCACCTGGCCCGACCGGGCCCTGCCGGGCATCGCGGCGCTCGGCGGCATGGCGGTGCCGGCCCTCGTCTATGCCGCGGTCAATGCGTCGTCGCCCGAGACCCTGCGCGGCTGGGCAATCCCCGCGGCGACCGACATCGCCTTCGCGCTCGGCGTGCTGGCCCTGCTCGGCTCCCGGGCCCCGGTCTCACTCAAGATCTTCCTCACCGCGCTCGCCATCCTGGACGACCTCGGCGCGGTGGTGATCATCGCCCTGTTCTACACCGCCGATCTGTCGGCGCCGATGCTGGCGCTGGCCGGCGCCGTCACGGCGATGCTGTTTGCGCTCAACCGCGTCGGACTTCGCCGGCTCGGGCCCTACCTGATCCTCGGCGCCGTCCTGTGGCTCTTGGTGCTGCGCTCGGGGCTGCACGCCACCGTGGCGGGCGTCGTCCTGGCGCTGGCGATTCCGCTGCGGGCGAGCCCCGGCCGGCCGGACGACCGCGAGTCGCCGCTCCACGCTCTCGAACACGCGCTCCAGCCCTGGGTCGCCTACGCGATCCTGCCGGTCTTCGGTTTCGCCAATGCCGGCGTGTCGCTCGCCGGGCTGACGCCGGGGGCCTTGCTCGCCCCGGTCACCCTCGGGGTCGCGGCGGGGCTGTTTGTCGGCAAGCAGGTCGGGGTGCTCGGCGGCGTCTGGCTCGCGGTGCGCACCGGGCTGGCCGCGAGGCCCGCCGGCGCCTCCTGGCGCCACGTCTACGGTGTGGCGCTGCTGTGCGGCATCGGCTTCACCATGAGCCTGTTCATCGGCGGCCTCGCCTTCGCGAATGCGCCGGAATTCGACACCGAGACCAAGCTCGGGGTCATCGTCGGCTCGGTGCTCTCGACCCTGGCCGGGGCGCTGGTGCTGTCGCTCGGGCCGCGGGCGACGGCGTAGCCGCCACCGCACCCGGGCAGGCCACCCGGCCCGCCACGGGGGCCCATCCCGGGCTCCGCACTCGCGGCCCCGGGATCAAACATCCAGGGCGGGCGACCCGGGAGCCGCCCTCAATTCCCCGGCTGCGAGGCCGCGACGCGGTTGCGGCCGTGGCCTTCGGTACGCTTGCCGGTCTCCGACGCCTTCTCGGCCGGCTTCGCCTCGCCCGACTTGACCTCGCCGGATTTGGCCGCCGGCTTGCCCTCGGTCGACTTGCTCTCAGTCGGCTTGCCCTCGGCCTTCTTCGCGCCCGCCGGATTGAGGCCGTCGACCTTCCCGTCGGCCTTGGCGTTCGCCGCCGCCGGATGGGCGGTCGGAGCGGTGTGGAGGTGGGCGTTCACCTTCCTGGGCAAGGGTGCGGCCGGCGAGATCGCCGCGACCGGCGCGGTCTCCGCCGCCGGCAGGGCGGCCGGCGCGACCGGGGGCGCCGCGGGCGCGCCGCCGAACAAGTTGCCGAGGAGCTTGCGGTAGGCGGCGGGATCGCCGTCGGCGCTCGCCACGGTGATCGGGCCCGCCGGGGCCGATGGAGCCGCCGCGGCCTCGGCCGCCTCGCGGGTCGGGATCGGGGCCGGATTGGTCGCGGGGGCCGCGAAGGCGAGCGCGGTCGGCTTCACCGCCCCGGGCTTGCCCTTCTCGTGCTTGGCATCGATCTTGGCGAGCAGGACCGGCTTCACCTTCGGCTCGATCGAGATCTCTTCCGGCGCGGCCGCCAGGGCCTCGGGCCGGCTGATCGTGCCCATGTTGGGCCGCGGCTGCGCCTGCTCGGCGAAGAGCTGGGTGCTCGGCGCGGTCTCGCGGAAATAAGGGTGCTGGCCGCCGTCCTGGTAGACGAGGCGGGTCGCCGCCGTGCCCTTGGCGACGAGCTCGGCTACCTCGACCTCGTCCTTCTGGCGCTTGGCGACGACGACCGGGTCGACCTTCGGGCTGCAGGCGCCGGCCGCGGCGTCCTGGCCGCCGAAGACGTAGCGGGTGCCGCACACCCCGACCCGCGGCTCCTCGTGCAGGGCCTCGAAGTAGTCCGACCCCTCCTTCAGGTTCTTCCAGAAGCCGATGTTGGGGTCGTTGCGGAACTTGGCGAGGTTCTGCGCCGTCATCCGGAACGGATAGGACTGGAACTGGAACGCCCGCTGCCCGCCCGCGAAGGCCTCGCGGGCGATGGCGTAGATCTCGGCGATCGCCTCGTCGGTCATGGCGAAGCAGCCGGCCGACGAGCAGGTGCCGTGCACCATCAGGTAGCTGCCGGTGCGGCCGTTGGCCCGGTCGAAGGCGTTCGGGTAGCCGGTATCGAACGACAGGTAGTAGGACGAGTTCGGGTTCATCTGCCCCATGGCGATGGGATAGAACCCTTCCGGCGCCTGGCGGTCGCCCTCCCGCACCTTCGGCCCGAGCTGGCCCGACCAGCGGCAGATCGGGAATGTCTTGAGGAGCGCGTACTGCCCGTCGGGCCCGCGCTTCCAGACCTCCATCTCCGATTCCTTCTTGAAGGCGCGGATCAGGATCGGGTCGCGGGGCGACATGTTCTTGGCCGTCATCAGGGCGACGGTCTTCTGGGGGATCGGCTCACGGGCGCGGGCGGAGCCTGCGGCGGAGAACCCGGCATCCTGGCACGCCCCGAGGGACAGGGCGGCGGCCAACGCGCTCGCCGCCAGCACCGGACGCATCGCCAGACGTCTCGCCAGACGCACCATGGGACAACCCCGCCTTCCCGCTCCAGACCCCGGCACCCTGACGCCGGGGACCGTTCTCCCCAACCCCATAGCTTCGTTAAACTTACCCGCCTCTTACCGCAAGAACGGTTAAGATTGCGCGGATTCGCTCAACAGGCGCGTCGGGCAAGACGCCGGCGCATGACGGCACGGGGTTCACCCGCGAAGACATCGGCCGCGTCTTCGGCAAAACCAAGGCCGGGACGTGTCTGGCACGCGCCGGTTGTGCGGAGCTGTGGATCGCGGGGATACGGGGCGAGGGATATGTGGCGCGGGGAGCGCCGGCGCTACAGGCTTCGCCCGATCTCCAGGAACTTCTGCGCCCGCTTGTCCCGCAGGGTGTCGGCGTCGAGGGACGCGAGCGGCTCGAGCGCGCCCGCGATCGCGTCGCCGGTCGCCCGGATGGCCGCCTGGCCGTCGCGGTGGGCGCCGCCGGTCGGCTCGGGCACGATCGCGTCGATGACGCCGAGGCGCAGGAGGTCCTGGGCGGTGATCTTCATCGCGGTCGCGGCGTCCTGGGCCCGGCCGGCGTCGCGCCACAGGATCGAGGCGGCGCCCTCCGGCGAGATCACGCTGTAGATCGAGTGCTCGAGCATCAGCACCGTGTTGGCGGTGGCGAGCGCGATGGCACCGCCCGAGCCGCCCTCGCCGATCACCACGGTGACGTTCGGGGTCGGCAGGCCGAGGCAGGCCTCCGTCGAGCGGGCGATGGCCTCGGCCTGGCCGCGCTCCTCCGCCTCGATGCCCGGATAGGCGCCGGCGGTGTCGACGAAGGTGAGCACCGGCAGGCCGAAGCGGCCGGCGAGCCCCATCAGGCGCACCGCCTTGCGGTAGCCCTCGGGCTTGGCCATGCCGAAATTGTGCCGGATGCGCGCCTCGGTGTTGGCGCCCTTCTCCTGGCCGATGACGCAGACCGGCCGGCCGCGGAAGCGGCCGAAGCCGCCGACCACCGCCTCGTCCTCGCCGAACACCCGGTCGCCGGCCAGCGGCTGGAATTCCTCGATCAGGCCGGCGCAGTAATCGACGAAGTGGGGCCGCTGCGGATGGCGGGCGACCTGCGTCTTCTGCCAGGGTGTGAGCCCGGCATAGAGCTCGGCCAGGGCCGCGGCGGCCTTGGCCTCGAGCCGGGTCACGTCCTCGCTGATCGCCACCGCGCCGTCGCGGTCGCCCAGCGCCCGCAATTCCTCGAGCTTCGCCTCGAGCTCGGCGACGGGCTTTTCGAAGTCGAGGTAGGAGCGCATCGGGACCTGTGTTGTGTCGGGCCGCATCGCGGTGGCTTTTTGCGCGAGGCGCGGGGTCTTTGGCACGGCGGCCGGCCCGGTCCTGACGTCCGGGCCGGGCGGCGCGGAGGGTTGGCGGAGGGGCCGGCGCATGTCAACCCGCGAGGCCCCGGCCGGGGCAGCGCCCGGCCGCGGCGCGAAAAGCAGGCGGGCCGCGCACGGCAAAGCTTGTCTCGAAGCCTTGTCTTGCGGCACTGCACCATCATCTTACGGCCGGGACGGGCGACGATTCCCTGGAGAGGCCATGGACGAGCCGGAGCGGGCGGAACGCGACGAGTGCCGGGTGCTGGTGCTCCAGGGCGGCGGGGCGCTCGGCGCCTACCAGGCCGGCATCGCCGAGGCGATGCAGGAGGCGGCGCTCTCGCCCGAATGGGTCGCCGGCATCTCGATCGGGGCGATCAACGCCGCGCTCATCGCCGGCAACCCGCCGGAGCGGCGCGTCGAGCGGCTGCGGGCGTTCTGGGACAAGGTGTCGTCCGGCATCACCGTCTCGCCGTGGTTTCCCGGCGAGCAGGCCCGGGAGGTGTTCAACGCCTGGAGCGCCGCCTTCGGGGCGGCGGTGGGCGTGCCGGGCTTCTTCGCCCCGCGCTGGCCGCCCGCCGCGCTCTACCCGCCGGGCGCCCCCCAGGCGCTGAGCTACTACGACACCGCCCCCTTGCGGCAGACGCTCGTGGAGCTGATCGACTTCGACCGGATCAACCGGCGCGAGACCCGGCTCAGCGTCGGCGCAGTCAACGTCCGCACCGGCAACTTCGTCTATTTCGACAACCACCGCGACCGGATCGGGCCCGAGCACGTCATGGCCTCGGGGGCGCTGCCGCCGGGCTTCCCGCCGGTCGAGATCGACGGCGAGCCGTACTGGGACGGCGGCATCGTCTCGAACACGCCGCTGCAATACGTCCTCGACGAGGAGCGGGCGCGCGACCTCGCGGTGTTCCAGGTCGACCTGTTCAGCGCCCGCGGGCCGGTGCCCCGCACCCTGGCGGAGGCGGCCGAGCGCGAGAAGGACATCCGCTTCTCGAGCCGTACCCGCCTCAACACCGACGACCAGATCGAGATCCACCGCGCCAAGACCGCGTTCCGGCGCCTGTTCGACAAGCTGCCGCAGGAGCTGCGCCAGGACCCCGACGTCGCGTTCCTCGCCGAGGTGAGCCACCAGAACGCGGTGACGATCCTGCAGCTGATCTACCGCGCCAAGAACTACGAGAGCGACGCCAAGGACTACGAGTTCTCGCGCGCCACCATGCTGGAGCACTGGAAGGCCGGGCGCCACGACATGCGCCGCTCCCTGCGCCACCGGCGCTGGATCGAGCGCTGCCGGCCCGACCAGGGCGTGACCGTGTTCGACCTCACCCGCGACGCGCGGGACTGAGTTTTTTGAAGGAAGGGACGCCGCATGACCCGCGACGAGATCCTGAAGGCCCCCTCGATGCCGGCCTTCAGCCCGAGCTACCCGCACGGGCCCTACCGGTTCATGCGGCGCGAATACCTCATCATCACCTACGAGACCGACCCGGAGGCTTTGCGCGCCGCGCTCCCCGAGCCGCTGGAGCCGGCGCCCGGCAACCTCGCCTTCTACGAGTGGATGAAGATGCCGGATTCCTCCGGCTTCGGCGATTACGAGGAGAGCGGCTCGGCCATCGTCGCGAGCTACAAGGGCGAGCCCTGCAACTACTCGGTCCAGATGTACCTCGACGACGAGCCGCCGATCACCGCCGGCCGCGAGATCTGGGGCTTCCCGAAGAAGTACGGCGTACCCCGGCTCAAAGTGACGAAGGACACGCTGACCGGCACCCTGCACTACGACGACGAGCGGGTGGCGATGGGCACGATGACCTACAAGCACCGCAGCCTCGAGGACCAGCTCGACAAGGTCCGCGAGGGCATCGGCCAGCTCAACGTCAACCTGAAGCTGATCCCGGACGTCGATGGCGGGGTGAAGGTGGCCCAGCTCGTCGGCTACCGGCTGCAGGACATCCGGGTCCACGGCGCTTGGGAGGGCGATGCGCGGCTGCACCTCATCCCCCACGTCAATTGCCGCGTCGCCGACCTGCCAGTGCGCCGGATCGTGCGGGCGCGCCACCAGATCGTCGACTTCACCCTGCCGTACGGCCACGTGCTGCACGACTACCTGGCCTGATACGCGATCCGGAACATGACATACGAGATCCGGAAGATGACTTGCGGATCTCGTATCACCAGCCAGCGCGGCGCCCGAGCGAAGCCGCTTTCCGCATCGCGAAGCGATCGATCGGAAAGCGTATGAGACCGTTCACCCCGAAAGCCCCCGATCCCCGGAGAGTGTTCCCATGTCGCTGCAATCCAAGACCGCCCTCGTCACCGGCTCGACCAGCGGCATCGGCCTCGCCATCGCGAAGGCGCTGGCCGGCGCCGGCGCCAACGTGGTGCTCAACGGCTTCGGCAAGCCGGAGGCCATCGAGGCGGCGCGCTCCGGCATCGAATCCGAGTTCGGCGTCAAGGCGCACTACTCCGGCGCCGACATGACCAAGCCCGAAGAGATCGCCGCCATGGTCGCGGAGGCCGAGCGGACCTTCGGCGCGGTCGACATCCTGGTCAACAACGCCGGCATCCAGTTCGTCTCGGCGATCGAGGAATTCCCGCTCGAGAAGTGGGACCAGATCATCGCCATCAACCTGTCCTCGGCCTTCCACACCATGCGGGCGGCGATTCCCGGCATGAAGAAGAAGGGCTGGGGCCGGATCATCAACACCGCGTCGGCGCATTCCCTCGTCGCCTCACCCTACAAGTCGGCCTACGTGGCAGCCAAGCACGGCATCGCCGGCCTGACCAAGACCGCGGCGCTGGAGCTCGCCACCCACAAGATCACCGTCAACTGCATCTCCCCGGGCTACGTCTGGACCCCGCTGGTCGAGGCCCAGATCCCCGACACCATGAAGGCCCGCGGCCTGACCAAGGAGCAGGTCATCGACGAGGTGCTGCTGAAGGCCCAGCCGACCAAGGAATTCGTCACCGTCGAGCAGGTCGGGGCGCTGGCCGCCTTCCTGTGCACCGATGCCGCAAGCCAGATCACCGGCGCCAACCTGCCGGTGGATGGCGGCTGGACGGCACAGTAACCGACCGGCGGGGGCCGGATCGGGGCCTTCCCGTCCGGCCGGCGCCGCGCCGCCATGCGCCAGGGACCCTCAGCGGTCGTCGTGCCGCCTGACGGCGATCGGAGCGAGCGTTCTCCGACGCGGCGGATCCCGGTTCGTCGGAGAGCGCCGTAAAGTCATAGACTTGGAACAGCTCCCAGCCGTAACGCCAAGGTGTACGACGCGGGTACGACGGTCGGGAGCGTGCCCCCTCCCCCCTCTGCGGGGGAGGGTGCCCGGCGGAGCCGGGCGGGAGAGGGGCAGCGCGACGCTGATCCAGCGGGCGCTTTTCAGAACGGTTCAGTCTTATCCGGAAGCGGTGTCCCCTCTCCCGGCCTGCTCCGCAGGCCACCCTCCCCCGCGGAGGGGGGAGGGGTTCCCCTCTCGGCCGTCGCGCCTGCACCGCATAACCTGCTGCGTCGTATGCCGTGCGGCCACTCGATCGGGCGCCGCTGTCGCGTAGAGATCCCTGAGCCGTCCTTCTCTGTCAGTCCGTCATTGACGAACCGACGCCTCTGAATGGGGTCGATGGTCGGACATAAGAATCGACGGAATATCTTATCTATCGATTTATAGAATATACGTTCCCGCGCCACCGTGGAATTTCTCTGCGCACTGCGGGCAGGCCGGCTCCGCCGACCCAACCGTCACGTCATGGGCCAGCTCTCCCTATCCGCTGGCCTGTGCGCCGCACCCCTGTTCATCGCTCGCGTCGCCCCCGGGCGATCGGGTGCACGACGGCCCCCTCCCCTTCATGCCTCGACCGCAAGTCGCCCGCCACGCGAGCGACGCTCTTCCGTTGCGTTACGGACTCTTAATGTTCCAGACAGGCAACCCAGATCCCGAGAGCGTATTATCACGATGTAGACGATGCGTTGATGTCGCGAACACAGATCGACACCAACTCAAGAGGAGGCACCATCATGTTCTCTCGCAAGTCTCTCGCCGCCGCCCTCGTCGCCACCACGGTCCTCGGCGGGGCCGCCTATGCGGCCGAGCAGGCGACCAAGCCCGCGGTGGTGCAGGAGACCGCGGCCCAGAAGGCGGTCGACAAGGATGTCGGCAAGCTGTCGAAGGACGGGGCCCAGGCCTTCCGTGACATGCACCTCGCCCGCATCGCCATCTTCGACGCCGATCCCGCCCAGGCCAAGAGCCTGATCGGCAAGGCGCAGGCCGCCCTGGCCAAGGCGAAGACCGACGACGCCGTGTTCACCAAGGCGGAGGCCGAGCTGAAGACCCCGGCCGAGATGGCGGTCGCGAAGGACAAGACCGCAACAGACAAGACGGCGGCCGCGGACACGACCGCCAAGAGCAACGACAAGGTGGCGTGGGTGCCGGTCGACGCCCAGATGACGCTGGGCGAGGACTTCGTGGCGACGCCCGAGAAGGCCGCGGCGGTGACCGAGGCGAACAAGAGCCTGGCGAAGGGCGATCAGAAGTCGGCGGTCGAGAAATTGAAGCTCGCCCATGTCGACGTGAACTTCGTCATGGCGGTGATGCCCCTCGACAAGACCGCCGCCGACGTGAACCAGGCCGCCACGCTGATCGGCCAGGGCAAGTACTACGAGGCGAACGCGGCCCTGAAGACCGCCGAGGACGGGATGCGCTTCGACGTGATCGACGCCGTCGGCCTGCCGCAGAAGGCCGCCGCCACCGGCAGCACTAAGACCGCCGCGCCGGCTCCCGCCCACGCCGACGGCAAGGCTGCCAAGTAAGCGAGCGGAAGTAAGCGAGCGGAAGTAAGGGAGCGCAAGTCAGCGAGGGGAAAGTAAAGGAGTGATGGACGAGGGCGCCCGGGACTGGGCGCCCTCCCCCGACTTCAGTCGCGGTCGAGGACGTCCTTCGTCTCGACGGTGGTGTCGTCCTTGAGCCGGTAGACCAGCGGTACGCCGGTATGCAGCTCGAGGCCCGGGATCGTCTCGGTGGTCAGCCCGTCGAGCACCATCACCAGGGCGCGCAGCGAGTTGCCGTGGGCGGCGACCAGCACGCGCTCGCCGCGCATCACCCGGGGCAGGATCTCCCGCATGGTGTAGGGCAGCACCCGGGCCACGGTGTCCTTCAGGCTCTCGCCGTTGGGCGGGGGCACGTCGTAGGAGCGGCGCCACACATGGACCTGCTCCTCGCCCCACTTGGCGCGGGCGTCGTCCTTGTTCAGGCCCGACAGGTCGCCGTAGTCGCGCTCGTTGAGGGCGGCGTCGGAATGGGTGGTCAGGCCGGACTGGCCGAGCTCCTCCAGAATCAGCGCGCAGGTGCGCTGGGCCCGGCCGAGGTCCGAGGTGAAGGCGACGTCGAACTGTACGCCCTTCGCCTTCAGCCGCCGCCCGGCCGCCCGCGCCTCCTCGACGCCGAGCTCGGTGAGCCCGGGGTCCTTCCAGCCGGTGAACAGGTTCTTCAGGTTCCACTCGCTCTGGCCGTGGCGCGCGAGGACGAGAAGACGCTCCATGATGCGATTCGCTCCGTTTCGAGGAAAAAGGGGTCAGAGGCCCAGCACGTCGTCCATGCCGTAGAAGCCGGGCTCGCGGGACTGGGCCCACAGGGCGGCCTTGACGGCGCCGGCGGCGAACAGCCCGCGGTCGCTCGCCAGGTGGGTGAGTTCGATGCGCTCGCCGGCGCCGGCGAAGATCACGCTGTGCTCGCCGACCACGCTGCCGCCGCGCAGCGTCGCGAAGCCGATCGTGCCGGGCTCGCGGGCGCCGGTATGGCCGTCGCGCACCGCGACCTTGCGGTCGGCGAGCGCGACGTTGCGGCCCTGCGCCGCCGCCTCGCCGAGGAGCAGCGCGGTACCGGAGGGCGCATCCACCTTGTGGCGGTGGTGCATCTCCAGGATCTCGATGTCGTACTCCTCGCCCAGCGTCGCCGCGACCTTGCGCACGAGGCCCGCCAGCAGGTTGACCCCGAGCGACATGTTGCCCGACTGCACGATGCGGGCGTGGAACGCCGCCGCCTTGAGCTTGGAAAAATCGTCCGGCGACAGGCCGGTGGTGCCGACGACGTGGACGATGCGGGCCTGGGCGGCGAGTTCGGCGTAGAACACGGTCGCGGCCGGGGCGGTGAAATCGAGGACGCCGTCGGCCTCGGCGAAGGCGGGCAGCGGGTCGTCGGTGACCGGCACGCCGAGCGGCGGCAGGCCGGCGAGCACGCCCGCATCCTGGCCGAGCGCCGGCGAGCCCTCGCGCTCGATCGCGGCCGACAGCGTGCAGCCCTCGGCCTCGGCGACGGCCTGGATCAGCATCCGGCCCATCCGCCCGGAGGCGCCGACGACGACGAGACGCATGGGTCACGCTCCTGATGCCGGCGGCTCCCGGCCGCCCCTTCCGGGGCCTCGTACAGGGGCGGACCGGTGCTGCCAAGGCGCCCGGGGAATATCGCGCAGGGGAAGGGATATGCGCGGGACGGCGGATGCCCCATCTTCTCCCGCAGTGCAGCATCGCGCCGGAGATCCCATGGCCTTTCGGTTCGTTCCCGGGCGTGCCTCGCGCCGCGCCGCCAGCGGCGCCGTGCGGATCCTGCGCGCCACCGCCAAGGCGAACGCCGCCGCCGCGCGCCAGACCGGCGCCCTGATGCGGCGGGGCACGGAGGCCATGAAGCCGGAGGCCCCGGCGCACAAGCCGCCGGGGCGCATCATCGAGGTCGATGGGGTGCGGGTGCACTGCATCGTCAAGGGCCGGGGCCGGCCGGTGGTGCTGATCCACGGCAACGGCACGATGGCGGAGGACTTCGTCATCTGCGGGCTGCTGGAGCAACTGGCCAAGTCCTACCGGGTCATCGCGATCGACCGGCCGGGCTTCGGCCATACCGAGCGGCCGCGGCACTGGGTCTGGAGCGCGGCCGCGCAGGCGCGGCTGATCGCGCATACGCTCGCAGCGCTCAAGGCCGAGCGGCCGGTGGTGGTCGGCCATTCCTGGGGCACCATCGTGGCGCTGGCGCTCGCTATTACAGAAGGCCTCGACCTGCGCGGGCTGGTGCTGCTCTCCGGCTACTACTATCCGGGCCGGCGCGCCGACGTGGCGATGATCGCGCCCTTGGCGGTGCCGGGCCTCGGCGACGCCGCCCGCGCCCTGGTGCCGGGGGCGGTCGGACGGGCGCTGGCGCCGCAGGTCTTCCGCCACGTCTTCAGGCCGCAACCCGTGCCGGACCGGTTCACCGCGCGCTTTCCCGTCTCGCTCTCGCTGTCGGCGACGCAGGCGCGGGCGAGTGCCGAGGACACCGCCGGCATGAACGGCGCGGTCGCCCTGCTGCAGCCGCGCTACGCGTCCCTGCGCCTGCCGGTGGCGATCCTGTCGGGGGATGCCGACGCGATCGTCGAGGCGGGCGAGCAGTCGTGCCGGCTGCAAGCCGAGGTCGCGGGCAGCACCCTGGCCCTGCTGCCGGGCCAGGGCCACATGATCCATTACTCCGCCAAGGCCCGGATCGTGCGGGCCGTCGACGCCCAGATGGCCCTTACGGGACGGACCCTGGCCTGGCGTTCGCAATGAGCGGCCCCAGGACGTCGGTGACGCCGGTCAGCGTGATCTGGGTGCCGACGCACAGCAGCAGGAAGGCGGCGAGCCGCCCGAGCACCCGGGCCCGGGCATGGCCGAGCCGCTCCACCAGCCGGTCGGCGGAGGCGTAGGCGAGGAGCACCATCAGGGCGATGACCAGGGAGGCGGCGGACGCTCCGGCGAGATAGGCGATCCGGTCGACGCCGCCATCGGGCCGCCCGGCGCCGAGCGCGATCGCCACCGCGATGGTGCCGGGGCCGGTGGTGAAGGGCAGCGTCAGGGGGAAGAACGCCACCTCGGCGAGCGCGGCGGGCTCGGGATGCGCCTCGCTGCCCTGGACCGGCTCGGCCTGAGCGGTCTTGCGCGCCTCGCGCTGCTCGGGCGCGGAGAGGAGGTTCCAGGCCTGGGCCGCCACCACGAGGCCGCCGGCGATGCGCAGCGCCGAGAGCGAGATGCCGAAGAAGCTCAGCACCGAGGCCCCGGCCCAGAGCGAGACCAGCATCACGGCGGCCGCATAGACGCCGATGCGGCGCGACAGCCAGGTGCGGTCGGCGTGGCTGCGGCCCGCCGTCACCTGCGCGAAGATCAGCGCCGCGCCCGGCGGGTTGACGATCGAGAACAGGGCCGAGAAGGCGAGGAGGAAGCTCTGCAGCGCGGCATCCGCGCCCGGGAACGGCATCGGTCAGGCCCCTCCCGGCACGGGGGCGGGCACCGGCACCAGGACCCGGGCGCCGAGCCGTGCGGTCTTGCGGGCCTGGACCGCCACCGGGCGGTGGAGCTGCTTGCAGGCCTCGACGACGTGCAGGCCCGCGAAGGGCAGCGACAGGCCGGTGCCGAGCCGCTCCCAGGCGCTGGCGGTGCGCAGCGTCAGCCAGCCCTCCACCGGGGGCACGTAGAGGGTCTCGGCCCAGTCCTCGGGGGAGAACAGGGTCTCGCGCATCAGCCGGCCGAGCTGCGAGCGGCTGTAGGGCTGGCCGTGGCCGAAGGGCGTGGCGTCGCGGCGCGCCCACAGGCCGCGGCGGTTGGGCACCGCCATGATCAGCCGGCCGCCCGGCGTGAGGACGCGCCAGACCTCCTGCATCAGCTCGGCCGGGCTCTCCACCGCCTCGACGGCATGGATCAGCACCACCCGGTCGACGGCGGAATCGGGCAGCGGCATCATGGTCGGGTCGACGAGGCACGAGGCCGAGCGGCCGGCGACCGGCCAGTTCGTCACCCCCTGCGTCGCCGGCATGAAGGCCAGCGTGCGCTCGGCGGCGTGGCGCACCGGGCCGAGATACGGCACCGCGTAGCCGAGGCCCATCACCCGCAGGCCCGAGACCGAGCCGAGCATGCGGTGGACCGTGCGGCCGACGAGCCGCTGCGCCACCTCCCCGAGGGGGCTGGCGTAGAAGGCGCGCAGTTCGGTGACGTCGAGGCTCATCGGTTCTCGCGACGTGCGGCGGGGGGCGCCGTCGGGGCCATGAATGGGGAGTGGCCCAGGCCGCGGCAAGGCGTCAACCCGCCGGCTGCCCGCACGCTCCCCGCTATTCGCCGGAACCGGCTCACCCTGCGGCGTCCCGCGCCCTATCTCCCGCTCCGAGAGACGCCGCGAAGCCGTCGCCGTGGGAACCGCCGCCATGCCCGAGACCCGTCCCCAGATCCGCACCTTCCCGTGCCGGAGCGACAATATCGGCGTGCTGATGCGCGATCCCGCCACCGGCGCCTGCGCGGCGATCGACGTGCCGGAGGCCGCCGCCGTTTTGCGCGCCCTCGACGAGACCGGCTGGACGCTGACCGACATCCTGGTCACCCACCGGCACGGCGACCACGTCGAGGGCATCCCGGAGGTCAAGGCGCGGACCAGGGCCCGGGTGACGGCCCCGGCCAAAGCCGGCAGCGCCGTGCCGCAGGTTGACGCCACGGTGCGGGAGGGCGACGTAGTGACGGTGGGCTCGCTCGCCGCCGCCGTCTGGGAGACGCCCGGGCATTGCGACGACCACGTCACCTACTGGTTCGAGGAGGCGGGGATCGCGTTCGCGGGCGACACCCTGTTCACCCTCGGCTGCGGCCGGGTGCTGGAGGGCCCGCCCCAGGTGCTGTGGCGCTCGCTGTCGCGCTTCCTGCCGCTGCCCGACGAGACCGTGATCTATTCCGGCCACGACTACGTCCTGTCGAACGCCCGCTTCGCGCTGGCCGCCGAGCCGGAGAACCGCAACCTGAAGGACCGTGCGGCGCTCGCGGAGAAAGCCAAGGCGGAAGGCCGCTTCCTGGTGCCGACGACGCTCGGCGAGGAGAAGGCCACCAACCCGTTCCTGCGCGCCGCCGAGCCGGCGCTCGCCCGCGCGGTCGGCATGGAGCCCGGCGCCGATCCGGCGGCGGTGTTCACGGCGCTGCGCGAGTGGAAGAACCGGTTCTGACGACGATGCAAAACCTGACGGCATCGGAGGTCGTGCGCCTCCTCGACCTCAAGCCGCATCCGGAGGGCGGGCATTACCGCGAGACCTTCCGGGACCCGCGCGAGATCGACGGCCGCCCGGCCTCGACCGCGATCTACTACCTCCTCGACGTCGGCGAGACCTCGGAGTGGCACCGGGTCGACGCCGCGGAGGTCTGGCTGTGGCATGCCGGGGCACCGATGGTGATCACCACGAGCCCCAACGGCCACGACGCCGAGGCGCGCCACCTCGGCCCCGACCTCGCCCGGGGCCACCGGCCGCAGCTCGTGGTGCCGGCCGGCCACTGGCAGACCGCCACCAGCCTCGGCGCCTGGACCCTGGTGAGCTGCACCGTGGCGCCGGGCTTCCGGTTCGAGGGCTTCGAGATGGCGCCGCCGGACTGGCGGCCGATGCCGCGGGGGTAGCGGCCGAAGCGCAAAGCTCAAGTGAGCGAAGGTTTAGCGTGCGTATCCGATAGCGCCACTCGCCGCTACGCTCAGTTTATTTCTATAATAAACTCGCAATATTTGAAATGAGAAGAGTTATAAACTCTGCTCATTTTTTATTTTTCAAATTTAGTTCACGATCGATCTCAGTGAGCTTGCGAATTTTTCCGCTTCTATACGATTCCTATCTTCCTCGAGCCATGCTTCAAGCAATCCTCGAAGTAGCTGATCGAACGAAAGGCCAAGATTTCTTCCGAGCTCATATATCCAGTCATGCGGATCAAGGCCCTGCAATGCGTGATTACCAATACTGAATTGCTGAGGCGTAATGCCAATATAACGCGAAGATCGTCCAGGATCGTTGAACGCCATCTGCTTCAGTGCTTCTTCCATCGGGACGTCCCCGGGAAGAAACACAGCTGGCCATAGGCCCTGCGATTCCTCCACTCGATTTTTTTGATCTCCGTCGTAAACCCCAACGACAGTAACTCGCTGTGCATACCTTGGGAACAATTCTCTCATAGACGTTATTTTTGACTCTCCTCCTATATCAAGCAAGTCAGATTTCAGCAGCAAAGCGATATCAAATTTACTTAATATATACTTTGCAAGTTCTCGACCAAGCCTATCTTCTGTTATAAAAACAGGAATAGATTTTGATTCGAGCCCTATAGTATGAAGAAGCTCCGCACATTCTTTCTTTTCTGCTAGTTGAGATCCAACTGCTGTTTGATATAATATTGCAATTTCGTTCTCAGCTAATTTTTTGACTAAATTTGGTGAGTGGGTAGATATAACGACTGATAAATTTTTTTCCACGCTTTGAACCACAATAAAATTCATGAGAGCAGCTTGAGCAACGGGAGATATATAAGTTTCTGGCTCCTCGATTATAACTAAGCTATTTTTCTGAGCCTTTCTAAGAGCTTGCATTAGTAAGACACATGAAATTTCACCAAGACTCATTGTCTTTATATCATAAAATGTACCGCGCTCACACACCTTAATATAATATTTTACTGGCAAAAATCCCTCTAATTCAAAAACTTCGACTGACGAATATGACTTACCAGTGATATATGAAAGCATAGAAATTTCTTTTTGCGAAAATTTAACAGGGTCAGTCCCATTTATAGTATCATTAATGCTTTCTATCTCGTATCTGAAAAAATTTTGCTGTGTTGTCGACTCTAACGATGTATCGACAAAAATCGCATTTATCTTTTTCTCGGGAATCTGGGCCATAACGCCGTTTGCTATATTTAACTGATAGCGCTCGTTATGGATTAACAAATCAATCGTGATTTCGCCAGAGCAAGTTCGATCGTGCGCTTTTATCTTTTCAAGATCTTCTTCTGTACTAACGAAAGCGCGTCGCATTATGGATAATATGGTACTTTTACCAACGCCGTTTAGACCACATATTGCTGTGATTGGCGCGTGAAAAGTAAGCAACGCATCAGATAGGCCCGAGATTCCCTCATATTTGATGGACATTACTCTTGAAGATCGCGCCTTGCCACTTCTAAGATCTTCGTACGCTCGGCTAATTTCTGCATGGCGCATCAGAATTTCCCCCATGCTTCGAGGTTGAGATGAGTTTCAAGAATTTCCTCGGCGCTGCAGGACTCTGGAAAGCGCAACTTATTGCACATTATTTTGAATACGTCTTGTCTAGGTAAGCTAAGAGGTAAATCTGAAATATCTATACCGATCTCAGAAGCGACAAAAAAGTTGAGAATGAAATCACGATAAATTACAGAACTTACATCTGATACACGCGAAGTAGATCTATCTGTGTATACCGATAGTAGCTCTGTCCACGTCGGCATCGACGCAAATAAACTTAACTTTTTTGCTCCTTCGGAGCTCAGTCGTGATCTTTTAGATTCAAAATTCTCCAGTAATTGTCGATCAAAATTAACGAGAAAATCTTTTTTATTGTATGATATATATGTCGCTACCAATATCATCCACGATAGCAACGAAGCTTTATTGTGTCGAACTGGCTTTGATTTACATCTCAAATCTGTAAAAACTTTTATTGTTTCAGATCCAAGATCAAAAACATTCTTATTAAATTCATTATCTGATCTGAAGCGATCTGATACAGATCCAGCGGTAAGCTTTTTTGTTAAATCTCTGGTTTCTATTGTGCAAAGCAATTTTGACAGCACATCATCGTAAGCCATTCTTGAGTTAGAAAATCCAATAGTCTCCTGTGTACTTCCCATTTTTTCAAATTCGACTACGAGTTTTTTTACCTGTTTTCTGACAGGGCCATAAAAAGCGTTTCTCTGTTCTGCTGCCGTGATACTCGTAAGAGTATTTAATCTATAAAATAGCTCACCTGGCTCTTCAGGTGCGTAGTCGCTTATGCGGATGATCCTAAGAGTAAAATTGTCAAATATCCTGCGAATATCAGCCGGTAATTGCGCATAAAACAGTCCATCTAATTGACTAATTTCATTGCTTACTGGAGCAATATAACCATCAACAGAAAAAAGATTTTGTGCGAAATCTCGAATTGCCGCTAGCCTTTGTTGTCCGTCAAGCACGTCCTGTTTATGCGTTCCAGGTATCACGATTGTATGTATCGGCGGTATATACCAATTTCTTAGAACGCTATCTATGAGTTTTTTCTTTTTATTTACAGTCCAGACTTCTCCTCTTTGAAAATCAGGTTGTAAATCTAAATCGCCTTGATTTATACGCCTAATGACAGTGTCAATATCAGGATCGGACGGAGAGAGTTTCATTTTCTTAACCCTTATTATAGCTGCTGCCTAAAAGAGAGGATAAAGAACCTCTGCAACCCTACATACATCTAAAATAGTTGCACTTCTCCTAATAGGGGAATTTACTATTCGTTAGCGAAAAATAGCTGCTTATGTATTTCGCAAATCATCTGTAAATTATAAGGTTCGTCTGAAATATGCATTGGCGTTAGAATTATTGATTATCAATATAAATCAAAATTTATTTAGAAAAATCATAAGTATTCAATAATATTTTATATGCCGTAAAATCGCACATGGCACGACAATTCAATTCGTATAAATTAAACGACAATTTTTACTGCGAAGGTGGTCAATTCACCAGCTGGATGAGGAATTTTTTCGCTGTAAGAGGCAACTAGCACGTCAGCCGATGCTCGCACTAGTCGGCGCCGGAGTATATCGGCGACCGGACCGAGCGCGCCCGCGCCTGCGGCCGGGAATAGGATTTCGGCTACCCCTCCGCCGTCTCTCGGCCGCTCCGGGTCGCCACCAGGGCGCCCGCCACGATGAGCCCGCAGGCGAGCGCCAGCGACCAGGTCGCCGGGGCGTAGCCGGCGGCGACGAGGATCAGGGTGGAGAGGACCGGGGCGGCGTAGGAGCCGACGCCGAGGAGGCGGATGTCGCCGCGCTTCACGCCGATGTCCCAGAGGTAGAACGCCGCCCCGACCGGCCCGAGGCCCAGCGCCGCGACCGCGGCCCATTGCGCCGGCCCGTCCGGCCACACCGTGCGCTCGACGGCGAGGTGGCAGATCAGGCTCAGGGCCGCGGTGGCGAGGCAGAAGCCCGCCACCGCGTCGGTCGGCACCGCGCCGACCCGGCGCGACAGCACCGAGTAGCCCGACCACAGGAAGGCGCAGGCGAGCGCCGCGGCGTAGCCCGGCAGGGCGGCGGCCTCGAAGGTGAGCGAGCCGCGGCCGAGGAACAGCGCCACGACGCCGGCGAGCCCGAGGAGCGCCCCGGCGAGGTGGGCCGCGCGCAGGCCGCCCTCCCCCGGCAGGAGCGCGGAAAACAGCACGATCAGGAGCGGCCAGAGGTAGCTGATCAGCCCGGCCTCCGCCGGCGGCGCGAGGCGGAGCGCCGCGAAGTAGAGCGCGTGGTAGCCGAACAGCCCGGCGATCCCGAGCGCCCAGACCGCGGGCGGCTGGCGCAGGGACGCGAGCCCGGACGGCCGCACGATCCAGCTGGCGCAGCCGAGGAGGCCGCCGACCAGGAAGGTCATCGCGGCGAGCTGGAACGGCGGCACCGCGCCGGAGGCCGCGGTGAAGAGCGCGAGCAGCGACCAGAGCAGGATGGCGCCGGAGCCGATCAGGGTGGCGGAGCGGATCGTCATGGGAAACGTCGTGGGAATCGTCATGCCGCTGGGGAAGACCCGAGGGAGGCCTATCATGCCGGGCCAGCCGGTCGACCGGAAAATACCGGGCCCATCGGTCCGTCGAGGGATTCCGGGCCTGCCGGCCTGGCGGGAAATCGGGTAGGACGGCCCTCCCCGCGGAGGGACCGTGCCCTGATCGAACTCGCCCCCGGCCTGATCCACGTCCCGGGCTACCTCGACGCCGAGGCGCAGGCCGCGCTCGCCGCGGATCTGGCGGAGGTTTTGCGCGAGGCGCCCGCCTTCACGCCGACGATGCCGCGCACAGGAAAACCGTTCTCGGTCCAGATGACGAATTGCGGACCCATCGGCTGGGTCTCCGACCGGGCGGGCTACCGCTACCAGGCGAGCCACCCGGAGACCGGCCGGCCCTGGCCGGCGATGCCGGCGGCGGTGCTGCGGGCCTGGGCCGCCCTCGCCGGCTGCCCGGCCGATCCCGAGGCCTGCCTCGTCAACCTCTACGCCCCCGGCACCCGGATGGGGCTGCACCAGGACCGGGACGAGGCGGAATTCTCGGCCCCCGTCCTGTCCCTGTCCCTCGGCGCGACCGCCCTTTTTCGCTACGGCGGCACCGCGCGCACCGACCCGACCCGCTCGGTGCGCCTCGTCTCCGGTGACGCGATGGTGATCGGCGGACCCTCGCGCCTGATCTTCCACGGCGTCGACCGCATCCTGGCCCCGAGCGCGGACCTCCTCTCCCCGGCGCCCGGGCCGGTCCTGCCCGCTCCGGTGCCGGCGGGCGGGCGGCTCAACCTGACCTTGCGGCGCGTCTCGGCGATCCGCCGCGCTTGACAGACCGGCGCGCGCGGCAGAGGCATCCACGTCCCGCGCGCGGCCCAATCCCCGGGCCGCGACGCGCCCCTCTTCCGAGCACCGCCCGCTCCCGGACGGTCTCCCCGCGAACCCAGAGACGAGTCTGATGCCGACGAGTCCCCTGTCGCTGCCGAGTCCCCTGTCGCTGCGCAGCCTGGCGCTCCTCACCGGCCTGATCGGCCTGCCGGCCGGCGCCCTGGCGGCCGATCCGGTCTACCCGCCGGGCTCGCGCTTCGGCTTCGAGCCGGCCAAGGAGATGGTGGTGTCGCGCCGCTTCACCGGCTTCGAGCGGCAGAGCAGCGGCGCCACGGTCTCGATCGTCGAGCTGCCGGCCCAGGCCTACAAGGACCTCGCCACCAACTTCACCGACGAAAACCTGAAGACCCAGGGCCTGGTGGTGAAGACCCGCGAAACGCTCAAGCTCGCCGACGGGCGCGAGGGCATGCTGTTCACCGGCGAGCAGCCGATCGAGCAGCCCGCCGGCGCGCCGGCCCTGCACAAGTGGGTCTTCCTCGTCGCCGACCCGACCGTCACCGGCATCGTCATCGGCCAGACCCTGCCGGGCGCCGAGAGCGACGAGGCGATGCGGACGATGCTGACGAGCGTGCGTGTGCGCCCGGCCCTGACCATCGACCAGCAGGTCGCGGCCCTGCCGTTCCGGGTCACCGAGACGGCGGGCTTCCGGCCCGTGCGGGTGCTCGGCGGCAACTCGGTGCTCTACACCGACGGGCCGAAGGACCAGATGACCAACCTCGACCAGCCGATCCTGGTGCTGGCCGAGGCGGTGCAGCCGGCCCCCTCCACCGACCAGCGCGACGCCTTCGCGAAGGCCGCGCTGTACTCGAACCAGACGATGAAGGACTTCGCGATCGAGCGGTCGCAGAGCTTCCGGCAGAACGGCGCCGACTGGCACGAGATCGTGGCCCGCGCCGTCGACGTCCCGTCCGGCACGCCGGTGGTGGTCTCCCAGACCATCCGCTTCCAGCCCGACGGCTACTTCCGCGCCGTCGGCGTGGTGCGCGCCCAGGACCGGGAGACGATGCTGCCGCGCTTCCGCAAGGTGGTGGACGCCGTCGCGTTCTGATCAGAGCCCCGGGGGCGAGGCCGGGCGGCCCCGCCCCCGTCACGCCGCGCGGGCGGGGACGCTGCGCACCGGCGCGTCGCCGGCGACGAAGTAGGGCGCGTCGCTGCGCGGCAGCGGCGCCCGGCCGCGGATGCGGTCGGCGATCTTCTCGGCCATCATGATCGTCGGCGCGTTGAGGTTGCCGGTGACGATCAGCGGCATGATCGAGGCGTCGACGACCCGCAGGCCCTCGAGGCCGTGGACCCGGCCCTCCCCGTCCACCACCGCCATCGCGTCCTCGCCCATCTTGCACGAGCAGGAGGGGTGATAGGCGGTCTCGGCGTGCTCGCGCACGAAGGCGTCGAGCTCGGCATCGGTCCGCCGCGCCGGGCCGGGGCTGATCTCGCGGCCGCGATAGGCGTCGAGCGCCGGCTGGGCGACGATCTCCCGGGTGATGCGGATCGCGTCGCGGAACTCGCGCCAATCCTGCTCCGTCGCCATGTAGTTGAACAGGATGCTCGGATGCTCCCGCGGGTCGCGGGAGGTCAGGCGGACCCGGCCGCGGCTCGGCGAGCGCATCGAGCCGACATGGGCCTGGAAGCCGTGCGCCTTGATCGGGTTGCTGCCGTTGTAGCTGATCGCCAGCGGCAGGAAGTGGTACTGCAGGTTGGGCCAGGCGAAGTCCGGGCCCGAGCGGATGAAGCCGCCGGCCTCGAACTGGTTGCTGGCGCCGATGCCGGTGCCGAGGAACAGCCACCGCGCCCCGATGGCCGGCTGGTTCCAGGGCCGCAGGGCCGGCGCCAGGGAGACGGGCTTCGTGCACTCGTACTGCACGTAGATCTCGAGGTGGTCCTGGAGGTTCTCGCCGACCCCCGGTAGGTCGAGGACCACCGGCACGCCGAGGCCGCGCAGGAGGTCCGCCGGGCCGACGCCCGAGCGCTGGAGGAGCTGGGGCGAGGCGATGGCGCCGGAGCAGACCAGCACCTCGCGGCGCGCCCGCGCCTCGGCCGGGCGCCCGCCCTGCAGGTAGGCGACGCCGCTCGCGCGCCGGCCCTCGAACAGGACCCGGTCGGTGAGCGCCCCGGTGACGATGGTCAGGTTCGGGCGGGCCCGCGCCTGGTCGAGGTAGCCCCGGGCGGTGCTGGAGCGGCGGCCCTTCGGGGTCACGCTCCGGTCCATCGGCCCGAACCCCTCCTGCTGGTAGCCGTTGAGGTCGGGGGTGCGCGGGAAGCCGGCCTGGACCCCGGCCTCCACCATGGCGGCGAAGAGCGGGTTGGCGCCGGGCTTCGCCGTCGTCACGCTCAAGGGGCCGTCGCCGCCGTGATAGGGGTCGGGCCCGGCGTCGCGGCTCTCGGCCTTGCGGAAATACGGCAGGCACTGGTCGTAGGACCAGCCCGACAGGCCCGGCAGCTGGGCCCAGCCGTCGTAGTCGAGGGCGTTGCCGCGGATGTAGCACATGCCGTTGATGAGCGAGGAGCCGCCGAGTCCCTTGCCGCGGCCGCATTCCATCCGCCGCCCGTTCATGTGGGGCTCGGGATCGGTGAGATAGGCCCAGTTGTAGCGCCGTCCCTGGAGCGGGTAGGCCAGCGCCGCCGGCATCTGGGTGCGGAAGTCGAGGCGGTGATCCGGGCCACCGGCCTCGAGCAGCAGCACCGTCGTGTCCCGGTCCTCGGTGAGCCGCGTGGCGAGCACGTTGCCGGCGGAGCCGGCGCCGACGATGATGAAGTCGTACTCGGGTGCGTCTGTCTGCGGCATGATCTCGGATCCGGTCTCGGGGGACGGGCGGCGCGGGCGGGTCGCGGCTCCTGCGTCAGAACACGGGGGCGAAGTCGCCGAGCTCGACCTGGATCGACTTCGTGCGGGTGAAGCGTTCGAGCGATTCGATGCCGTTCTCGCGGCCGAGGCCCGATTGCTTGGTGCCGCCGACCGGCATCTCGGGGGGCGACTCGCCCCAGGTGTTGATCCAGCAGATGCCGGCCTCGAGGCCGTGGACGACCCGGTGGGCGCGGACGAGGTCGCGGGTGACGACGCCGGCGGCGAGGCCGTACGAGGTGGCGTTGGCCCGGGCGAGCGCCTCGGCCTCGGTCTCGTAGCCGAGCAGGCACATCACCGGCCCGAAGATCTCCTCGCGCACGATCTCCATGTCGTCGCGGCACTCCCCGAACACCGTCGGCGCCACGTAGGCGCCGGCCGCGAGTGCCCCCTCCGGCGCGTGGCCGCCGACGAGGAGGCGGGCGCCCTGCTCGACGCCCGAGCGGATGAAGCCCAGCACCTTGTCGCGGTGGGCGTGGCTCGCCAGCGGCCCGAAATTCGTCGCCTCGTCGAGAGGGTCGCCCATGCGGATGCGCGCCACGCGCTCCAGCACCCGCGCGGTGAAGGGCTCCATCAGGTGCATCGGCACGAAGACCCGGGTGCCGTTGGTGCAGACCTGGCCGGAACTAAAGAAGTTCGCCGCCATCGCGATGTCGGCGGCGCGATCGAGGTCGGCATCGTCGAGGACGACGAGCGGCGACTTGCCGCCGAGCTCCAGCGTCACGTCCTTGAGGGTCGAGCGGGCGGTGCCCGCCATCACCTTGGCTCCGGTGGCGGTGCCGCCGGTGAACGACACCTTGGCGATCGCCGGGTGCTCGGTGAGCCAGGTGCCGATCTCGGTGCCCAGCCCCGGCAGGACGCTGAACACGCCCGCCGGCAGGCCGGCCTCGGCATAGATCCCGGCGAGCGCGAAGGCGGTGAGCGAGGTGACCTCGCTCGGCTTGAACAGCATCGCGTTGCCGGCGGCGAGCGCCGGGGCCGACTTCCACAGCGCGATCTGGATCGGGTAGTTCCAGGCGCCGATGCCGGCGACGAGGCCGAGCGGCTCGCGGCGCGTATAGGCGAAGGAGGTCTCCCGCAGGGGGATCTGCCGGCCCTCGATCGCGGCCGCGAGGCCGGCATAGTATTCGAGCACGTCGGCGCCGGTGACGATGTCGACGCTGCGGGTCTCGGCGATCGGCTTGCCGGTGTCGAGGGTCTCGAGGCGGGCGAGTTCGTCGTTGCGGGCGCGCAGGAGACCGACCGCCCGCATCAGCACCCGGCCGCGCTCGCGCGCCGGCGTGGCGGCCCAGGCCGCCTGCCCGGCCCGCGCGGCCTCGATCGCGTCTTCCAGGTCCTCGCGGGTCGTGTGCTCGACCTCGGCCAGCACGCGGCCGTCGGCCGGGTTGATCGCCTGGAAGCGGCGCCGTCCCGCCTCCGCGGCGGGGCGCCCGGCGAGGAAGGGACGGTGGATCGGAACGGACGGCATCGGTGACGACCTCGGGGAACGACCTCGGCGGAGGGGGATGTCGGGCGGGGCGCGGGCGACGGCCGCGCTCACGGATTCTGGAGCAACCCGCGATAGATCTCGCCGTGGTCGCACAGGCCGGCGAGGCGCCCGAGATCGTCCACGAAGACGATCGGGTAGGGCGAGCGCAGGCGCAGGTCGATCGCGGCCCGCAGCGGCAGGTCCACCGGGGCGACCACGAGGCCGGGGGTCTCGCCGTCGCCGGCCCCGCTGCCGTCGACGCGGCCGAGCGGCATCTCGCGCCCGCGGACCTGGGCCGAGACCGGGCGCTCGGCCCGGTCGAGGCGCAGGCGCACCTCGCCGCTGCCGTCGAGCAGCACGGCGTCGCCGTCGCGGCGCAGGGCGGCGGCGGGCGTCATCACGGCGCCGCTGTCGAACACCTCGAGGGGGTTCATGTGCTTGACGAACTCGGCCACGTAGGCGTTGGCCGGCCGCAGCACGATGTCGGAGGGCGTGCCGTACTGGACGACGTGGCCGCCCTCCATGATCGCGATGCGGTTGCCGAGCTTCAGCGCCTCCGACAGGTCGTGGCTGACGAACACGATGGTCTTGTTGAGCCGGCGCTGCAGCTCCAGGAGGTCGTCCTGCAGCTTGTCGCGGATCAGCGGGTCGAGGGCCGAGAACGGCTCGTCCATCAGCAGGATGTCGGCGTCGGTGGCGAAGGCCCGGGCGAGGCCGACGCGCTGCTGCATGCCGCCCGAGAGCTCCTGCACCATCTTGTCGGCCCAGGATTCGAGACCGACCATCGCGAGCTTCTCGTCGACGACGCGGTTGCGCTCCGCGGCCGGCACGCCGCGCAACTCGAGCCCGAACCCGACATTGTCGCGCACGCTGCGCCAGGGCAGCAGGCCGAATTGTTGGAAGACCATCGAGACGGTGTTGAGCCGCACCTCGCGCAGGGTCGCGGCCCGACAGCGGGTGACGTCGACCGGCTCGCCGCGGTGGCGCACCAGCACCGCGCCGCGGGCGACCTTGTTGAGCCCGTTGATCGCCCGCAGCACGGTCGACTTGCCGGAGCCCGACAGGCCCATCAGGACGCAGATCTCGCCCGGCCGCACGTCGAGGCTGACCTTGAACGTGCCCATCAGGACGTCGGTGCGCCGGCGGATCTCGTCGCGCGTCAGGCCCTCGTCGGACAGGGCGAGCGCCGCCTTGACGTTGCGGCCGAAGGCGATGTCGACGTCGCGCAGCGCGACGGCGCAATCGGGAGCGGGAGTGGCGGGGGCCGGGTCCGTCGGGACGGCCACCGGGGCGGCGTCCGAGAGGGTGCGCCGGTCCGTGTCGATCGCGGTCATCGGGCGGCCTTCCGTTTGCGTGGCGCCGGACGCTTGCACACGCGGTCGAGGATGACGGCGAGGATCACGATGGCGAGCCCGGCCTCGAAGCCCATCGCGATGTTGACGGTGTTGAGCGCGCGCACAACCGGCTTGCCGAGGCCGTCGGCGCCCACCAGGGCGGCGATGACCACCATCGACAGGCTCAGCATGATGCACTGGGTGATGCCGGCCAGGATGGTCGGCATCGCGCTCGGCAGCTCGACCTTGAACAGCATCTGCGTCCTCGTGGCGCCGTAGGCGAGCGCCGCCTCGCGCAGGCTCGGGGGCACCGAGGCGATGCCGAGCTGGGTCAGGCGGATCGGCGCGGGCAGCGCGAAGATCACCGTCGAGATGATGCCCGGCACCGTGCCGAGGCCGAACAGGACCAGGGTCGGGATCAGGTAGACGAAGGTCGGGATCGTCTGCATCAGGTCGAGCAGCGGCCGGATCGCCTCGTAGAACAGCGGCCTGTGCGCCCCCAGGATACCGACCGGCACGCCGATCAGCACGCAGACCGCCGTCGACCAGATCACCAGGGAGAGGGTCTCGATCGTCGCCTCCCAGTAGCCGAGGTTCACGACGAGGAGCAGCGAGGCGACGATGAAAAGCGCGAGCCCGATCGAGCGGTGCAGCAGGTAGGCCCCGAGCGCGAACAGCCCGATCAACATGAGCGGCGGCACCGCGATCAGCCCGTCGGTCAGCCCCTGCACCATCGCGCTGAGGACCGTCGAGACCAGGTCGAAGAACGACTGCGCATGGGTGTTCAGGAAGTCGACGAAGACCTTGAGCCAGATGCCGAGCGAGATTTTGTGGCCGACGATCCAGTCGTACATGGGGGGTGCACCCGCTTCATGGAATGACGGGGGACCGCCGGCCGCCGCCGACGGGCTCGGGGTGGCGGCGGGCGCCCCCCGCCGCGCGGCGTCAGTGGAGCCCGAGGCTCGCCCGGACCGCCGGCAGGGCGGGCTTGCCCTCGAGGGTCTCGACGCCGTCGAGCCAGCGCGACCAGGTGCCCGGATTGGCCTTCAGCCAGGTCTCGGCGGCCTTCTCGGGGGCCAGCCCGTCGAACAGGATCGAGCCCATCACCAGGTTCTCGGTCGGCAGGTCGAAGGTCAGGTTCCTGAAGAACCTGCCGAGGTTCGGGCACTGCTCGGCGAAGCCGGTGCGCAGGTTGGTGAAGATCTCGGCGCCGCCGTAGTTCGGCCCGAAGGTGTCGTCGCCGCCCGACAGGTAGCGCATCTTGAACTTGGTGTTCATCGGGTGGGGCTCCCAGCCGAGGAACAGGATCGGCTCCTTGCGCTGCACGGCGCGCTCAACCTGGGCGAGCATGCCCTGCTCGCTCGATTCGACCAGATCGAAGCCCCCGAGATCGTACTTGTTGTCCTTGATGATCCCGAGGATCACCCGGTTGCCGTCGTTGCCCGGCTCGATCCCGTAGATCTTGCCCTTGAGCTGGCGCTTGAACTTGTGGATGTCGTCGAAGCTCTTCAGGCCCTGGTCGTACAGATACTCGGGCACCGCGAAGGTGTATTTGGCCCCGGTGAGGTTCGGCCCGATCACCTCGACCTCCTTCTTGTCGAGGTAGGGCTTCCGGTCGGCCTCCATCGTCGGCATCCAGTTGCCCAGGAAGACGTCGATGTTCCTGGCACCGAGGGACGCGTAGGTCACGGGGACCGACAGGATCTTGGTCTTGGGCGCGTAGCCCATGCCGCTCAGCACCCGCGAGGCGAGGGCCGTCGTCGCCGTGATGTCGGTCCAGCCGACATCGGAGAACCGCACCGCCTTGCAGGAGGCCGGATCGGCCGCAGCCGCCGGCGTGGCCAGCAGGGACGCGCCCAGGAGCGCACGAGCCAGGATATTTCGCATGACACCTCCGACCACACCCCAGCCGGGCTTCCCGCCGGCCAGCCCCGTTGAACGGACATTCAATACGCTGATTTTCCCAAAGTCACGCAAAATTTTTCATCATTCCTTGCATCATCGTGCGGCTTTCGGGAGTTTTGTTGTGCGTCGCAGCATGTCAAGCGAAGTCATCGGGGGGCATGGGCATTCCCTCCTGCCACGGGCGGCCTTGTCGTCTGTGAGGTTTTGAATGATCATTCAATCCGTCGTCGGCGGTGCGGCCACCCACGGGGCGAGGGGCGGATGAATAGGCAAGAGACACGGCAAGAGACACGGCGAGAGACCCTGCAGAGCTTCGAGGCGGCCCGGCGTCGGCACCTGATCGAGGCGACGATCGAGACCCTGGCGGAGGTCGGCTTCAAGGCCGCCTCGCTGAGCGAGATCGCCCGGCGGGCCAACGTCTCGACGGGCCTCTTCGCGCATTACTTCGGCGACAAGGACGGGCTGCTCGAAGCGACCCTGCGCTTCATGGCCGCCCGCCTCGCCCGCGCGACCGCGGCGCGGCTGGCGGCGGCCGCGACCCGGCGCGACCGGCTCTTCGCCGTCGGCGACGCGGCCCTCGCCGACGAGGAGTTCGACCGGCGCACCAGCGCCGTCTGGCTCGCCTTCTGGGGCCAGATCACCCATTCGACGCGCTTCCAGCGGGTGCAGCACGTCTACCAGCGCCGGATGGTCACCAACCTGAGCCACGCCCTGCGCGG
The DNA here is from genome assembly GCF_900110515.1 of Methylobacterium sp. ap11. Classification (NCBI taxonomy): domain Bacteria; kingdom Pseudomonadati; phylum Pseudomonadota; class Alphaproteobacteria; order Hyphomicrobiales; family Methylobacteriaceae; genus Methylobacterium; species Methylobacterium sp. ap11. The sequence goes on along the minus strand of NZ_FOEB01000002.1, from coordinate 263,100 downwards.
CCTGGTGCCGGAGGAGTGCGTGGCGACCTACGCGACGATGATCTCGGCGATGATCGACGGGCTCTGGTTGCGCTCCCACGTCGCGGCGGGCCGCGACGGGAGCGAGGGCGACGCCGCGCGGGCGCGCCGGACGGTCCACGCGCTGGTCGACGGGCTGCTGGCGGGCACCTCGCTCCGGCCGGGATCCGGGGAAGCGCCGGCGATCCGCGTCTCCCGCCCCGCCGACGCGGCCCCCCTCGTGCGCCACCTCAGCCCGGCGACGGGCGAGGAGATGGCGCGCTTCTCCCCGGCGCGCGCGGCCGAGATCGACCGCGCGGTCGAGGACGCGCATCGCGGCCTTTCGGCCTGGAAGGCCCTCGGCGCGCCCGGGCGGGGACGGGTCCTGCGGCTCTGCGCCGAAAGGCTGCGGGCGGACGGCGCGGACCTCGCCCGCCTGGAGAGCCGCGAGACCGGCCGTCCGTTGCGCCACACCGCCGGCCCCGACCTCGCGGAGGCGCTGCGCCTGCTGGACGCGGCCGCCGCCCTCGCCGAAGGGAGCGGCACGACCTGGACCGATCTCGGCGACGGCCGGGTGGCCCGCCTGCGACGCGCGCCCGCGGGGGTCGTCGGCGCCGCACTGCATTGGAGCGCGCCCGTCCCCGGGCTGTGCGCGCGGGCCGACGCGCTCGCCCGCGGCAACGCCCTCGTCGCCTGCGCCGATCCGCGCGCCACGCGGACGCTGTCCCGCCTCGCCGCGCTCCTCGTCGGCGCGGGCTTTCCCGAGGGCGTGCTGACGGTCCTGGCCGGCGACGCCGAGAGCGCGCGCCTCCTGCGCGGCCATCCCGGGCTCCTCGCCGAGCCGAACCCGTCGCGCGGGGCGGACGAACTCGATCTCGGCGCCGGAATCGGGGCGCCGAAGGCCGGGACGATCGTGCTGCCCGGCGCCGATTCGGCCCGCGTCGCGGCCGCGATCCTCGGCGGCGGCCGGAGCTGGACCGGCTCCACCTTCGCGAGCCAGGCCCGCCTCCACGTCCACGCGCAGGCGCTGCCCGGCCTGCTCGACGCCCTGCGGGCCGGGGCGGCCGCGAGGCGCGTCGGCGATCCGCTCGACGGGGCGACCGAGATCGGCCCCCTGGTGTCGCGCGAGATCGGGACCGGCCTCGACGCGGCGCTGTCAGCCGACCTCGCGGCCGGCGCCAGGCTGGTCGCCGGCCGGCCCCCGGGCTCGGCCTGGCCGGGATTCCTGGTGCTCGACCGCTGCACTGAGGCGATGCGGCTCGTGCGCGGCCACGCCTTCGCGTGCGTCGTGGTGCCGATCCCGTTCGACGACGAGCGGGCGCTCGCCGCCCGCCTCGCGCGGGAGCGGGGGCACGGCGGCGAGGCGCGATCGTTCGGTCTCTTCTCCGGCGATCCCGCGCGGGCCTGGCATCTGGCGGACGCCCTCGAGGCGGATCTCTGCGTCATCGACGGCGATCGGCCGGGCCGGGATGCGGTGGCCGGCCCCGTCGACCGGGCGGATGGCGGACGGGAGCTGGATCGCGCGTTGCGCGTCGTCGGCCCCGCCTTCGGTCCGGCTGGATGAGGTGCGCCCGGCCGTCGGCCGGGCGCTCGCGAGCGGACCGCGGACCGTCACCCTTCTAAATCGATGCGCTGACAGTACTCCTGGGGATCGATCTTGTTGAAGCCCTCTATCAGAGCAGGAATTTTCCATTTATATTCTATTACATCACCATCGAAATCTATGTAATAAGCGCCGATCAGTAGCATGTATCAAATTTTAGCCTTTTCGCGTCGGGGCGCCGGGCGGCGCGGTGGGTGACAGCCCGACGTCGGACAGTGAGTGTTGCACGAATACATCGACTTGCCGTACGTCACTTTTCATCCCGTTTGAACGCGTGACAGGATGCCGCTGCTGCGAAACAAATGAAGTGCTCAGGATGATTTCTTTGCCGAAGGCGAAGATCCGCGGAGCCAAACACCACGCCAGTATCTACGCCTCGATCATGGGCGACCGCTGTGCTGTTTTCCTCCAGCTTCCGGACACTCCGATGTCGACTCGCCTTTCCTTGCTGGCCGTTCCACTTGCCCTGACCTTCCCGTCGGTGAGCCGCGCGGCCGACGCGCCGGTGCCGAAACAGGCCCCGACCGTGGTGCCGACGCTGCCGGCGGTCGACCCGCAGATGGTCTCGGCGGCCTTCGGCTTCCGCTTCGTGTCGGATTACAACTCGCGCGGCATCTCGCAGACTAACCGTCATCCAGGCGCCCAGGGCTACCTCGAGTTCCACATGCTCGACGGGCTGTTCTACGCCGGCCTCGCCGGCGCGCAGGTCGACCTGCCGAACCGGCCCACGATGGAGATGGACTTTTCCGCCGGCATCCGGCCGACCTTCGGCGCCTGGTCGTTCGACCTCGGCTACCTGTTCTACAACTATCCCGGCGAACGCGCCCTGATCGGTCCGGACGGTACGATCTACACCGCCAACAACGCCGATTACTACGAGTTCGTCGGCAAGGCCACCTACGCGGTGAACGACGCCCTGACGCTCGGCCTCAACGTCTACCACTCGCCGAGCTACTTCGGCACCCACGCACCGGGCACCTACGTCTCCGGCGTCGCCAAATACACCATCCCGGAGGGCGCCTTCGGGGTGATGCCGAGCGGCTTCCTCGTCTCGGCCGAGGTCGGCCAGTACTTCCTCGGCACGACGCGCGCCTCGTTCGGCGTGTTCAAGCTGCCCGACTACACGTACGGCAACGTCGGCATCGCCTACACGGTCAAGAACTTCACCATCGACCTGCGCTACCACAACACCAGCATGACGAAGAGCGAGTGCGGGCTGATCACCGCCGACCCGCGCAGCATCCTGAACGGCACGTTCCGCTCCAACTGGTGCGGCGCCGCCGTGGTGGCGACGGTCTCGGTCGACGTGACCTCGAAGGATCCGGGCATCTTCGCCGGCCAGGCGACCCTGGCCCCGTCGGTCCCCGGCCGCACCAGCGACGCGGAAGGGCCGGCGGTGCGCTGACCGGGCGGGCCGGGCGCCGCCGCCGTGTCGCAGAGCCACGCTCGCCTTGCCGCTTGACGCAGAGACGTCACCGATCTGTAATTCTCGCGGGTCCGGCAAGAAGACCCGCGAGGATCGCGCCGCCATGCCCTATCGGAACCGGCAGATCCTGACGCTCCTGCTCGGTGCGGCGCTTGTGTCGGGACCGGCGGCGGCGGGGGATGGCCGGCTCGCCGCGCTCTACCCGCAGGACGGGCGCCGGGCGATGGCCGGGCCGGACTTCGCCCGCTTCCCGGGGGCCGGCATCCTGTTCTGCCGCGACGCGGGCGGCGTGCCCAAGCGGGCCGCGGCGGCCTGGCTGATCGCCGGGCCGCGGGTGGTGATGCTGAACGCCCATAATTTCCGCAGCCGGCGCCTCGAGGTCACCCGCGCGGTGGCCGATTGCTTCTTCCAGATCGCCGGCCGCAACCACGATTTCGAGCCGGACAGCCTGCACCTCGGCGTTGCGCCCGGGGCGAGCGCCCTGCACATCACCGACGACTGGGCGCTCCTGTCCTTGCGCGAGCCGGTCACCGCGGTGGCCGCGCAGCCGGTGCCGGATGCCGCCGCCCGGCTGCCCACCGGCGGCGGGACGGTGCCGGTGACGATGGTCTCCCCGGCCGGCCACGAGAATTTCGGCAGCGCGACGAGCCTCGAGGCCTGCGCCATCCGGCAGGTCGACCGGCCGGGCGAGGACGGGATCCGCATGGCCCGGCACGATTGCAACAACGGCTACGGCGGCTCGGGCTCCGGCCTGTTCGACGCGGCCGGGAACCTCCTCGCCATGCACAGCGCCTCGCTGTCGATGAACTCGCGCCGCGCCTACGACGGCGAGTTCCACTACGGCTCGGCCCTGCTGCTCGAAGGCCCGCTCCTCGACGCCCTGCGCGAGGCGGCGGCGCGGACCCGGTAGGTCCGGGTCAGCCCGGCCCGATCAGGCCGGGCACCACCGTACCGTTCGGGCCGAAGCGCTCCTGCGCCTGGCGGCAGCTCGCCTCCGGGTCCTTCTGGTAGGCGTGGGTGTAGGTGGCCGAGCGGATCAGCGCCTCGCCGTGCGACAGGGCCGCGAGATCGGTGCCGAGCCGCTGCACGACCTTCCGGAACCGGGCGTAGTCCGGCTTCGCGCCGGGGCAGGATTCGGCCACGAACCGGACCAGGCCCGAGAGCTTGACCGCGTCGTTGCTGACGGCGTTCGGCGTCTCGGCGGCGAGGACCGGGCTCGACGTCAGGGCGAGGAGGAGGGCGGCGCGGCGCATCGGGGCTGTCTCCGGAAGGGGGCGGATCATCGGGGCGACGAAGGGCGGAGGACTTCGGGGGGAGGGTCTTCGGTGCCGGCGGTGCTCCGCTCGGCGGGATCGGGCCCGCCCTGGGCCCCGTAGCTCTCGCGAAGCCGGTCGAGGGCGGTGCGGTTGTCGGCGCCGGCGGTGCGCAGGTTGACGTATTGCTGGCACAGGGCGCCGTAGAGCTGCCGGCGCCCGGTCGGAGCCGCGACCGCGGTGAGGCCCGAGACCAGGGTCTCGGGGTCCGGCACGCTCGCGACCATGCGGGCGACCTGCGCCGTGCGGTTGGCGATCATCCGCTCGTCCTCGATGAAGTGCGGGCGGGCGAGGGACAGGGCCGCCCGGAGGGCCGCGACCGTGGCGTCGGCGGCCGGCACCGGATGGCCCGCGGCACGGGCGGCGAGCCACAGCGCCGGGTCGGTGCGGTCGTCGGCGCCGAGCCAGTCGGAGCGGCCGGCCGTGTCGCGGCGGGCGACGACCGGGGGAACCTCCTCGCGGGCCGGCTCGTCGCCGCAGCCGGCGAGCACGAGGAGGACCGGGAGCGCCGCACGCGCAAGGATCGCCACGATACGCCTCACCGGAGCGAGGCCGCGAGGCCGCGGGGACCGTCGGCCAGGGGCAGCCGCGCGAGTTCCCGGCGCGCCTGCGGATCGACGAAGGAGAGGTCGCCCGAGAACCAGTTGGCCACGGCGACGCGGCCGTCCTCCAGCGCCAGCACGCCCTCGGGGTAGCGCCCGACCGGAACCTCGCCGAGGGTCGAAAGGCCGTCCGCCGCGATCACCGCGACGGCGCCGGCATGCTGGCGGCTCACCACCACGAGGCGGCCGTCGGCCGTCGCGGCGACGCCGTAGGGCATCGCCCCGACCGGCACGGTGGCGAGCGCCGTCAGCGTGGCGGTCGCGATCACCGTGAGGTCGCCGCTGCGCACGTTGGCGACGTAGAGCCGCGCGCCGTCCGGGCTCAGCGCCAGGGCGAAGGGCCCCTCGCCCGCCGGCACCGTGCCGACGCTCCGCATGGCGGCGGTATCGATCGCGACGACCCGCCGGTGCTCGCGGTCGGCGACGTAGAGCCGTCCCCCCGTCCGGTCGAGGACGAGGCCGGCGGGATCGGCGACCGGCACCGCCGGCCCCGTGGCCGCGCCGGTGCGGGGGTCGCGCCGCACCACCTCGCCCCGGCGCCAGTCGCCGACATAGAGCGCCGATCCGTCCGGCGCCGCCGCGATGCCGAAGGGCGATCCCGGGTGGTCGAGGCGGGCGACGACGCGGCCCGCGGGCCCGTCGATCACCGTGATCGCCCGATGGTCCGGGTGGGTGACGTAGACCCGCCCCCCCGGCCCGGTCGCGAGCCCGGCGGGGCCGGGCCCGACCGGGATCGTGGCGACGACCCGGTTCGTCGCGGGATCGACCCGCGACACCACCCCGGCCTCCTGGCCCGCGACGTAGATCTCGCCCGCCAGGGCGCCGTGTGCCCAGGCCAGATGGGCGAAGGCCGGATGGGCAAAGACCAGGACGGCGAGGAGGCGGGCCCGCCTCACCGCCTGCTCTCCACCTTCGCCTTCAGGCCGGCGAGGCCGGCCTCGAGATACGCCTTCATCGCCGCCCGGCCGGCCGCGTCGCTCAGTTCCTCCGGCGGCTCGTTGCCGGTGTCGCCGCGGTAGAAGCGGCCGAACCACGCCACCTTGCTGCCCGTCCCGTCCGGCGTCACCGTGAGGGTGGCGGAGTAGGACGACACCGGCAGGGCCTTCAGGTCGGGATCGTCGAGGCGGTAGGAGTAGCTGCGCTGGGCGGCGTCGTACTCGTCGAGGCTCTCGTGCAGGGTCCCGCCGTTCTTCAGCGTCAGGGTCCGGGTGTCGCCGTTCTTCGTGCCGTCGCCCGTGCTCGTGCCGCTCGCGACGAGCGGGTTCCAGTCGGCCACCGCCCCGAACTTGCCGGCGACGGCCCAGACCGCGTCGGGCGGCGCCGCGATGGCGACGTCGGCCTCGATCTTCTGCGGGGTCGGCCCGTGGGCCAGCGCCGCGGACAGGCCGGCGCCGATCGTCAGCACGACCAGGGCGGCGCGGCGGGGCGGGCGAATGGGGAAACGACGCATGATCACGCTCCGTGACGAAGGCGGGAGACGGCCCCGGCCAGGCGCGCGCGCCACGGCAGGAAGCCGAACAGGACGGACAGGAGGGCGAGCGCCCCGGCGCCGAGCACCGGACGCGGGTCGAGGAGGACCGGCCGCGGCCGGGGCGTCGCCGCCGCGGTGAGCGCCGCGGCCAGCCCCGCCGGATCGGCGAGGGGCGCGTAGGCGAGGCCGGTCTCGGCGGCGAGGCCGCGCAGGTAGGTCTCGCGCACGGTCGAGAGATGCTCGGTGCCGGGCGCCGCGACGCCGCCGAAGGGGGCGTTGCGCGGGTTGTAGCCCTCGCGCGTCTCGGCGCCCGGAGGCGGCGGGCCGAAGCGGTTCTCGTGCGGCACGTCCTCGGGCCCGTAGAACCCGATCTCCCGGCCGCGATCGTCGTAGCGGGGGATCGGCGACGGGACGTGGCCGCCGGCCCCGACGATCAGCCCGCGCACCGCGCCGGGTTTGCCCTCGAAGGCGGGCCCGCCCCGGGCCGGCAGGGGCGGCGCCTCGTGGCCGTCGGTGACGAAGACGAGGTCGCTGCCGAGCTCGCCCGCGAGGGCGACGGCGCGAAACAGTCCGGCGGCGATCCGGCTGTCCCCCTCCCAGCCCATGCGCCAGTCGAGGCCGGCGATCGCCCCGTCGAGGGCGGCGAAGTCGGCGCAGGTGTCGATCGGCTCGAACAGCAGGAAGGTGCGGCGCTCGGCGAACAGCCCGAGGCCGAGCCGCGAGCCGCAGGGCAGGTCCGCGGCGAGCACCCGCAAGGCAGCCTTGGCCCTGTCGAGTCGGCTCGCCGGCTTGCCCCCGAGGGTTTCGTCGCGGGTGTTCATGCTGCCGGTGATGTCGACCACCACCACCGCCTCGACCCGCCGGCCGGTCACCGGCAGGCGTGGCGCCACCGCGGTGAGGAGGGTGAGGCCGAGGGCGCAGGCGAGCAGCCGTCCGCGGGACTCGCCGAGGAGGCGCGCGACGGCACCCGACAGTGGGTTCGGGGCGGTCACGGCAGCCCCCGCGGCTGGCCCGGGATGTCGGTCCAGATCTTTTTCGGGTCGGCCGGCATCTCCTCGCCCCGCTCGCGACCCCGCTCGGGGAAGTCGCGCACCAGGCGCGAGGCGACGTCGAGGTTGAACTTGGCGTCCCAGGCCTCCGGCCGCAGGGCGAGCGCCCGGCGATAGGCCTGGCGCGCGAGGCCGACCAGGGGGGCGGCGGGGTCGAGCTCACCGGCCTCCAGCTTGGCGAAGGCCTGCCGCAGCCGCGCATTGGCGAGCGAGACCTGGGCGCGTCCGCGCAGGTCCGCCGAGCCGGTGCGGTCGAGGGCGGCGACGAGCGGCTCGGCCTCCTCGAACCGCTCCAGGGCGGCGAGGAAGCGGATGCGGGCGAGGAGCAGTTCGGGCGGCGCCTCGGCGCCCACCGCCCGGTCGGTACCGGCCTCGAGCGCCGCGATGGCCCGGTTGGCGCGCGCATCGCGCCAGGCGAGGCCCGCGCAGACGATCGCCCCGGCGGCGGCGATGAGCGGCAGCGCGACGAGGAGGCCCGAGCGGACGGGCCCCCGGGCCCGGCGCCAGAGCGCAGCGATGGAGTGAGCCGCGACGGGCTTGATCCTGGTCCTCATGCGGCGCGCCGGGTGGTCTGGGACGGGCCGGGCGCGGCCTCGCGGGAGGCGGGGCGCCGACCGGCGAGGTCGGTCTCGGCGAGCTTGCCGGCGACGAGGAGCCCGAGCGCCAGGGCGGCGAGGCCGTAGGCGAACCCCGAGAGGTCGCGCTGCGGGCGCCGCTCGACGAAGGCGATCGGCTTGCGCTCGAGCCGGTCGATCTCGCGGATCGCCTCGTCCACGGCCTGCGCGTTCTCGGCCTCGAAGGCGCGGTAGGGCACGCCGAGGCTCTTGAAGAACAGGTCGAGGTGGCGCTCGGGCGCGGCCTGCGGTGAATCCTCTCCGGCCGGCCTGTCGGCGAGGCCCGGGGAGCCGGCGGTGCGCAGGAACAGCCAGTACAGGGTCGGGTGGATCTTCGTGAATTCCTCGCGCAGGAGCGGCTGCACCCGCCGGTCGATGACCGCGGCGCCGTCCGAGACGAGGAGCAGCACGCGGGAGGCCTGCGGCGCGCCCGGCCCGAACTGCGACAGCGCCAGGCCGAGACCGCGGGCGACGTTGGTCGCCTCCAGGCCGGGCCGGTCGATCGCCCGGATCGCCGCCCGCACGGCCTCGTGCCGGTCGGTCATCGGCAGCACCGCCATCGGCGAGGTCGAGAAGGCCGAGACCGCGACGAGGTCGTGGGCGCGCCGCCCGACGAAGGCCTCGAGGATCCGCCGGGAGGCGGCGGCCTTCGATTCCTCGGCCCCCGAGGGCTGACGGCCGGCGAAGGTCTCGTTCATGCTGCCGCTGCGGTCGATCAGCAGCGAGACCTGCGCCCCCTCCCCGGTCCGCGCGACGCTCTCGCCCGCGAGCCGCGGCCCGGCGAGCGCCAGGACGAGGAAGCCGATCGCCGCCATCCCGGCGAGGGTCAGCACCGCGTCGACGAGGCGCGACAGCCCGTCCGCCGGCACCAGGGCGAGCGAGGGCACCGGCACGCGCCGCTGCGCCGTGGCGACGAGCGGCAGCAGGGCGAGCGGCAGCAGCCAGAGCCAGCCCGGCGCCGTCACGCCGAATCGGGCGAGCAGGCTCACGGTGCGGCCTCCGCCCCGCCCGGCGCCCCCGCCCGCTCTGCGGCGGCGAGCCGGCGCGCGGTGGCGACGAGGTCCGGGAACGGCCAGTGGCGCCGCGCCGCCGCGGGGTCGCGGCCGAAGAAGGCGGCGCGGGAGGCGGCGAAGAACCGGTCGAGCGGCTGCGCCAGCGCAGCGTAGGCCGGGTGCCGGGCGAGGAAGGCGGGCAGATCCTCGCCCATCACCCGCCGCCCGTCGGTGCGGTCGAGGCCGCGATGGAGCGCCAGCAGCGCGTCGCGATAGGCGGCCTCGTCGCCGGACCGGGCGGAGAGGCGGCGCACCTGCCGGGCGGCGGCCGCGAAGGCCCGGGCCGGGCGGCGATGGAGCGGCCACCAGGCCCGGTCGCGGGCGAGGAGCGCGAGGCCGGCGAGGCCGAGCGCCGCGAAGGCCCAGGCGAGGGCGCGGGCCGGCCCGGGATCGCGCCGCGGCACCGGGCTCTCGGGCCGCATGTACTCGGTGGGATCGGCGACGGGCGGCGGCTGGACCTCGCGCAGGGGCGAGACCAGGATCGGCCAGCTCGGAACCTCCGCGACCGCGCTCGTCGTCGAGCGCGCGGCCTCGCTGGCGAAGGTCACGGTGAAGGCCGGGATGTCGAGGCGGCGCACGTCGAGGGCGGCGTAGAAGGTCTGGTAGGTCAGCGAGAGCCGCCACAGCCGGTTGCCGTCCCGCAGCGGCCCGGGGGCCACCGCGACCGACCCGAGATCGAGCCAGTAGGTCAGCGGCCCGGGCTTCGGCAGGGAGGCCGCCTGCGGGGCGAACCCGTCCGCGGCCTCGATCTCGACCGTGGCGTCGAAGCGGTCGCCGAGAAACAGCCCGAACGGCCGCGGGCTGCGCACCGTCACGGTGCCGATCTGGGCGGCGGCGGGCAGGGCCGGGAGCAGCAGCGCCGAGGCGGCCAGGGCACCGGACATTGCGAGCCGGATGGACGGCCGGCTCCAGACCGGCGGCGGGGTCGCACGAGCCCTCATGCGGCGGTCCCGAGGAGGTGACGGGAAAAGTCGTCGCCGTCGAAGCGGCCGGCGAGGCGGTAGGGCGGCCGGCCGTGCCGCAGGGCGAGGCGGCGCAGGGCCTCGCGGCGCTCCGCCTCGCGGGCGAGCCAGCGCGCCCGCAGGGACGGGCGCATCAGCACCCGGCGGCGCCCGCCGCCCTCCAGGTCCTCCAGCTCGATCAGCCCGAAGGCCGGCAGGCCCGCGTCGAGGGCGCCGTCCTCGATCGTCACCGGCACCACGTCGTGGCCCTGCAGCGCCTCGAACAGGCCCGCCAGCACGGGGGCGGGCAGGCGGAAATCCGAGATCGCCAGCACGAGCTTGCGCCGGCCGGAGAGCCCGGCGGCGGCCTGAACCAGCCCGGCGGCGCTCGCCCCGCCCGGCATCACGGCGGCGAGGGCATCGGCCACCGCCTCGGCGGTGCCGCGGCGGCGGGAGGCCGGAACGAGGGTCTCGGCCCGCGCGCCGCAGGCCACCAGCCCGAAGGCGTCGCCGATCCGGATGGCGGAGCGGGCGAGCGCGGTGCACAATTCGGTCACCAGCGCCCAGGCCTCGCCCTCGCCGCGAAACCGCATCGAGGCCGAGACGTCGACCAGCGCCCAGACCTCCAGGGCGCGGCTCTGCTCGAAGCGACGCACCACCGTGCCCTCGAACGGGTCGCGCAGGGTCGCCCGCAGGTCGATGCGGCGCGCATCCGGGTGGCGCCAGAACGGCACCTGGTCGCGGAAGGTGCCGAGCCCGCCGGTGTCGCGGGCGCGGTGCGCGCCCGGCCCCGGCCCGGCGGCGGGCCCGCGCAGGCGGTAGACGATGTCGGGGCTCACGGGGCCGGCACCGTGGCGAGCACCGCGCGGCAGAACTCGGGCAGGATCCGCTCCCGGCGCATCTCGTAGACCGGCTCGAGGAAGATCCGGTGCGCCATCGTCTCGTGGAACACCGCGCGCAGGTCCTCCGGCAGCAGCACGTCGCGGCCCTCGAGCCAGGCCCGGACCCGGGCGGCGCGGATCAGGAAGGCGATGCCGCGCGGGCTGGCGCCGCCCTGGACGAGGGAGTCCATGGCGACGTCCGGCAGGACGATGCCGGACCTGGCCGGCTCGCGCACCACCGACCACAGCCGGACGACGTAGTCCTCCAGGGCCGGGCTCGCGTGGATGCCGTGCTGGAGCGCCGCCGCGATGCCGGAGACCGCCCCCTGGTCGATCACGTCCGGGGCGACCTCGGCGACCAGCGTGTCGGTGTCGTGGAACCGCGGGTCGAAGGCGAGGCGCCGGCGCAGATCCGGATCGGTCGGCGCCTCCATGCCGATCTCCATCAGGAACCGGTCGCGGGCCGCCGCCGGCAGCTCGAAGGTCTCCTCGCGCTCGACCCGGTTGCGGTCGGCGAAGACCTGGAGATGGGGAAACCGGTACTCGCGGTCGAAGGCCTGGACGCTGCGCTCGGCCATCAGGCGCAGGAGCAGGGAATGGACCTGCGGCCGCGCCCGGTTGATCTCGTTGAAGAAGAACACCGAGAGGTCCTGCGACCGGCGCAGCACCGGGCCGGGCTCGATCCGCGGGCGGCCGTCCTCGGCGAGGTAGGTGTGGTAGATCAGGTCGGCGGGCATCATGTCGACAGTGCCCTCGACGCGCTCGTAGGCGCCGCCGAGGGCTCTTGCCACTGCCCGCAGCAGGGTGGTCTTGCCGACGCCGACATCGCCCTCCAGCAGGACGTGCCCGCGAGCGAAGATCGCGATGGTCACGAGGCGGATCGCCCGCTCCTGGCCGACCACCGCCTTGGCGATCTCCGCCTCGAAGCGCAGGGCGGCCTGGCGCCAGTCGGTCAGGGCCGCGTCGGCCGGCCTGATCTGGTTCATGCGGATCGCGGACTCCGGAATCGGTCGCAGGGGAAGCGGGGTGCGGCGCGCTGGAGCATCGCCCGATCGCGCTGCGATCGGGCGATGGCTTGGATCTTCGATCCCACCGCATCGTCCACGGCGAACCGGGATCGACGTCGCCGGACAATGCTTTCGAGATTTATTGGGCCGCGATCTTGTTGACGTCGTATTCCCACTTGCCGGTCTTCTTGAAGGCCTCGACGCGCTTCTTGTTGCGCTCCTCCATCGCCTTGATGGAATCGGCCTGCTTGTTCAGCTCCTTGGGATCGTGCTTGGGATCGTACTTGGTCCCGGCGATCTTGGCCGGGAAGCCGGGCTTGGGCTCCCAGCAATCGCCGGGCGCCTTGCACTTGGTGCCGTCATAGGCGAGGGCCGGCAGGGCCGAGCCGGCGACGAGGGCGAGGACGGCGAGGGTCAGGCGCATGGTGTTCCTCCTGTCGGATTGTCGTTGGGGCCGTGCGGATCGGGGGCCGGAGCGGATGGCGGCTCGGGCCCCGTCGGCCCGGGCCGTGCGGCGGCCCGGGATCGGTCGCCGTCAGGACTTGCCGGTCTTGGCGCACATCCCGGGCGCGTCGTCAGGGAAGGTCTCGCCGAGCTTGTAGGGCGTGTACTTCTTCTTCTGCTCGTCGTTCAGCCACTCGGCGTCGGCCACCGGGCCGGCATAGAGGTGGCGCACCCAGGCGGTGACCTGAAGCATGTCGTCGAGGGTCAGGCTCTCGTTGTGCGGGCCCATCTGGCCGTTGGCGCCGCCGAAGACCGTCGCGAACAGGCCGGCATCGGTCGTGTTCTGGGGGTAGGTCCAGTAATTGTCGGCGAGGCCGGGGCCGATCTTGCCCTCGCCGATATGGCCGTGGCAGCCCGAGCAGGCGGCCAGGAAGGTCTGCTCGCCCTTCTTCAGGCAGCTCGCATCGGTGATGTAGGGGTTGTGGCCGGTGGCGAGGAACTGCTTCACGCCGGGCGTGTCACGCCCTTCCGGCAGCACGTCGGAGAGGTCGAGCTTCTCGCCGGTGACGACGTTGCGCAGGTCCACGGCGCTGCCCTGGGCCGTGGTGGGCCGCGGCAGCGCGCCGAGGCCGGCGATGACGATGACGAGCCCGAGGCTGGCGCCGAGGGCGGTCCTACGCTGGATCATGACGGAACGCTCTATGGGGGAGAGGGGCCGCGCCCGGCGGACCGAGGGGCGCGGGGAAGGCGGGGAGGATCAGGATCCGGTCGGCACCGTCGGCACGCCCTCGTCCTTCAGGATCGCCTCGATCGCCGGGCGGGCCTTGACGAGGGCCTGGTCGAGGGCGGCGAGCAGCGCCTCGTCGTCGCGGCGCACGCCCATCGACTGGTCGAACCGCATCGCGACCTTCTGGCCGTCGCCGCGGGCGGCGTCGTCGGCGACGAGCGTCATGCGCAGCGGCACGCTCGAGGCCTTGACGAAGCGGGCGACGTCGGGACCGAAGGGCACCGCGACGTCGGCCTTGCCGCTCGCGACCTCGCCGACGAGGCGGGCCGGATCGATCTGGGTGTACTGGTTGCGCGGCGAACGGAAGTTCACCAGCGAGTAGAGGTAGGCCATGTCCTCCTCGTAGCGGCCGATGTTCTTCAGCATCACCTCGCTCGGCGAGCCGAACGGCACCGCGACATGGCCGACCTGCTTGAGCCGCGGATCGGACCAGGAGGTCACGTCGAGCCCGTCCTGGGCCCGGGTCACGAAGACGTAGCCGCTGCGGTAATACGGCTTCGTCGTCAGCACCCGCGGGTCGCCGGTATCGAGCCCGGCGACGACGTCGCAGAGCTTCTTGTCGAGGAAGTCGCGCACCAGGTAGATCGCGGGCTTCTCCGACCAGACGAACTGGACCTCGCGCCCCATCGCCTCGGCGACCGCGCCGGCGATGCGGTTCTCGAGCCCGCTGCCGTCCTTGAGCGACAGGGGCGGCTGGGCGGCGGAGGCGCAGACCCGCAGCACGCCCTCGTCGGGGCGGCTCTGGGCGGCGGCCGCGGCCTCGCCGGGGCCCGTTTGCCGGATCTGGGCGGGCGGGGCGGGCGCGGGCTGGGTCTGGGCGAAGGCCGGGGCGGTCAGCGCGGCGGCGAGGGCCGTCAGGCCCGCCAGGCGCAGGCGGGATCGTCCGAACGATCTCAACATGATCGGATCCGTCGTCACGAGGTGAGGCAGCGGGACGCTCCTCCCCGCGGGGGGGAGGAGCGCTGGATCGGCGGATCAGTTCGCCGAGTACTCGCCGACGTTCGGGTCGTCGTACGGGCCCTTGCCGTCGAGGGAGAACACCGTCACGCCGCCGCCCATCTGGGTGTAGTTGGCGAGCTTCTTGAAGGCGCCGACGGCACCGAGGCCGGCGGTCGGATCCTGCAGGTCGAAGACCAGGCCGACGCCCGGCCAGCCGCCGACGCCGTAGTAGATCGCGACGTATTGCGTGCCCTTGTGGGTGTAGGTGATCGGGTAGCCGATCGCGCCGGACGGCAGCTTCGACTTCCAGAGCAGCTCACCCGTGTCGGAGTTGCGCGCCTTGATGTAGCCGTCGAGGGTTCCGTAGAAGACCAGGTTGCCGGCCGTCGCCGTGGTGCCGCCCCAGACCGCGAAGCGCTCCATCTTCTCCCATTTGAACTTGCCCGTGATGGCGTCGTAGGCCTTGATCTGGCCCAGCCCCTCGGCGTTCTGGCGGTCGCCCTTCGGGCCCGGATACATGTTCAGCGTCGCGCCGACGAAGAACTGGCCGGCCCGGTAGGGCAGCATGAAGGGCTCCCAATCCATGCAGATGTGGTTGATGCCCATGAAGAAGAGCTTGCGGTTCGGATCGTACGAATCGTGGCCCTGGTTGTGGTAGCCCATCGCCGAGGGACAGATGTCCTTGGCGAGGTGGTCCATCCGGGTGCCGTATTCGGGGTCGCGCACCGGCAGGCCGGACTTCAGGTCGACGGTCTTGAAGACGTTGACGGTGTCGTCGATCTTGTGCGCCGAGACGAGATCGCCGTTGGTCCGGTCGAGCGTGTAGACGATGCCGTTGCGGTCCGGGTGGGTCAGGAGCTTGCGCTCCTTGCCGGCGAGGTCCTTCTGGGTCGACAGCATCATCACGTTGACGCCGGCATAGTCCCACTCGTCGTGCGGCGTCTTCTGGTAGCCGAACTTGGCCTCGCCCGTGTCGGCGTCGCGGCCGAAGATCGTCATCGTCCACTTGTTGTCGCCGGGACGCATCGTCTCGTTCCACGGCGCCGGGTTGCCGGTGCCGAAGTAGATCAGGTTGGTGCCGGGATCGTAGGCGTACCAGCCCCAGTTGGTGCCGCCGCCGATCTTCCAGGAATCGCCCTCCCAGGTCGAGGTGCCGAGGCCCTTCTGGCCGTAATGGGCGTTCTGGATGTTGAAGTCCTTGGCGAGCAGCAGGTCGGAATCCGGGCCGGTCGCGTAGGCGCGCCACTTCTGCTCGCCGGTCTTGACGTCGTAGGCGGTGAGGTAGCCGCGCACGCCGAGCTCGGCGCCCGACGAGCCGATGATCACCTTGTCCTTCACCACGTAGGGGGCGATGGTCAGCGTCGAGCCGACCTTGATGTCGGAATTCTCGATCTTCCACACCGTCTCGCCGGTCTCGGCGTTGAGCGCCGCGACGTGGCCGTCGAGCAGGGTCTTGAGGATCAGGGCCGGGGTCTTGCCGTCGCCCGGCCAGTAGGCGAGGCCGCGGTTGACGAGATCGCAGCAGGCCACCGAGCGCGCGGCCGGGTTCTGCTTCGGCTTGTCCTGCCACAGGATCTTGCCCGGATCGTCGAGGCCGAGCGCGAAGGTGTTGTTCGGGAACGAGGTGTGGACGTACATCTTGCCGTCCACGACCAGCGGCGCGCCCTCGTGACCGTTGAGCAGGCCGGTCGAGAACTGCCAGGACACCTTCAGATTCTTGACGTTCTTGTCGTTGATCTGGGTCAGGCCGCTGTAGTTGTCCGAGTCGTAGTTCTTGCCCGGCATCACCCAGTTGTCGTCGCTCTTCGACAAGTCGACGAGCTTGTCGTTGGCGAGCGCGGCATGCGGCAGCGCGAGCGGCGCCAGCGCCATCAGGGCTGCCACGGAAACGGAGTTCACAAACTTGCCCATGTTCAGCGTCTCCAATCGGCGTCTCACGTTCACGCGGCCGGCGGGCCGCACGTCGGAGCGTGTTCGCATGATGAGAAATGCCGGGCCCGAGAGAGAATGGCCGAGCCTGCGGCTCGTTCATAGATTTCTCTCATCAAGATCCCTTATGAATAACTTATTACATTTGCTCACCGAAGTCACCCTAGCATCGAGTCATTCCGATGTCTTCCGCAGAGTCGATCTATAGATCGGGAACAAGCGGCAATGCATCTGGGCTATTATCTCGAACTATGTCTCGCCGGCCCGAGGCCGGACGCGGGGAAGGGGCGTCTTAGCGGCTTCACAAGCGATTGGAATCTCGGCGGATCCCGGCGCGGGACCGATCGCTCTTGCAATGCCGCAGAACCAACGCTGCACTGCAGCAAGGTCGAAATCTCGATTCGTCCCGCCTCGGCAAACTTGTAGCCTATTGACAGCAATGGCCTTTCTTGGCACCGCCCGGCCCTAGCGCGCCCGCGCACGGGAGTCCTCGAAGCGCCCCGCGCCGGATTGCGGCGGCACGGCCAAAGCAGCACGGTGACATCGGCATGGCGAAGATCGTGGCTCTCCACTACTTCGCCGTCGTCACCCGGTGCAGCTCGCTGCGCGACGCCGCCAGCCAGCTCGACATCCACCCCAACGTGCTGGCGCGCCACATCTCGCAGCTCGAATACTACATGGACGCGCCGCTGCTCGAGCGCGGTCCGCTCGGCATCCGGCTCACCGCCGCCGGGGAGCTGCTCGCCGCCAAGCTCGACCGCACGATCAACGAGCTCGACCACGTCGTTCGCCTGATCGACGACCTGAAGGGGCTGCGCGGCGGCGTCGTCGGCGTCCACGCCGCCGAGGGCATCGCCTCGGCGATCCTGGTGCCGGTGCTCGCCGCCTTCGCGAGCCGCCACCCGCATGTCCGGGCGCGGTTGCGCACCGGCACCGCCAAGGACGCGATGCGGGCGCTCGAGGACGCCTCCTGCGACCTCGCCCTCACCTTCTTCGCCCCGGCCTCCGACGCGGTCAGGGTGGTGCAGCGCATCTGGCTGCCGCAATTCATCGTCGCGCCGCCCGACCATCCGGTGACCCGGGCCGGCGGCGCGGCGCTCCCGGCGCTCGCGGGCTACCGCTGGGTCCTGCCGGGTCCGGATTTCGGCGCCCGCACCTTCTTCGACCGGGTCGCGGCCGAGGCCGGATGCCGGATCGTCCCGACCTTCGAGGCCTCCTCCCTCGACCTGCAGCGCACCCTGGTGGCGCAGGCCGGGGCCCTGGCGGTGCTGCCCCGCGCGGCGGTCGCCGACGAGCTCGCCGCCGGCACCATGGCGGCGGTCCCCTTCCCCGAGGCGATGCCCGTCGAGACCTCCCTCGACCTCTGCGTCCCGGCCGACCGCCAGCCGAGTTTCGCCGCCGAGCGCCTGCGCCGCGACCTCGAGACCGCCCTCAAGCGCCTGCGCGCCTGACTGCACCGCGGTTCGTCACCTAACGGCAGGCGTGCAACGAAAAGCGGTGCACCGGTCGCACGCTTTCGTCGTAGTCAGCCCGCACAGGCTCCCGCATCCTGCCCCGATCCGCAGCGGCAAGGTCGCGTGACTATTTCGGTGGTCTCTCCGCCGCTTTCCTAGACTTGTCGAGCGCACAGATTTGGGGCGCCGTCGATCAGCGTCGCAGGTCGCACGCGAACTGGTCTGTCGATTGCATGGTCGGCGCCGCGACGGATGCGGTCCGACGCGCTGGTTTCGCCGCCGCACCGGCGGCTCGATTGTGAGGGAGACAACTTGATGGCGTTTCGTCGGTCCGTTCTCGGCCTGGTCGCGGCAAGTGCCGCCCTGCTCGCGCCCGTCGGCGCGCCGGCGCAGACGCTCAAGGCGGTGATGCATTCGGACGTCAAGATCGTCGACCCGATCTGGACCACCGCCTACATCGTCCGCAACCACGGCTACATGATCTACGACACGCTGTTCGCCCTCGACGCGAAGGGCGAGGTCAAGCCGCAGATGGTCGACACCTACACGGTCTCGCCCGACAACCTGACCTACACGTTCACCTTGCGCGACGGGCTTAAGTGGCACGACGGCAAGCCGGTGACGGCGGAGGACTGCGTCGCCTCGATCAAGCGCTGGAGCGCCCGCGACTCCCTCGGCCAGAAGCTGATGACCTTCGTCGAGGGCATGAGCGCCGACGACGCCAAGAGCTTCACCGTCAAGCTGAAGTCGCCGACCGGGCTGCTGCTGTTCGGCCTCGCCAAGCCGTCCTCGAACGTGCCCTTCATGATGCCCAAGCGGGTCGCCGAGACCGACCCGAACCAGCAGATCTCGGACTTCACCGGCTCCGGCCCGTTCGTGATGAAGACCGACGAGTGGAAGCCCGGCGACAAGATCGTTTACACCAAGTTCAAGGACTACAAGCCGCGCTCCGAGCCGGCCTCGGGGCTCGCCGGCGGCAAGGTGGTCAAGCTCGACCGGGTCGAGTGGCTGGCGATCTCCGACCAGCAGCAGGCGGTGAACGCGCTGCTCGCCGGCGAGATCGACGTGATCGAGCAGCCGGCCTACGACCTGATTCCGCTGATCAAGGCCGATTCCAACGTCGCCCTCATCGACTACAACCCGCTCGGCCTGCAATACTCGATGCGGCCGAACCACCTGATCAAGCCCTTCGACAACCCGAAGGTGCGCCAGGCGCTGACCTACGCCCTCAACCAGACCGACTTCCTCCAGGCGGCGGTGGGCGATACCGACTACTACAAGGCCTGCAAGGCGCTGTTTGTCTGCGGCTCGCCGCTCGCCACCGAGAAGGGGATGGACGGGCTGCTCGAGTCGAACTTCGCGAAGTCGAAGCAGCTCCTGAGGGAGGCGGGCTACGACGGCACGCCGATCGTCCTCCTGCACTCGACCGACCTTCAGACCCTGACCAATCTCGGGCCGGTGGCCAAGCAGCTCCTCGAGAAGGGCGGCTTCAAGGTCGATATGCAGTCCTCGGACTGGCAGACCGTGGTCTCGCGCCGGGTGCGCAAGGATCCGGCCGACAAGGGCGGCTGGAACCTGATGAACACCTCCTGGGTCTCGGCCGACATCCTGAACCCGGTGATGTCGAGCTTCGTGAACATGAGCTGCGACAAGGCCCCGTTCGGCTGGCCCTGCGATTCCGAGATGGAGAAGCTCCGCGACGACTTCGCCCGCGAGGTCGACCCGGGCAAGCAGAAGGCGATCGCCGAGGCCGTGCAGGCCCGCTGGCGCGAGGTTGTGCCCTACATCCCGCTCGGCCAGTTCTACATCCCGATCGCCGCGCGCAAGAACGTCACCGGCATCCTGACCGCCGCCGTGCCGGTGTTCTGGAACGTCGAGAAGAAGAAGTAGGGCGATGGCCGGCTATGTCCTGCGGCGGTTGCTCGCCGCCATTCCGGTGCTGGCGATCGTCGCGGTGCTGGTGTTCCTGATGCTGCGGCTCACCCCCGGCGACCCAGCGGCGGTGATCGCCGGGGACAACGCCTCGAGCGAGCAGATCGCGCAGGTGCGCCAGAAGCTCGGCCTCGACCAGTCGCTGCCGGCGCAGTTCGCGATCTGGATCGGCAACCTCCTCCACGGCAATCTCGGCGAGTCGTTCTTCTTCAAGAAGAGCATCGGCGAGCTGATCCTCGGGCGGATCGAACCGACCCTGTCGCTCGCCGCCGCCACGATGCTGATCGCGGTCTGCGTCGCGATCCCGCTCGGGGTCGTGGCCGCCTACCGGCACGGCTCCTGGCTCGACCGGATCGTGATGGGCATGTCGGTGCTCGGGTTCTCGGTGCCGGTCTTCGTGATCGGCTACCTCCTGATCTACGTCTTCTCGATCACGCTAGGCTGGTTCCCGGTCCAGGGCTACCAGCCGCTCTCCGCGGGCCTCGGGGGCTACCTGCACCGCCTGGTCCTGCCGGCCGTGACCCTGTCGGTGGTCTACATCGCGCTCATCGCCCGCATGACCCGGGCGAGCGTGCTGGAGGTCCTGAACGAGGACTACATCCGCACCGCCCGGGCCAAGGGCCAGGTCGAGCGCAAGATCCTCTTTCGCCACGCGCTCAAGAACGCCGCGGTGCCGATCGTGACGGTGGTCGGCATCGGCATCGCGCTCCTCATCGGCGGCGTGGTGGTGACCGAGAGCGTCTTCGCCATCCCCGGACTCGGCCGCCTCACGGTCGATGCGGTGCTGGCCCGGGACTATCCGACGATCCAGGCGCTGATCCTGATGTTCTCGGGCGTCTACGTCCTCATCAACCTCCTGATCGACCTCACCTACAGCCTGTTCGACCCGAGGATCCGCCATTGAGTGCCGAGCCGACCCTGCTGGCGCCCGCCGCGGCCGCGCCCCTGCCGCCCGGCCGCACCCTCGCCGCGCGCCTCCTGCGCAACCCGGTCGTCGCGATCGGCGCCGGCTTCCTCCTCCTGATGGCGCTGATCGGGGCCTTCGCGCCGGTCCTCGGCACGCTCGACCCGGGCGCGATCAACCCGGCGACCCGCAACCGCCCGCCGGGCTTCGAGCGCACGATCCGGGCCGAGGACGGCTCGACCTCGACCTTCCGTCACCGGATGGGCACCGACAGCCTGGGGCGCGACGTCTACAGCCGGGTGCTCTACGGCGCCCGGGTCTCCCTCGCCATCGCCGTCTCGGTGGCGGCCCTGTCGCTCGCCGTCGGCCTGCTGCTCGGGCTCGTCGCCGGCTACATCCGCCCCCTCGACGGGCCGATCATGCGGCTGATGGACGGGCTGATGGCGATTCCCGGCATCCTGCTCGCCATCGCGGTGGTGTCGCTGTTCCGGGCCGGCCTGCCGGCGGTCATCGCCGCGATCGTGGTGCCGGAGATCCCCCGGGTGGTACGGCTGGTGCGCTCGATCGTGCTCTCGGTGCGGGAGGAGCCCTACGTCGAGGCCGCGATCATGGCCGGCACCCGCCTGCCGCTGCTGATGGCGCGCCACATCCTGCCCAACACCGTCGCGCCCCTGATCGTGCAGGGCACCTTCATCGCCGCCTCGGCGATCCTGGTCGAGGCGGTGCTCTCGTTCCTCGGCATCGGCATCCCGCCGGAGACGCCGAGCTGGGGCAACATCATGGCGGAGGGCCGCAACCTGTTCCGGGTCTACCCCCACAACATCCTGTATCCGGGCATCGTCCTCGGCCTCACGGTGCTGGCCGTGAACATGCTGGGCGACGGCCTGCGCGACACCCTCGATCCGAAGATGACCGGCCGATGAGCGCTGCGCCCTCCCCCGTTCTCGAGATCGAGAACCTCGCCATCGCGCTGCCGGGCGGCGGCGACCGGTCGCGCGCCGTCGACGGGGTCTCGTTCACGGTCGCCCGCGGCGAGATCGTCTGCGTCGTCGGCGAATCCGGCTCCGGCAAGTCGGTCACCGCCTTCTCGGTGATGGGTCTCCTCGCCAAGGTGCTGAAGCCCGTCGACGGCGCGATCCGGCTCCTCGGCGAGGACGTGCTGACGGCAACCCCCCAGCGCCTGCGGGCCCTGCGCGGCGACCGCATGGCGATGATCTTCCAGGAGCCGATGACGGCGCTGAACCCGGTGCTGACCGTCGGCGACCAGATCGAGGAGGTCCTGCGCATCCACACCGACCTCGGCGGCAAGGAGCGCCGGGCCAAGGTGCTGGCGATGCTGGAGGCCATGCACCTGCCCGACCCCGAGCGGATGCACGCCTCCTACCCGCACCAGCTCTCCGGCGGCCAGCGCCAGCGGGTGATGATCGCCGCCGCCCTCATCCTCGACCCGGCGCTGCTCATCGCCGACGAGCCGACCACCGCCCTCGACGTCACCACCCAGGCCCAGATCCTGAAGCTGATCCGCGAGATGCAGGAGCGCCGCGGCACCGGCGTCCTGTTCATCACCCACGATTTCGGCGTGGTGGCGGAGATCGCCGACCGGGTGGTGGTGATGCAGCGCGGCCGCGTCGTCGAGCAGGGTCCGGCCGCCCAGGTGCTGGAGCGGCCCCAGCACCCCTACACCAAGATGCTGATCGGCGCGGTGCCGACGATGACGCCCGCCCGGCGCCCGCCGGTCACCGGCGCCCTGGCGCTGGAGACCGCCGCCCTCGAGAAGACCTATCGCAGCGGCGGCCTGTTCAAGAAGGAACGCGTCGTCCACGCCGCCGCCGACGTGGCGCTGCGCATCCGCCGCGGCGAGACGGTCGGCATCGTCGGCGAGTCGGGCTCGGGCAAGTCGACGGTCGCCCGCTGCATCGCCCGGCTGATCGCCCCGAGCGGGGGCCAGATCATGGTCGGCGACCGGGACATCGCCCGCCTGCCCGAGCGCCGGCTGCGGCCGATGCGCCAGAAGATCCAGGTCGTCTTCCAGGATCCGTTCCGCTCGCTCAACCCGCGCCGCACGGTCGGGGCCTCGATCATCGAGGGGCCGGTGAATTTCGGCACCGGCCCGGAGGCCGCGACCGCCAAGGCCCGGGAGCTGATGGGCCTCGTCGGGCTCGATCCCTCGGCGCTCGCCCGCTACCCGCACCAGTTCTCCGGCGGCCAGCGCCAGCGCATCGCGCTCGCCCGGGCGCTCGCCATGGAGCCCGAGATCCTGATCGCCGACGAGGCGGTCTCGGCCCTCGACGTCTCGGTGCAGCGCCAGGTGCTCGCCCTCCTCGACGACGTGCAGCGCCGCTTCGACCTCGCGATCCTGTTCATCACCCACGACCTGCGGGTGGCGGCCCAGATCTGCGACCGGCTGATCGTGATGCAGCGCGGCCGCATCGTCGAGGAAGGCCCGACCGCCGAGGTCTTCGCCCGGCCGAAGGCCTCCTATACCCGGGCTCTGATCGAGGCGGCGCCGGGGCGGGAGTTCGGGCGGGGGAACGCGCCTCTTCAGGAAGCGGCTTCCGCCTGATGCAACCGAACGAAGATGAAACGCGGGATCCCCTCTCCCATGTGGGAGAGGGGGACGCGCTTTGTCTTGAAGCGACTATTGCAGTTCTAGCGTAAACAGAACAGGACCATACCAATGACCCTCGCCATGACCTGGGAGGAATGGGCGCAGCACGACGCCTGCGGGCTCGCCGCGCGGGTGCGCGCCGGCGAGGTGACGGCGGCGGAACTGGCCGCCCAGGCGGCGGCCGGCGTGGCGCTGACCAACCCGGCGACGAGCGCCGTGATCGAGCTGTTCGACGATTGCATCGCCGACCCGGCGACGGACGGCACCAACCTCGACGGCGCCTTCGCAGGCGTGCCGTTCCTGATGAAGGACCTCGGGCCGACCCTGAAGGGCCGGCTGCAGGAGATGGGCTCGCTCCTGATGCGCGGCAACCGCGCGACGAGCGACAGCCACCTGACGGGTAGGATGCGGCAGGCCGGCCTCAGCCTCGTCGGGCGCACCACCACGCCGGAATTCGGCGTGTGCAGCTCGGCCGAGAACCCGGCGGTCTACGTCACCCGCAACCCCTGGAACCTCGACTACACCACCTGCGGCTCCTCGGCGGGATCCGCCGCCGCGGTGGCCTCGGGCGTGGTGCCGATGGCGCACGCCACCGACGGCGGCGGCTCGATCCGCATCCCGGCGGGCGTCAACGGCAATCTCGGGCTCAAGCCCTCCCGCGGCGTGTTCTCGATCGCGCCCTACGGCTCGGACCTGACCAGCGTGGTGTCGATCCAGGGCTGCCAGTCGCGCACCGTGCGCGACACCGCGACCTTCGTCGACCAGTGCCGCGGCGGCGCTCCGGGCGAGTTCATGCCCTACTGGACCGCGCCCGAGCCCTACGCCACGCTGATCGAGCGCGATCCCGGGCGCCTGCGCATCGCGCTGTCGCACGAATGGGGCGATTACCGCGCCGCGCCCCAGCACGTCGCCGAGCTGGAGCGGATCGGTCGCTTCCTCGAAGGCCTCGGCCACCACGTCGAGTGGGCGCTGCCGGCGGTCGACATCCGGGCCGCCTTCGAGGCCCAGACCACCTGCTACATCACCAACTTCGCCCAGACCATCAACGGGCTGCTGGCCCTCAAGGGCCTCGAGCGGCCGCCCGAGGACCTGATCGAGCCGATGAACATCCGGATCTGGGAAGCCGGGCGCCACGCGAGCTACGCGGAGCGGACGGCGATGCAGGCGGCGTTCAACACCACGGCCCGGGGCTTCGGCGCCTTCTTCGAGGCGTGGGACATCATCCTCACCCCGATCACCGCCGTGCCGACGCCGCGCGTCGGCACCACCGAATACCTGACGATCAGCGACGAGCCGTCGGTCCACGCCTGGTTCGAGAACCTGTGGCGCAACTTCGCCTACACGCCGCTCGCCAACCTGTGCGGCCTGCCGGCCCTGTCGATGCCGCTCGCCTGGAACGAGCACGGCCTGCCGCTCGGCATCCAGGCGCAGGCGCGCCAGGGCGCCGACGGGCTGCTGCTCCAGCTCGCCGCCCAGGTCGAGCGCGCCATCGGGGGGAAGTGGAACGACGGCAAGCGGCCGGGCGTCCACGTGGCGGCGGGGTGAGGGCCGGCCCCTCGACAGGATCGTGGAATCAGGGTCATCCCGGGGCCGAAGGCGGGCCCGGGACGACGTCGCGAGCATGAGGCGCGCCGCCCCGATCCGGCTCCGTCTCGAAGACCATCTCCCAGAGGAGACCCATCCGTGAAGCTCTTCATCGCCGCGCTCGGCACCGAGACCAACACCTTCTCGCCGATCCCGACCGGGCGCGCCGCCTTCCTCGAGGACCTCTACGTCGAGACCGGCGCCTCCCGCACCTCGGATCACTGGTTCGCCGGGCCGCTCAAGGTCTGGCGCACGATGGGCGAGGCCGCCGGCTACGCGGTGGTGGAGAGCCTGGCGGCCTTCGCCCCGCCGGGCGGGCCGACGCGCCAGGACGTGTGGGTGGACCTGCGCGACCGGGTGCTGGCCGACCTCAGGGCCGCCGGCCCGGTCGACATGGTGCTGTTCGACCTCCACGGCGCGATGGTCGCCGAGGAGCAGGACGATTGCGAGGGCGAGCTCGTCGCCGCGGCCCGGGAGATCGTGGGCAAGGGGGTGACGGTGGGGGTCGAGCTCGACCTGCATTGCCACCTGAGCGAGCGCATCGTCGCGGCCTCCGACGTGCTGCTCACCTACAAGGAATACCCCCACATCGACGTCGACGACCGGGCGCGCGACCTCTTCCGCCTCTGCGACGACGCGCGGGCGGGCCGGATCCGGCCGACGATCGCCGTCGCCGATTGCCGGATGCTGGCGGTGTGGCGCACGCCCAACCAGCCGACCCGCGGCTTCGTCGACCGGATGAGCGCGGCGGAGGGGCGGGACGGCATCCTGTCCCTGTCGCTCGCCCACGGCTTTCCCTGGGCCGACCTCCCGGATGTCGGTGCCAAGGTGGTGGCGGTGACGGACGGCGACCCGGACCTGGCCCGGGCCACCGCCGAGGCGCTCGCCCGCGAATTGTGGGAGATGCGCGAGGCGACCACCGACCGGCTCCTGACCCTCGACGAGGCGGTGCAGGTGGCGCTGAAGCCCGCCGAGGGCGTGACGGTGCTGGCCGACGTCTCGGACAATGCCGGGGCGGGATCGGCGAGCGATTCGACCTTCCTGCTGCGCGCCCTCGTCGAGGCCGGCGCGACGCGCTGCGCCATCGGCAGCTTCTGGGATCCGGTCGCGGTCCGGCTCTGCCGCGAGGCCGGCCTCGGCGCGCGCCTGGCCTTGCGCGTCGGCGGCAAGACCGGGCCGATGTCGGGCGATCCCGTCGATCTCGCCGTGCGGGTGATCGGCATCCAGGCGGACGCGGTCCAGACCTACGGCAACGGCAAGCAGCCGATGGGCGATTGCGTGATGGTCGAGGCCGGCGGCCTGCACATCGTGCTCAACGCCCTGCGCACCCAGGTCTTCCAGCCCTCGGCCTTCGAGCAGTTCGGCGTCTCGCTCACCGACTACGCCACCGTGTTCGTGAAGTCGGCCCAGCACTTCAATGCCGGCTTCGCGCCGCGGGCCGACCGCATCCTCCACGTCGCGGTGACGGGCAGCGCCAACCCCGACTTCGCGGCGCTCGTCCTGCCGCGGGCCGGCCGGCCGCTCTGGCCGATCGTCGCCGATCCGTTCGCCTGAGCCGGGCTGGCGGCGGTCAGCGCTCGACCGCCGCGAGCCGGCCGGCCTCGTCCATCCGGCAGCGGACCCATTCGCCGTTGGCGAGGCTGCAGCCGGTGACCGCCATGATGAACACCCAGTGGCAGACGACGAGGGTGTGGGCCCAGTCCGGATCTTCGGCCATCGCCGTGCCGAAGGCCGCCACGCGGGCCTCGAACAGGTGGTCGGGCTCCTGGTCCGCCTCGTCGGCCCCGCGCCACCAGACCTCGTCCATGTGGTCGAGATCGAGATGCGGCCAGGCGCGGGCGAGGTCGGTCCGGCAGGTGCCGGTGTCGCAGCTCGCGCCCCGGCGCTCGCGCACCATCGGGGTGACGAGGATCGGCAGGCCGAGGCGGTCGGCCACCGGCGTCGCGGTCTGGAGCGCCCGGGTCAGGGGGGAGCACAGGATGCGCCGCACCCCCTCCCCCGCCAGGGCCCGGGCGGCGGCCTCCGCCTGCCCGTGGCCGAGCGGCGTCAGGGGCGCATCCACGATGCCGGGATCGACCCCCGTCGCGTGGAAATGCAGGTTGAACTCACTCTGGCCGTGGCGAAGCAGGATCATCGGGCCAAGGTAGGGCGCGCCGTCGTGCCGGCCCCGCGACGCGCAGCCGCGAGGCCGGCCGATCCCCTACTCCGACGGTGACACCGGCCGGTCCGGCGCCTCGGCCTCGCCTCCGGCCGCCGACCCCATCAGCCCGCGCAGGGTCGCGGCGAGGTCGGCCATGCCGAGGCCGGCCTTGGGCAGGATGCGGTCGGCCCGGCCGGCGAGACGGCGGCGGTCCTCGGCGGTGACGTCCTTGGCGGTCAGGACGACGACCGGGATGTCGCGCCACTCGGGCTTGTCGCGCAACGCCCGCAGGAAGCCGAAGCCGTCCATCTCCGGCATCATCAGGTCGAGGAGGACGAGGCCGGGCTTTCGCACCCCGACGGCCTCGAGGCCGGCGAGCCCGTTCTCGGCGCTCGCCACCCGCCAGCCCTCACGGGTCAGCATCGTGGTCATGCGCTCGCGCACGTCGGGATCGTCGTCGACCACGAGGACCGGACCCTCGTGGATGGCGGGGCGGAAGCGCTCCATCGCCTCCTTGAGCGCCCCCCACTCCACCGGCTTGTGCAGGTAGTCGGTCGCGCCGAGCGAGAAGGCGAGGTTCTGCTCGTCGAGCACGGTGACCATGATCACCGGCGTCGCGCCGAAGTCGGGGTCGGCCCGCAGGGCCCGCAGCACCGCCCAGCCGTC
This sequence comes from Methylobacterium sp. ap11, assembly GCF_900110515.1. Taxonomy (NCBI): domain Bacteria; kingdom Pseudomonadati; phylum Pseudomonadota; class Alphaproteobacteria; order Hyphomicrobiales; family Methylobacteriaceae; genus Methylobacterium; species Methylobacterium sp. ap11. The sequence continues at coordinate 235,757 of NZ_FOEB01000002.1, read as the reverse complement.
CATCCGCGGCATCGTCACGTCGAGGAGGACGACGCGGGGGCGCAAGGCCCGCGCCTGCTCCAGCCCGGCGCGGCCGTCCGGGGCGGTGGCGACCTGGAACCCGTCGCGCTTCAGGAAGCGGACGAGCAGGTCGCGGGACGCCGGGTCGTCGTCGACGACGAGGACGAGGTTCGAGCCGGCCTCAGGCCGGGGCGCGGCGGCGGGCTCCGCCGCGTCAGGTCCCGTCGGGGCAGCCTCGGCCTGGTCGCGCGCCTCGTAGAGGGCCGGCAGGTCCAGGGTGAAGGTGGTGCCCTCCCCGGGCCGGCTCGCCACCGCGATCTCACCGCCGAGCATCCGGGCGAAGGCCCGGGTGATGGCAAGCCCGAGGCCGGTGCCGCCGAAGCGGCGGGTGGTCGAGGCATCGGCCTGGGTGAAGCGCTGGAAGAGCCGCGCCTGCTGCTCCTCGGTCATGCCGATGCCGGTATCGGTCACGGCGAAGCGCAGGACGTCGCCGCCCGGCCGGTGCTCGCGCACCGCCGACAGCGTGATCCGGCCGTCCTCGGTGAACTTCGCCGCGTTGCTGAGCAGGTTGATCAGGCACTGCCGGAGCTTGGTCGCGTCGGTATGCGCCTGCCCGAGCCCGTCGCCGAGGCGCAGGTCGAGGGTGTTGCCCTTCTTGAGCACCAGGGCGTCGACCGTGGTGGCGACGTCGCGCAGGGTCTCGGCCACGTCGAGGTCCTCGGCGTAGACCTCCATCCGCTCGGCCTCGATCTTCGAGAGGTCGAGCACGTCGTTGATGAGGCCGAGCAGGTGGCGGGCATTCGCCTCGATCTTGCGCATGTCGGCGAGCAGGCTCTCCTCGCCGAGATCCTCCATCTCCTCCTGCAGCATCTCGGCGTAGCCGATCACCGCCGAGAGCGGCGTGCGCAGCTCGTGGCTCATGTTGGCGAGGAACTGGCTCTTGGCACGGTTGGCCTCCTCGGCCGCCACCTTGGCGGCTTCGAGCGCCAGCTCGGCCTCCTTGCGGGCGGTGACGTCGGCATGCGCGCCGACCCACTCGCGCACCCGCCCGTCCTCCTCCAGGATCGGGACGGCGCGGCCCTCCATGTAGCGCCACACCCCGTCGTGCCGGCGCAGGCGGTGCTCGATGGCGTAGAGCGTGCGGCCCGTCACCGCCCGCTCCCAGGCCTCCCGCGTCGCCTCGCGGTCGTCGGGATGGACCGCCGCCAGGAAGCCCTGGCCGGCCGCCTCGGCGGGGGCCTGGCCGGTGAAGCGGGTCCATTCCGAGGCGCTCTCGCGGAACGCCCCGTCCGGCGTGGTGGTCCAGACGATGGCCGAGGTCGCCTCGGTGAGCGAGCGGAAGCGCTCCTCGCTGTCGGCGCGGCGGCGCTCGGCGAGCTTGGCGAGCGTCACGTCGTCCATGACGATGCCGACGCCGTCGGCCCGCTCGGTCTCCGGGCCGCGGCCGCGGCCGCGCAGCGGGAAGAAGCTGACCTCGAAGTGGCGCACCCCGCCCGGCGCGCTCGGCGCCGGCACGCCGACCTCGATGTTGGCGGTGACGAGGCCGTTGTCGCGGGCCGCCGCGAGCTTGGGCGCCAGGGCGTCGCGCAGGGACGGCAGCAGCGCCCAGATCGGCGCGCCGACATCGGCACCGAAGCCGCGCTCGCTCATGTTGCCGAGCGCCCGGTTCATGTGGCGCAGGTTCAGGTCGCGGTCGAGGAAGCCGAGGCCGACCGGCGCGTTCTCCAGGACGCTCTCGAGGAGGTCGGCCATGCGCTGGCTCTCGCGGCGGCGCACCAGGGCGAGGCGGGCGAGCAGGCCCGCCGCCGCGAGCGCCGACAGGAGGGTGACGAGGGAGAGGATCGGCGTGCGCAGGGCATTCGCCTCGGCCAGCCGGCGCATCCCGGCCGCGGCGTCGTCCTGGACCTCCCGGGTGAGGGCGCGCACCGCGTCCATGGCGCGCTTGCCCTCCCCGGTCTGGATCAGCGCCAGGGCCGCGTCGCGCCCGTCGGCCCCCTCGCCGCCGGCCCGGCGCGCGGCGACGACGCGGCCGGCATACTCCGTCTCGGCGTCGATCACGGCACGGCGGCGCGCGCGCAGGGCCCGGTCGGGCGTGTCCGCGTCGAGCCGGTCGAGCTCGCCGCCGATCCGGCCGAGGGCCGCGGTGTAGGGGTCGAGGTAGTCCTCGCGGCCGGTGAGCACGAAGCCGCGCTGGCCGGTCTCGAGGTCCTTCATGCTGGAGAGCACGCGCTCGCTCTGCGCCAGGACCCGGCCGAGCCGCTCGGTCTCCTCGCGGTTGCGGGCGGCCTCGACGTAGTTCCAGCCCCCGGTCGCCACCGCGATGGCGAAGAGCAGGAAGGCGAGCGGCGATCCCGGGACGCGCCGGCCGGGGGCGAGGAAGCGCCACCTCTGCGTCGTCTTCGCTTGCATCGTCTCGGTCTCGAGGCTCATGACGGGGAGGGTTTCCGTTCGAGGGCGCGGCCGGGGCGGAAGCCGGGTCCTCCGGCTTGTGGCACGGTTTGCCGTGCGGGCCCTCCCGAAAAGCGCCCGGCCCCGAAACCACCCCGCCCCGAAATCGCCCCGCCCCGAGAGGCGGGGCGGGACGATCATGCAGTGTCGTCGAGGTCGCGGCCGCGGGTCTCGGGCAGCATCCAGGCCGCCACCGTGCCGACGAGGCTGAAGGCGGCGAGGTAGTAGGCCGGCGCCATCCGGTCCCCGGTCGCGGCGATCAGCCAGTTGATCACGTAGTTGGTGCTGCCGCCGAACACCGAGACGGCGAGCGCGTACACGATGGCGAGGCCGGAGCTGCGCACCGAGCGCGGCAGCGATTCCGGGATGCCGACGATGATCGCCGCCGCGTTGATCGAGGACAGGGCCGAGAGCAGGAAGGTCACCGCGTAGACCGCGAGCGGCCCCGGCGCCCGCAGGAGCCAGGCGAAGGCCGGCACCGCGAGCAGCAGGATCAGCACCCGGGGCCAGATCATCACCGGGCGCCGGCCGACCCGGTCGGCGAGAAACCCGCCCAGCAGCGGAAACGCCACCGAGGCGAGGCCGAGCGCGATCGGCACCGCCGTCGCGGCGGTCTCGGACAGGCCGAGCGTCGCCCCGGCATAGACCGGCATGTTGGTGCCGACGGCGTTCGAGACCGTCGAGGCGGCGACGACCAGGAAGGTCAGGGCGAGCAGGCGGCCGTGGTCGCGCAGGAGCCGGCGGATCACCGCGCCCGTCGAGGCGGCGGCCTGCGGGTCGGCCTCGGCGCCGCCGGTCTCCGGCAGGTGGCTGCGGATGATCAGGCCGACCGGCACGACGGCGAGGCCGACGAGGAACATCACCCGCCAGCCCCACTGCGCCATGGCGGCGTCGCCGACCGTCAGCGCCAGCGCCGTGGCGAGCAGCCCGGCGAAGAGGGCCGCGCAGCCCTGGCTGGCGATCTGCCAGCTCGTGACGAAGCCGCGGTGCCGGGGCGGCGCGGCCTCGAGCAGGTAGGCGGTGGAGGGACCGACCTCGCCGCCGAGCGCCAGCCCCTGGATCAGCCGGCCGGCGATGACGATGGCCTGCGCCCAGCCGCCGATCTGCGCGTAGCCGGGGCAGGCCGCGAGCATCAGCATGCCGAGCGCCATCAGGGCGATGGTGACCAGCATGGCGGGCTTGCGCCCGGCCCGGTCGGCGAGCGCGCCGATCAGCGCGCCGCCGATCGGCCGCATGACGTAGCCGACGCCGAACAGCGCGAGCGAGGCGAGCAAGCTGTGGCTCGCGTCGGAGGCCGGAAAGAACGCCTCGCCGATCGCCTTGGCGAAGAAGGCGTAGACGGTGAAGTCGTAGAATTCGAGGGCGTTGCCGAGCACGACGGCGCCGACCGCCTTGCGGTCGAGGCGCGGGGCCGGCGGATGGGCGGGAGCGATCGCGTCCATGCCGGGGCTCAGCGGCCGGGCTCGCGCTTGATCCCGCCCGTCACCGGCGCGGCGCCCGCCGCCACGGCGGCGTCGTAGCCGGCCAGCCACAGGGTGCGGGCCTGCGTCCCCTCGGCATACGGGCAGGCCTCGCGGGCGAGCCCCTTGCCGGGGGCGGCCTCGCCGAGGGCGCGGGCGTCGAGGTCGTCGGGCGGGGTCTGCATCGGGGGTCTCCGGTCGTGTCCGTGCAGGCGATCTAGGGCGCCCGGACGAAAGCCGAACCGCCGCGAGCGGTCCCACGCACGACCGGGGCCGGATAATCCTCGTCGCCGGCTGCCGCGAAGGCGCGTCGATCTTCTCTCGACTCGTCTCAATTAAGAATATCTCTTCAGTTGATCAGCGAGATGATTTCTGCAAAATCTCGACACGGTCGAGTTATCGAAGCATTCGACACATCTTCACAAGACGAGAGGGAGCGTGCCGGCACGACCGGGCGCCTCGGGGGACGACCATGCGCAAGACGATCGTGTTTCGCTCGAGCCTCGCCGGCGCCGCGCTCGCGGCCCTGCTGCTGCCCGCCGGCCCCACCCCGGCGACAGCCGGCGCGGCGGCCGGCGCGAAAACCGGCACGACGGCGGCGTCACCGGTCCGGGACGCCGAGGCGAGCCCGCTGGTCTCGACCGAGTGGCTGGAGAAGAACCTCGATTCCGGTAAGCTGCGCATCGTCGAGGTCAGCGTCGATCCGGGCGTCTACGAGCGCGGCCACATCCCGGGCGCCCACAACGTCGCCTGGCACACCGACCTCGTCGAGACGGTGAGCCGCGACATCGCCGGGCCGGACAAGTTCGCCGCCCTCGCCCGACGCCTCGGGATCGACCGCGACACCACGGTGGTGCTCTACGGCGACAACAACAACTGGTTCGCCGCCTGGGGCGCCTAAGTGTTCGCGCAATACGGCCTCGTCGACACCGTCAAGCTGCTCGACGGCGGGCGCAAGAAGTGGGAGGCGGAGAAGCGGCCGCTCGACACCCGCACGCCGGAGGTCGCGGCCTCCGCGTTCGCCGTCGCCCCGGCCTCGACGGCGCTCCGGGCCCGGTTCACCGACGTGCTGGCGGTGGCGCGCAAGGAGCGCGACGAAAAGATCCTCGACATCCGCTCGCCCGACGAGTTCTCCGGCAAGATCATCGCGCCGGCCGGGGTGCCGGAACTGGCGGTGCGCGCCGGCCACATCCCGGGCTCGGTCAACGTGCCCTGGGCCAGGGCCGTGAACCCGGACGGGACCCTGAAGCCCGTCGAGGAGCTGCGCAAGCTCTACGCCGAGGCCGGGATCGACGGCTCGAAGCCGGTCATCACCTCCTGCCGCATCGGCGAGCGCTCGAGCCATTCCTGGTTCGTGCTGAGCCGGGTGCTCGGCTATCCGGCCCGCAACTACGACGGCTCGTGGACCGAATACGGCAACGCCGTCGGCGTGCCGGTCGTCAACCTCGCCGGCACGGTCTGGGGCGGCAAATGACGGCGAGCGCGGCGGTCACCGCGGCCGCCCCCGCAGGCGAAGGATTCCGCGTCGGCGTCTCCTTGAGCCTCGCCGGCCTGCTGGCGGGGAGCGCCTGGCACCTCTCGGGCGAGGCGGGCAGCGGGCGGCTGGCCCTGTCGCTGATCTTCGGGGCGCTGTTCGGCTTCGTGCTCCAGCGCTCGCGCTTCTGCTTCCTCTGCGTCTGGCGGGATCTCCTCGACCGGGGCGACCCGCGCGGGGTCCTGGGCATCCTCGCCGCGCTCGCCGTGGGCATGGCGGGCTACGCCGTGGTGTTCGGGGCCTGGCTGCCGGACCCGTCGGGGACGCGGCTGCCGCCCGGCGCCCATATCGGCCCGGTCGGGCCGGTGCTGGCGCTCGCCGGCCTCGCCTTCGGGGCCGGCATGGCGATCTCGGGCTCGTGCCTGAGCGCGCATCTCTACCGCCTCGGCGAGGGCTCGGCGACGGCGCCGTTCGCGCTCCTCGGCGCCGCCCTCGGCTTCGTCCTCGGCTTCCTGACCTGGAACCCGCTCTACCTCGCGGGCATCGCCGGGGCGCCGGTGACCTGGCTGCCGCGCCATCTCGGCTATGCCGGCAGCCTCGCCGCCGGGCTCGCGGTGCTGGGGGGCGCCGCCCTGTGGCTGCTGCGGCAGCCGCTCCCCGCCGCCCCGCCGCCGGCGGCCGCCGATCCGTGGCGGGCGGTGTTCGTGGCGCGCTGGCCGACCTGGCTCGGGGGGCTCGCCGTCGGGGCGATCGGGACGCTGTCCTACCTGCGGCTCGGCCCCCTCGGGGTCACGGCGGATTTCGGCGGACGCAGCCGGCAGGGGGCTGCCGCCCTGGGGCTGCTGCCGGAACGGCTGGAGGGGCTCGACGCCTTCCGCGGCTGCGCCACGGCGCTCGGCGACGCGCTCCTCACCCCGAACGGACTGTTCGTCGGCGGGCTCGTGGTCGCCTCGTTCGCGGCGGCGCTCGCCGCCGGCCAGTTCCGGCCGGCCCGGCCCGGGCGGGGCCATGTGCTGCGCGGCCTGTCCGGCGGGGTGCTGCTCGGCTGGGGGGCGATGACCGGGCTCGGCTGCAGCATCGGCACGCTCGTCTCCGGCATCATGGCGGGCGCCCTGTCGGGCTGGGTGTTCGGGATCGCGATGCTCGCCGGCATCACCGTCACGCTCGGCCTCGGCCGCCGGCTCGGCTGGCTCGCCTGACCGGCCCGGCGTGGCGGGCGGCGCGGGACGGCCCTATACGGCGAAACGATTCCCGCCCGAGACGGAGCCGCCCCGTGCCGCCCTCCCCGCCTGTCTCCGAGACCTCCACCTCCGAGACCTCCACCTCCGAGCCCCCCACCTCCGAGAGCTCGACTCCCGAGACGCCTCTTCCCGGGGCCGGCAGCAAGCCCGCGCGGCGCGCCGGCTTCCTGGCCCGGTGCCGGCCCGCCACCCGCCGCATCCACGCGCCGATCCTCGACCTCGCGGCCTCCCGCGGCCATCTCAACCCCCGCGGCCTCGGCCGGGCCCGCGCCTGTTCGGATCTCGGCTCGCTCGGGCAGAGCAGCGTCGGCTTCGAGACGCTGGCCGACTACGCGGCCGCCGACGAGGCCGGCCGGGCGCCCTATGGCGGCGCCGAGTACGGCATCGTCCAGTCGCCGGAGGCCGACGCGGTCGGCCGCAAGTTCGCGGCCCTGCATGGCGGGGCCGGCGCGGTCGTCTGCGCCTCGGGGCTCGCCGCCATCGTGACGGTGCTCGACGCCTTCGCGCCCAAGCTCGTCCTGATCCCGGACGGGATCTACTTCCCGGCCTGGCGCTACATGAGCGAGACCGGCCGGGCGGAACTCCTGACCTATCCGGCGGGCGCCTCGGGCGCCGAGGTCGACGCCCTGATCCGCGAGGCCGGCCGGCGCGCCGCGCCCGCCGACACGATGCTCTACCTCGAGGCGCCGGGCAGCGGCACGTTCGAGATTCCCGACATCGCCGGGATCGTCGAGGCGGCGGCACGGGCGGGCCTGCGCACCGTGATGGACAACACCTGGGCGAGCCACGTCCGCTTCCGGCCCCTCGACCACGGCATCGCGATCGCGATCCAGGCCACGACCAAGCACGAGGGCGGCTACGGCGACACGCCGAGCGGCATCGCGGTGGCCCGCCACGAACCCGACCTCGCGCGCCTGCGCCGGCAGCTGCGGATCAGCGGCCACGGCGCGGTCTCGCCCCAGACCTGCACCCGCCTGTCTCACCGGGTCGACGGCACGCAGGCCCGGCTCGACCGGCATGCGGCGAGCGCCGCGACGCTGATGCGGTGGTTCGAGGGCCAGGCCTTCACCGCCGACATCCTGAGCCCGGCGCGGCCGGCGAGCCCGTGGCACGCCCGCTTCACGCGGTATTTCGGCGCCGGCAACGGGCTGTTCACGGTGGCGTTCGACGAGGCGCTGCCCGCCGAGCGGGTCCACGCCTTCGTCGACGCGCTGTTGCTGTTTCGGGTCGCCGAGAGCTGGGGCGGCCACGTCTCGCTGGTGCTGCCGGTCCATCCGCGCCGCGACTCGGCGCTGCTGCCGAAGGGCGCGATGTTCCGCTTCCATGCCGGCCTCGAGGAGGCCGACGACCTCGTCGCCGACCTCGCCCAGGCGGCGCGCGCGGCGTTCTAGCCCGGGTAGCCGTAGCGGGCGCGGGCGGCGGCGAGGAGGTGCAGGGCCTCGCCGTCGCGGCCGGCGGCGCAGGCCGCGGAGGCGTTGGCGAGGTCGGCCGAGAAGCGCTTGCCGACCGGGGTGTTGAGGTTGCCGGTGGCGACGTCGCTGTCGACGATGGCCTGGGTCCGGGCGATGGCGGGACCGCAGCCGGAGCCGGCGGGCAGGCCCGCGGCCGGCAGGGCCGCGACCGGGGCGATCGCGGCCACCGGCGGGGCGGTCGTCTTCGACTGGCAGGCGGCGAGGGCGAGAAGGGCCGCGAGGGCGAGCCCGGGCTTCAGCTGCGACACGGGTGAGGCTCCACCTTGAGGGCGCTGGGAGATTGCGCTCATGCGGCCAAGCTTGTGGCAAGCGCGGCCGGGGCGGTCAATCGTGGGAGCCGATGCCGCTCCCGACGCCGCCCATGCGCGACCGGCCCGCATCGCAGGCCCCTGCCGACCGACCGACGGGCCCGGTCCGGGCCGCGAGGCCGGGACGCGCCTACGACGCCCGGGCGGCGCGGCGTGCCTCACCCGTCGCCATCGAGACCGGGCGGTCGGGGTCAGTCGTATTCCAGCCCGACGGAGTGCTCGAACGCGGTGCCGCTGGTCGTCTTGCCCTTGGGGTCCGCGACCGAGATATCGCGAAAGCCTCGCCCCATCAGCTCCCGGACCTTGTCGAGCGCCTGCAGGTCCGTCCCGCAGGCGAAGGTCACCGCGCGGCCGGTCGGGTCGGTTCCTGTTACCTTGTACACGCTCGGTCCCCTGTTCGACGTCGAGCCCGGGGCGGATGGGATGCGCCCGCTCGTCCGTCACCTGTCGCCTTCGTGGCAGGGCCGAACCTCAGGCTCCCGGCGTCCAGTCGATCTTGGGCTTCTGCGACAGGATGCGCTCGAAGTAGTCGGCCACGGCCTGCGCGCCGTTCGCATGCATCATGGCGACCGGGTGGGCAAGATAGGCGCGGGCTAGGTCGAGGGGAATGTCGCCCGCTTGCAGCGCGCCCAGCACCGCATCGATGAACGCGTCGTTGGCCTCGTTGAAGTCCGACGAGAGCTTCTTGCGGTCGTTGAGCGCCTTGATCGGCATCGTGCGGGTCCGTGATCTTGAGGGAGGGGCCAGAACCCGAGCGCGACCGGCTCCGTCACGTCGGCGGCTGAAACCGAAAAGGGCTCGACGATTCGTGCCTCGCCATCCCGGAGGCCATGCCATCTCGGGGCGTCGACCGCCTCGCTCCGGCGACACCCAAGCAGCACCGAACCGTAGCCAGGCAGCGCTCGAACGAATGAATTGTCAAGGAAAATGGCGCACCCGACACGATTCGAACGTGTGACCTTTGCCTTCGGAGGGCAACGCTCTATCCAGCTGAGCTACGGGTGCTGACCGCGAAGCCTCTGTAGCCCGGCCCGATCCGGAGCGCAACAGGGAAAGGGTCAGCCAGCAGGGCAATCGCTTCAGCCCTCGAGCGGGTTTGAGCTGCGCGGGGATGAGGATCGTGGTTGAGCAGGGGCTTGTCGCTCTGCGAGGCCCCCATGCCATCATCGCTGTCGATCCTGGATCATTCCTCAGCCTTGGAAGACCCGCGCCAGCATTGGCGGGTGATCTACCCGCTGCCCGACATCCTGCTGCTGGTGTTGTGCGCGACGCTCTGCGGCATGGACGATTTCGTCGAGTTCCGGCTGTGGGGTGACCAGTGCCTGAGCTTCCTGCGTCGTTTGCTCCCCTACGCGCGGGGCCTGCCCGCCCACGATACCCTCACGACGTCATCAACGCGCTCGACGCCGGCCTCTTCAAGACCTCGTCACCGCTCGGCGCCGACCGCCTCGGGCCTGCCATCCGGCAGTACCGGGCGATCGAGAACGGACTGCACTGGATCCTCGACGTCGCCTTCCACGACGATCAATCGCGCATCCGCACCGCTCATGCTCCGCAGAACATGCTGACGGCCCGCCACATCGCGGTGACCGTGGCAGCCCGCAAAAAGGGCAACGACTCCATGCGCCTCGGCCGCAAAACCGCAGGCGGGGACGACGACTATCTCGTCAGGCTCGTTGCCCCATGGCACTTCGCCCAATTGCCCTGCGAGCCCCCGACCAGCGTGCCGAGCCCGTCGGCCCGCAGGCCGCGGGCGAGGTCGGCCCGGGTCACCGGCCGGCCGGTGATCTCGCCGAGCGCCAGGAACTTCCCGGTCGATTCGATCATCACGACGCACATCGTGGCGACCGGCACGAGGTGGAAGTGCGGCCAGCCGAAATGAATCGGCAGCACCGGGGCGAACCAGGCCGCCGCCGCGACCTTCTCGAAATGCATGAGCCCGAGGCAGGCCTCCATGACCGGGCCGGCGACGATGCCGGCGAGCACCGCGACGTTGGCGAGGAAGCCCCGGCCCCAGCGGATGAGCGCGAGGATCGTCAGCAGAACCAGGAGGGCGATGCCGAGGCCGCCGGCCTGCGCGTAGTTCGGGTCCGGGAAGGCGACCGGCACGCCGTCGACGATCCTCGTGATCGTCGGCTGGCCGCCGCCGGCCCAGTTGATGCCGACCCGCATCAGCGAGATGCCGATGATTAGGATGATGGTGCCGGTGACGACCGGCGGAAACAGCGGCAGCAGGCGACTGACATAGGGGCCACCAGGAGGCCGAACAGGCCGGCGGCGATGACCGAGCCGTAGATACCGAGCAGCCCGACCCCGGGGGGCGCCGCCATCGACAGCATCGGGCCGACCGACGCGAAGGTCACGCCCATCATCACCGGCAGGCGGATGCCGACGCCCGGGAACCCCGCCGACTGGATCAGGGTCGCGAGGCCGCGGGCGAACAGGTCGGCGCCGATCAGGAAGGCGACGTCCTCGGGCGGAAGACCGAGCGCGCGGCCGACGATCAGCGGCACCGCCACCGCGCCGGCATACATGACGAGCACGTGCTGCAGCGCCAGGGGCAGCAGGCGGGCCGGCGGCAGCCTCTCCTCGACGGCGTCGGCGGGCTCGACTGGCATGGGGCGTGTCTCGTCTGTGGCGGGCGGATCGGCGCGGACGGATCGACTGCGGCCCCCTTGCGGAAACCCGTGCCCTCATCATCGCGCATCCCTGCCGGCCCGCAAGCGGCGTGCCAGGGAAACCCGGCGGGCGAGGCCGGGGCGCACGCGAGGGACCGGGTTGCGCAGGGGACCGCCTGGGTATTTGTTCACCATTCCGGGCCGACATTGCCGTCGCGGCCGGCAGCCCGCGGCTCCGCGCCGGAGCCCGGGCGCGGCCGCATTCCGTCGTGACGTTCGAGCGAAGAGACCATGCGAACCATCGTGTATGCCGACGGCGGCTGCGATCCCAATCCCGGCCCGGGCGGCTGGGGCGTGGTGATCCAGGCCCCGGACGGCCCGATCGAGCTGTGCGGGGGCGAGACGCAGAGCACCAACAACCGCATGGAGCTGACCGCGGCGATCCGGGCGCTGGAGCACTTTCCCGAGGGCGCCGCGATCGAGATGCGGTGCGACAGCCAGTACGTGGTGAAGTCGGTCACCGAGTGGATCCGGGGCTGGAAGCTCAAGGGCTGGCGCACCACCACCGGCCCGGTGAAGAACGTCGAGCTGATGCAGCGCCTCGACGAGCTGGCGGCGCGGCGCGACGTGCGCTGGGTCTGGGTGAAGGGCCATTCCGGCGAGGCCGGCAACGAGCGCGCCGACCGGCTGGCGGCCCAGGGGCGGCGCCAGGCCCTCGGGCTGCCGCCCCGGGCCGACATCGCGCCGGCGCGGACATCCGCCGCCACGACCAAGACGGCTGTGCCGGCAGCCGCCCCGGCGTCCGCCGCTCCCCCGGCCGAGCCCGCTCCCCGCGGCACCTCGATCCCGGTGGACGGGGCGCTGGGCCTGCGCCTGTCGCGCGCCGCCAAGCAGGCCGGCACCACGCCGCAGGCCTATGCCGACGAGGTGCTGCGCCTCGCCGTCGATCTCGGCCCCGAGGGGCTCGCGCTCCTGCGCGACGCGAAGGCCCGGAAGCTGCCGGCGGCGTGAGGCGCGAGGGAGCCGGTCTCACGCGCTCCGGGGGAACGGCACCACCGTATCGTCGCCCGGTTCGGCGCCGCGCATGACCGTCTCGATCATCCGGGCCAGTGCCGCCTGGTCGTAGGGCTTGGCGAGCCGCGGCAGCTGGGCTCCCTCGCCGGATCCGAGATCGGCGTAGCCGGTGGCGAGGATGACCTTGAGGCCCGGGCGTTCGGCGAGGATGCGCGCGGCGAGCTCGACGCCGGTCATCTCCGGCATGGCGTGGTCGGTCAGCACCAGGTCGAGGGTGCGGGCGCGGCGCATCAGCGCCAGGGCTTCCCGGCCGGACCGGGCCTCGATCACCCGGTGGCCGAGGTCTTCCAGCATCGCGGCGCTGTTCTCGAGCACCAGGGGATCGTCGTCGACGACGAGGACCACCTGGGATGGAAGCAAGGCCTGGGACGGCGGGACGCGGGGGCCTGCGGCGGAACGCGGCGACGGATCGGCGACGGCCTGCGCCGCCACCGGCAGCCAGATCTCCGCGGTGGTGCCGGCCCCCGGCCGGCTGCGCAGCGCCAGGCGGCCGTGCGACTGGGCCGCGAGCCCGTGCACCATCGAGAGGCCGAGCCCGGTGCCCTTGCCGACGCCCTTGGTGGTGAAGAACGGCTCCTGCGCCCGGGCGAGGACGGCCTCGTCCATGCCGGTGCCGGTATCGGCGACCGACAGGCACAGCATCGTGCCGGCCTCGTCCGGACCGGCTCCCTCCCGCTCGGCCCCTTCGTCCTCGCCCGCCCGCGCGGCGATCGTGACGGTGCCGCCCCCCGGCATCGCGTCGCGGGCGTTCACCACGAGGTTGAGGAGGGCGAGTTCGAGCTGGTGGGCATCGACCAGGGCGGGCGGCAGCCGCAGCGGGAAGCGCGTCTCGATCCGGATTTCCGGCCCGATCGAGCGCTGCAGGAGGTCGGCCATCCCGCGCACCAGCCGGGCGAGGTCGACGGGCTCCGGCCGCAGCTCCTGGCGCCGGGCGAAGGCGAGCATGCGCTGGGTCAGCGCCGCGCCGCGCTCGGCACCCTGGACGGCGTTGTCGAGGAGGCGCAGCAGGCGGGGATCGTCGGGCAGGCGCTTGCGCATCAGCTCCAGGCTGCCCAGCACCGCCATCAGCAGGTTGTTGAAGTCGTGGGCGACGCCGCCGGTGAGCTGGCCCACGGCTTCCATCTTCTGGGCCTGGGCGAGGGCTCCTTGCGCCTGCGCCAGGGCCTCCTGGGCTCGGCGGCGCTCGGTGATGTCGCGGGTCACCTTGGCGAAACCGACATGCGCCCCGTCGCCGTCGCGGATCGGATCGATGACGACGCTGGCCCAGAACCGGGTGCCGTCGCGGCGCAGGCGCCAGCCCTCGGCCTCGAACTTCCCCTCGGCGAGCGCGGTCGCGAGCGCCCGGGCCGGAACGCCCTGCGCCCGCTCCTCCTCGGTGTAGAAGCACGAGAAATGGGTGCCGACGATCTCCTCGGCCTCGTAGCCCTTGATCCGGCGGGCGCCGGCATTCCAGTTCGCCACCATGCCGTCGCGGTCGAGCATGAAGATCGCGTAGTCGGTCACGCTCTCGAGCAGCAGGCGGTAGCGCTCCTCGCTGGCCCGCAGCGCCGCCGCCTCCCGGGCGGCGTTCTGGGAGAAGCGCCGGTCGATCGCGGCGGCCGAGAGCGCGAGGACGAGGACCAGCACGGTCACCGCGGTGACGCCGACGGCGAGGCGGGCCTGGCCGAACCCGGCCGCGGCGGCGTCGGGCAGCGCCGCGGCGTGATGCGCGACCGTCAGCCCCTGCATGCCCGAGAAGTGCATGCCCGCGATGGCGAGCCCCATCACCCCGGCCGCGGCGACCCGCAGGCCGACGCCGCTCTCGGCGAGCGCCAGCCGGATCGCCGCCGTGGCGGCCACGACCGCCACCACGACGGAGGCGGCGACCCAGGCCGGATCGTACCGGAGGGGGCCCGGCAGGTGCATCGCCGCCATGCCGGTGTAGTGCATCGAGACGATGCCGAGCCCGGTGACGAGGCCCGCGAGCGCGATCCGCGCCGTCCGAGGCCGGGTCCCGTCCCCTCCCTCGCGGCCGGGTCCTTTCGCGATCGAGAGGCCGAGCGCCGTCACGGCGACCGGCACGGCGAGCGACAGGAGCGTGAGGCCGAGGTCGTAGGTGATCTCGATGCCGGGCAGGCGGAAGGCCAGCATCGCCACGAAGTGCATCGACCAGACGCCGCCGCCGAGCACCAGGGCGGCGGCCATCAGCCAGGCGCGGCGCGCCCAGCCGGTCGCGGCCTTCATCCGGTCGGCGAGGTCAAGGGCGACGAAGGCGGCCAGCATCGCGATCGCGACCGAGAGGCCGACGAGAGCGGGATCGTGAAGGCCGGCATGCGCCATCGTGCACCTCGGGGCGGGCGCGGACGTTCCCGGCTCGGCGGAGCCGGGAACGTCGATCGGGTTACTCTACTTCAGGCTGCGCGGCCGCGCGACGGACGGGGCCGGCCACCCACCCCTATCTCGAGGCCGATTTCTCCGGGAAACTACCAGGTCGTCGGCTTCGGGTTGCGCTCGTCGAAGCCCTTCTGGTGCCAGTACGGGTAGATCGGGGTCTCGTGGCTCGCCGCGTCGAGGCGGGCGATCTGGGCCGGGTCGAGGCTCCAGCCGACGGCGCCGAGATTCTGCTTCAGCTGCTCCTCGTTGCGGGCGCCGATCACGATGTTGGCGACCGTCGGGCGCGAGAGGAGCCAGTTGAGCGCCACCTGGGCCACGCTGCGCCCGGTCTCGGCGGCGAGTTCGTCGAGGACGTCGACGACCCGGAACAGCGCCTCGTCGGAGACCGGCGGCCCGCCCTCGGCCCCGCCCGCCGCGATGCGCCCGCTGGTGTCGGCGCCGCGGCGGATCTTGCCGGTGAGGCGGCCCCAGCCGAGCGGGCTCCAGACCATCAGGGCGACGCCCTGGTCGAGGCCGAGGGGCATCAGCTCCCACTCGTAGTGGCGGCCGACCAGCGAGTAGTAGCCCTGGTAGGCGACGTAGCGGGCGAGCCCATAGCGCTCGGAGGTCGAGAGCGCCTTCATCAGCTGCCAGCCGGAGAAGTTGGAGGCGCCGATATAGCCGATCTTGCCCGCGCGGACGAGGTCGTCGAGGGCCCGCAGGGTCTCGTCGACGGGGGTGAGCGCGTCGAAGCCGTGCATGAAGTAGACGTCGATGTGGTCGGTGCCGAGGCGCTTCAGGCTCGCCTCGCAGGCGCGCACCAAGTGATAGCGCGACGACCCCTTGTCGTTCGGGCCCTCGCCCATCGGGAAGGTCGCCTTGGTGGAGATCAGCGCCCGGTCGCGCTTGCCCTTCAGCGCCTGGCCCAGGATCTCCTCGGAGGCCCCCTGCGAGTAGATGTCGGCGGTGTCGAAGAAGTTGACGCCGGCCTCCAGGCAGAGATCGACCATCCGGCTCGCCTCGGCGACGTCGGTCCGGCCCCAGCGCTGGAAGAACTCGTTGCCGCCCCCGAAGGTGCCGGTGCCGAGGCTCAGGATCGGCACCTTGAGGCCGGAGCGTCCGAATTGGCGGTAGTCCATGGAGGAAGCCCTCGTCCGTGGGCCGGGCGATGCGCCCGGATGCTCGTGGGATGAGGGGGTGTCTTAGGTCTCGTGCAGGCGACGACAAGCCGGGCCGATGCCGGGCGGGGGCGCGTCAGGCCGCGGTCACGCGACCTGACGCAGGCCCGGCCCCGCGATCACCACCCGGTCGCGGCCCTGGGCCTTGGCCTGGTAGAGCGCCCGGTCGGCGAGTTCGAGCAGGGTCTCGAAGTCGCCGTCGCCGCGGACGACGCCGACGCTGACCGTGACCGCGAGGCCCGGCACCAGGTCCGGACGCATCGCCGCCACCGCTTGGCGCACGGTCTCGGCGATCCGGGCCGCCTCCCCGACGGTGAGGCCGGGCAGGAGGCAGGCGAATTCCTCGCCGCCGAGGCGCCCAAACGCCGCGTCGCCGGGCAGAACCTGGCGGGCGGCGGCGCAGAAGCCGACCAGCACCGCGTCGCCGACCGCGTGGCCGAAGGTGTCGTTGACCCGCTTGAAGTGGTCGAGGTCGAACAGCAGCAGGGCGGTGGGCCCGGCCGCCAGGATGCGGCGGGCCTGCCCGGAGAGCGCCCGGCGGTTGGCGATGCCGGTGAGCGGGTCGGTCTCGGCGGCGCGGCGCTGCTCGGCCTCGAGCCGCTCCTTGGCGAGCGCCATGAACAGGACCGCGACCGCCACGGTGTAGAGCAGGGCGACGAAGCACAGGGCCGCGACCCAGAACGGGTCGGTCGGGGTCCCGACCGGCGGCACCGGCAGGACCAGGGTGGCGGGAATCCGCGCCCAGGACAGGAGCGCCTCGCTGGCGAGCAGGATCGCCGCCGGGGCCCGCGAGGGCAGCCGCTCGCCGCGGTGGTGCCACAGGGTGCGGGCGGCGAGCCCGCAGTACAGCCCCGCCACCGCCGAGGCGAGGATCACCCGCGCGCCGAGCGAGGCGTAGAACGGCGGCACCAGGCAGGCGGCGAGCCACAGGACGGCACCGGCGCCGGTCTGCCGAACGGCGACGCGGCGGCCCTCGAACGAGCGCGCGCCGGCCCAGATCAGCCCGAAGGCGAGCAGCATCGCGGCGTTGGCAAGGCCGATCGAGAGCCAGTCCGGGATGTGGCCGCGCAGGCCGAACAGCGCGACCGCGCCGGCGCCGACGATCTGGGCGGCGCCCAGGAAGCCGAGGGCCCGGGTCTGCCGGGACTGCGACCAGGACAGGAGGTAGAGGCCGCCCATCACGACCATCACGAAGATGGTCACGGTCACCAGGGTCGGCGCGTCCAGCTTCATCCCGTCCGCGCCCCGCCCGACCTCGATTCCGGCGACCCTACCATGGCCGCGCGTCCGGTTGTTGCCGATTCGGCCGGTACAACCCCCGAACGGGGGATGACGGGTACTTTTTCCCGATGGTGGGCCTAGTCGGCGAGGCGGCGGAAGCGCCAGGCGACCCGGGTGCCGTCGCCGACCGTCAGGTGGAGAACAATCTGCTCGGTGCGGCGGGCGCCGTTGAGGGCGGCGAAGAACACGCTCTCCTCGATCATCGGGTCGATCTCGTCGGCCTCGAACAGCCAGGGCGCACCGGCCCCGGTAAGGCGCACGCCGCGCCCGACCCGGCTCGCCCGCACGCTCGGGTGCAGGTGGAAGCGGATCGCGGCCTCGACCGGCTCGCGCCGGCCCTTGCCCTCGTGCGGGCCGGTGGCGCGCACGAAGCCGTCATGACCCTCCAGCAGGGCGCCGTCGGGGTGGAGGCGCCAGCGCCGCTCGTGCAGCAGACCGAACACCGGGGCGTAGCCGTCGTGCCGGGCGGCGAGCACGTCGACGCCCGCCGCATCGGTGCCACGCTCGACCGCGACCTCGGCGGGCCCGCGCACGACGATCGATCCCATCCGGGCCTTGAGCCAGCTGGCCAGGGGATGGATCAGCCCGGCCTGCTTCACGCCGAGGAAGCGGCAGGACGAGCTGTCGGCGAGGCAGGCGGTGGAATGGGCCGCGGTGGTGCGGGACAGCGCGCGCAGCTCCTCGCCGGTCGCCGGCATGCCGCAATTCACCACCAGCCGCTGCGGGCCGCAGGACAATTCGAACGACAGGCAACCTGCGCCGGCCCGGGCCGAGAAGGCCGGCGGCGGGGCGGGCCCGACATCGGCGACGACGAGGGTGCCGCCCCCGCCCTCGAGGCGGGCATAGCCCGAATGGGGCGCGTGCATCAGCGGCCGGGCGAGCGCCCCGTCGTAGACCAGCAGGGTCGCGAGCTGGTCGGCCGCGGTCGCCCCCATGCCGTTGTGGTGGCCGAGCGAGGCGTCACCGTGGCGCAGGAGCCGCAGGAGCGGCAGCATCCGGTCGACGGCGTTGAGCAGGGCCTCCGGCGGGGCGGTGTCGCGGCTGAGGAAGCTCTGGCGCAGCGGCAGCAGGTCGAGGAGCAGGTCCTTGGCGAAGCCCGGATCGCGGCTGCGGTGGCCGCCGTCGGGCAGGATCTGGCGGGTCAGCTCGCGGTGGAGGAGCCGCGTGCCCCGGCGCAGCACCGGATCGAACCCCTCGCAGCACAGACCCGCATAGGCGAGCGCCACCGCGGCGAGCAGCCGGTCGCCCGGCAGGATGCCGCGGCGCAGCGCCCGGTCGAGGGCGTGGGTGCAGCGCCCGATCTGGCGCAGGAACGCCTGGTAGAAGGCGTGGTCGGCGCCCTCCAGCACCAGGGGCGACTGGCTGAGCAGCGAGATCAGGCGGCGCGCCACCACCGCCGGGCGCTCGGCGAGATCGCGGTCGCCGCGCCCGGCCATGAAGTCCTGCACGAAGGCCCGGGCGTTGGCGCGCGACAGCGCGCTCTCGGCGGCGCGCAGGTGGCGCAGCCAGCCGAAGCCGTAGAGCTGCTCGCCCCATTCCGCCGAGGGCGGCGCGAAATCGAACGGCGAGCGCCCGCCGGTGGCGAGCGCCCGGCCGGCGAACACGAACAGGCCGGCATAGATGTCGGCCGCGATCGTGGCGTCGCTGGTGCGCAGGTCCTGCGGCGCGATGACGAGGCCGGTCGGACGCAGGCGCGTCAGCGCCGAGGGCCGCGAGGTCGCGCGGGCCGCGACGCGGCGCAGCGAGCGGCCGGCCGCGCGCCCGACGAGCCGGTAGAACCGCCAGCGGTCAGGCCCCCAACCCACGCCACCTCCTGCCCGGCCGCCGCCCCGCGGCGCCGGCCCCCGTCAAGGAATGGTCAAGGATCATCGTGGGGTCAAACCACCGAGTGGCGCCGTGAACAGGGATTCCGGTCGGGCCGCCGCGTTCCGGCCCTCACGCGTCCCGGCGCTCCAGGCGGACGGCGTAGAATCCGTCGAGCCCGCCGCGGCTCCCGGCCCCCTCGCCGGGCCAGTGCGACGGCAGCGTGCGCAGGTCGCCGGCCGCGGTGACGAAGGCAGGATCCCCAGCCTCCCCGGCGGTGACCGGGCGGCGCACGAAGGCGGGGTTGCGCTTCAGGAACGCCTCGGCCTGGGCCTCGCCCTCCTCCGGCTCGAGCGAGCAGGTGCAGTAGACGAGGCGCCCACCCGGGCGGACGAGCCGCGCCGCCTTGTCGAGGAGCCGGCGCTGGAGCGCGACGAGGCGCAGGAGGTCGTCCTCGCGCTTGCCCCAGGCGACGTCCGGGTGGCGGCGCAGGGTGCCGGTGGCGCTGCAGGGCGCGTCGAGCAGCACCGCGTCGAACAGCCTGGCCTCCGACAGGGTCAGGGCGTCGGCGGCGAGCACCTCCGCGGTCAGGCCGAGGCGGGCGAGGTTTTCGTTGAGGCGGCGCAGGCGCGCGGCCGAGCGGTCGACCGCCAGCACCTCGGCGCCCGCCGCGGCGAGCTGGGCGGTCTTGCCGCCGGGCGCGGCGCACAGATCGGCGACCTGCTCCCCCGGCCGCACGCCGAGGAGGTGGGCCGGCAGGGCCGCGGCGGCGTCCTGGACCCAGAAGGCGCCCTCGGCAAAGCCCGGCAGCTCCGGCACCGGCGTGCGGGCGTCGTCGAGGCGCAGGCTGCCGGCGCCGGACAGGCGCTGCCCGACGAGCCCCTCGGGCACCGGCACGCCCGGGCGCAGGGTGAGGTCGAGCCCGGCCCCGCGGGCGTTGGCCGCCGCGATGGCGCGGGCCGTCTCCTCGCCGTAGGCGGCGACCCAGCGCCTGGCGAGCCAGGCCGGGGTGTTGAGGGCGAGCGGCTCGGCGTCGCCCTCCTGGCGGATCGCGTCGCGCTCGCGGGCGATCCGGCGCAGCACCGCGTTGGCGAGACCGGCAAGGTGCTGGAGGCCGGGCTCCGACTTCGCCAGGCGCACCGAGAGGTCGACGGCGGCGTGGTCCTGGACGTTGAGGTAGAGGATCTGCGCTGCGCCGGTGGCGAGGAGGGCGACGAGGCCCGGCTGGTCCTCGGGCAGGCCTTTGGCCAGTCGCGCGTGCAGGGCGTGGCGGATCACCCCGAGATGCCGGAAGGTCGTCGCCGCGATGGCGCGGGCGAGCCCCGCATCCTGGGGCGGCAGGGCGGCGCGCTGGGTCGCCGGCTCGATCGCGTCCTCGAGCGCGGTGCCGCGGTTCTTGCCGATGAGGTCCGCCACGGTCTCCCAGGCGAGGCGCCGCGCCGGCAAGCCGGCGACCGCGTTGTCAAATCCGTCCATCCCCACTCCACCCGCGCCGGGGCGGATCGTCGCCCGCGCCCCGACCTTGACGCTGCCCGCCGCGCCCTCCACCTCGGAGGGATCGCGCGGCCTTTCGGCCGGGGTGGCATCCGGCCGCCCGAGATGCAAGCGCCGCGACACGAGAGACCGACCGATGAGCGAGAGCGACGCCCCTTCCCCCGAGCCGGTCGCGAGCGGGCCCGAGGCCCCGTCCAGGGTCCTATCGCCCGCCGCGCAGCGCGCCCTGGCGGAGGCCGAGGCGCGCCGTGCCGCGATCGACGCCCACGCCGCCGAGATCCGGAGCGAGCGCGAGATCAACGGGCGCGGCGGCCTGGAGCCGGTGCGCTACGACGACTGGGAGGTGAAGGGCCTGGCGTCGGACTTCTGACCGGATTTCATTCGAGGAGACGCGACGATGGGCTTGCTCGACGGCCTGCTCGGCCATGGCAGCGACGCGGCGCCGGAGGCGGTGGCGCAGGAACTCGACGGGATGCTCGTCCCGGGCGAGACCGTGCAGGTCGCCTTCCGGGTGATCCGCGACCTGATGGTCTTCACCGACCGGCGGATGATCCTGGTCGACAAGCAGGGCGTGACCGGCCGCAAGGTCTCCTACCTCACGGTGCCCTACCGGGCGATCACCTCGTTCTCGATCGAGAATGCCGGCAGCTTCGACATGGATTCGGAGCTGACGATCTGGGTCTCGGGCCGGCCCGAGCCGATCGCCCGCACCCTCAAGCGCGGCGCCGACATCCGCGGCATCCAGCGGGCGATCGCCGCGACCCTGCGCTGACCCACCAGGCACGGGAACGCCGTCCCTCCGCTTCCGTTGGGGTCGCGAGACGTCCCCGACAGGAGCAGGATCATGGGCGACACGACGATCGACAAGGTGTCCGGCGCACAGGCGCCGCAGGGGCCGGACGGCCAGCGTCGCCTCGCGGCCGGCAAGCAGGTCGCGATGCGGATGTGGGTCGACGAGGCGCCGACCGACGACAAGCCGAGCGCGGCGCGCCCCTACGAGACCGTCGGCTACGTGGTCTCGGGCCGGGCCGAGCTGGTGGTCGAGAGCCGGACCGTGCGGCTGGAGCCCGGCGATTCCTGGCTGGTGCCGGCGGGCGCCGAGCACACCTACCGCATCATCGAGCGCTTCACCGCCATCGAGGCGACCTCGCCGCCCGCGTGAGGCACGGGGCGCGAGGGCCGGGACGCCCTCAGCGCGTCACCACCACGGTGGTGCCGACCTGGACGCGGCCGTACAGGTCGGCGACATCCTGGTTGAACATCCGGATGCAGCCGTAGGACGCGAAGGTGCCGATCGAGCCCGGACGGTTGGTGCCGTGGATGGCGTACTCGCCCCGGTCGAGGGTGAGCGCGGCCACCCCCATCGGGTTGCTCGGCGAGCCGCCGGCGATCACCTCCGGCAGGCGGGGATTGTCGCGCTTCACCTCGTCGGGCGGCGACCAGGCCGGCCGCAGGTACTTTCCGTCGATGCGGGCGTAGCCGGTCCATTGCTTGCCGGCCTTGCCGACCGCGACGGGATAGCGGATCGCCGTCCCGTCGCCGTTGACGAAGTACAGCCGCCGCTCGGCGGTGCGCACCACCACCGTGCCGGCCTCCGTCGCCGCGTCGAACGCGACCAGTTCCCGCGCGGCGGCCGGGCCGGCCGCCAGCACTGCCGCGGCGAACGCCGCCGCGGCCCATCCACTCTGCTTGTGCATCCCTGCGGTCCTCGAGCGTGACCTTCATCAGCCAAGCGACAATCCGCCGGGAAACCTGTCGTTCCGGTTGGCAAAGATGCTTGCCGACCGGTGAAGGACCGGCCGGCGCGCGGGAGCGTTAAGGGGCGGTTCGCGGGATCGGTCGAGATCGCCGCGATCCGGTCACGAAGAATTGGCGACGGCGCCCGGCCTCACGCGACATCCGATCGATTGCGTCGCCATGCGGCTTCCGGCGTCGCTCGTGCGCCGCGCCGGCAGCCGGTACGAGAATCCGGACGCAATCGTCCGGATCCCGGATCACACCACCCGCAGGGGCTTCTCCAGCACCCGCAGCACCTGGGCGAGGTCGTGCCCGCGCTTGAGGATGCGGCCGGTCTCGGCGATCACCGCGTAGGCGCCCTGGCGGCGGGCGAGGCGCGGGTCCTTCTCGATCCGGTAGAGCGGCCGCTCCGAGGTGCGGCGGTGGATCGCGAACACCGCTTTCTCGCGGTTGAAGTCCATCGTGTAGTCGCGCCACTCGCCCTCGGCGACCATCCGTCCGTAGAGGTTCAGGATGATCCGCAACTCGTCGCGATGGAACGACACCTGCGGCGGCACGGCCCGGGGGAAGGGCACGACATGCGCACCGGACGGGGAACCGGTGCTCCGGCTATCGGCAGTCTCTCCCTCGCTCATCGCTTCTCCTGCCTGTCAGGGTGATTCGCCCGTCGGGATGATTCGCGAACCCGCCCGGTTCACGGGAATCCGACCGGGCGCCGGGTGGTGAGCCGGCGAACGGCCCGCCTCCCGCCATGATGGGAGTCCGAAATCCGCCCCGCAAGGGTTGCGTCCGGGCGACACCGGTCCGGGAACACGCCAGCACGCAGTGAAAAACCCGCTCGGCGGGGACGTGCCGGCCACAGAACCGCCCGAATCACGCCCCGCGCCGGCCTTGATGCGCGCGCAAGACGGTATCGACCTCTCGGCCCGGCCTGGCGGCCGCCCCGGCCCTCGCGGCCGCCGCGGTGACGACGGGCAGGGCATCCTCCTGAGGTTTCGAGACCCAAACGACTTCAGGGCCGCCTCCTCGGAGCGCGGTCCCTTTTTTGCGCCGGGGCCCGCAGGGCCGTCAGGGCTGGGACCACATCTGCGCGGTGAGCGCGCGGGCCCGGGTGATGCGGATCTCGTCGAGGGTCCAGAAGCCGATTGCCAGGGCGCCGGCCAGGAGCCCGATCGGCAGCGCGAGCGCCAGGTAGTGGTTCTGCCGCGGCGGCGTGGTCATGCATCCTCCTCGTGTCGGGCGTGAGGCTTACCACGAAAACGCCCGCAACGGCCTCCGGTGCCGATGCGGCACCCGGCGCCCGGGAGGGATTTCGAAACCCCAGTTGCGGCACACCTCGCCCATGCGCCCGTTCGATGCCCGCCACGCCACCCGCTATCCCGTCGTCATCGGCTGCGACGAGGTCGGCCGCGGCGCGCTCTGCGGTCCGGTGATCGTGGCGGCGGTGCATTTCGACCCCGCCGCCCTGCCCCCGGACCTGCTCGAGGCCCTCGACGACAGCAAGCGCCTCGACGCCGCCACCCGCGAGCGCCTGGCGCCGCGGATCATGGAGGCGGGCCGCGTCGCGCTGGCCGGCGGCTCCCGCGACCTGATCGACCGGATCAACGTGCGCGCCGCGACCCTCGACGCGATGCGCCGGGCGGTGGTGCGCCTCGGCATCGAGGCCGAGGTGGCGGTGGACGGGCGCGACGTGCCGCCCGGCCTGCCCCTGCCGTGCCGGGCCTTCGTCGGCGGCGACCGGCTGGTGCCGCAGATCGCCGCGAGCTCGATCGTCGCCAAGGTGGTGCGCGACCGGCTGATGCGCGCGCTCGCCCGGCGCCACCCGGCCTATGCCTGGGAGCGCAACGTCGGCTACGGCACCGCCGCGCACCGGGCCGCGATGGCGAGCCTCGGCGTCACCCGCCACCACCGCCTCAGCTTCAAGTCGCGCGCCTCGTAGCCGAGCGCATGCGCGTCGCGCGCTTCCGCTGCGGGGTGGGGGCATCGTAAGCTTCCCCCGACGCGCACGGGCCGAAGGCCGACGCACCGAGGGAGGATACGACGTGACCCAGACGAGCCGGAGGGCTGCCCGATGAGGCCGATGTCGCGCCGGGTGATGAACCTCGCCCACTCGCTCACCCAGGCCGCCGCGCGCCACCCGGACCGACCGGCGATCGTGTGGGGCGAGCGGAGCTGGACGTGGCGCGCCTTCGACGCCCGGGTCTCGGCGCTGGCGGCGGCGCTTCGGGCGCGCGGGATCGCCAAGGGCGACCGCCTGCTGGTGCACGCCCGCAACGGCAACGCCATCCTGGAGATCATGTACGCGGCGTTCCGCCTCGGCGCCGTGTTCGTGCCGACGAACTTCCGGCTGATGCCCGGCGACGTGTCGTACCTCGCGAGCCAGTCGGGCGCGACCGCCTTCCTGTGCCACGCCGACTATCCCGAGCACGTCGCGGCGGTGCGGGAGGCCTGCCCGTCGCTGCGCCACGTCGTCGTCATCGGCGAGGGACCGGCCGAGGGCGAGGCCTACGAGGCCGTGGTGGCCTCCGGCGAGGGGCAGACCGTTGCGAATGAGGGCGTCGAGCACGACGACCCGTGCTGGTTCTTCTACACCTCCGGCACCACCGGCAAGCCGAAGGCCGCGGTGCTGACCCACGGCCAGATGGCCTTCGTGATCACCAACCACCTCTGCGACCTGATGCCGGGCACGAGCCCGGAGACCGACGCCTCGCTGGTGGTGGCACCGCTCTCGCACGGGGCGGGCGTGCACGCGGTGGCGCAGGTCGCCCGCGCGGTGACCTCGGTGCTGCCGGGCTCGGAGCGCTTCGACGCCGCGGAGGTCTGGGGATTGGTCGCGCGCCACCGCGTCACCAACATGTTCACCGTGCCGACGATCCTGAAGATGATGGTCGAGCACCCGGCGGTCGACGCCCACGACCACGCGTCCCTGCGCTACATCATCTACGCGGGCGCGCCGATGTACCGCGAGGACCAGAAGCGGGCGTTGCGCAGCCTCGGCAAGGTGATCGTGCAGTATTTCGGCCTCGGCGAGGTTACCGGCAACATCACGGTGCTGCCCCCCGCCCTGCACGAGGCCGAGGACGGCCCGGCAGTGAAGATCGGCACCTGCGGCTTCGAGCGCACCGGGATGCAGGTGCAGATCCAGGACGGCGAGGGCCGCGAGGTCGCTCCCGGGGAGACCGGCGAGATCTGCGTCTGCGGGCCGGCGGTCTTCGCCGGCTACTGGGAGAACCCGAAGGCCAACGCCGACGCCTTCCGGGACGGCTGGTTCCGCACCGGCGATCTCGGCTTCCTCGATGCCGAGCGCTTCCTCTACATCACGGGCCGCGCCTCCGACATGTACATCTCGGGCGGCTCGAACATCTATCCGCGCGAGATCGAGGAGAAGATCCTGGCCCATCCGGCGGTGGCCGAGACGGCGGTCCTCGGCGTTCCGGACCCGACCTGGGGCGAGATCGGCATCGCGGTGTGCGTCCCGCGCGAGGGCATGGCGCTGTCCGAGGACGACGTGATGGCGTTCCTGTTCGACAAGGTCGCCCGCTACAAGCTGCCCCGCCGGGTCATCCTGCGCGAGTCGCTGCCGAAATCCGGCTACGGCAAGATCACCAAGAAGATGGTGCGCGAGGAGCTGGAAGCCGCCGGGCTGCTGGGCGAGAGGGCGCAGGCGTGAGCGGCGCCGATCCGACGCGGCCCGGTTTCGCCACCCTGGCTCAGCCGGGCCCGGCCCGGCCCGAGCGCTGGCTGGCAGCCGGCGGCGCACGCCTCCACCACGCCTTCGCCCTCGCACCGGGGCGGACCCTCCTCGAGGCCGTCGCCGGGCCGCTCGGCGAGACCGGGATCCGCGGCGGCGTGGTGCATCTCGCGAGCGGGAGTTTGTCTCCCTTCGCCTACGTGATGCCGGCGCTCTCCGCCGACCCGCGCTTCGCCGCCTATTACAGCGAGACCCACCGGCCCGACGGCGAGACGCGGCTCGAGCGCGCCAGCGCCACCTTCGGCGAGCGCGACGGCGCGCCGTTCCTGCACGTCCACGGCACCTGGATCGAGCCGGACGGCCGCCGCCGTGCCGGCCACCTGCTGCCGACGGAAGTCGTGATCGCGGACGCGGTCCGGGCGGAGGCCTGGGGGACGGCGGAGGCCGCCTGGCAGGTCCTGCCGGATGCCGAGACCAACTTTCCGCTGTTCACTCCCGTGGCCTCCGGTGACGCGCTGTCCGCCTGCCTGCTCCTGAAGATCCAGCCGAACGAGGAGATCCACGGCGCGATCGAGGCGGCATGCCGGGCGCACGGGCTCGCGGCGGCGCGGGTGCGCGGCATCGGCAGCATCGTGCGGCCGACCTTCGCCGACGGGCGGGTGATCCCGACCGATGCCAGCGAGGTGCTGATCCGCGACGGGACCGTGCGGGACGGGGTGGCACGGCTCGACATCGCGGTGGTGGACGTCGCGGGGGCCATCCACGAGGGCGTCCTGCACCCGGGCGCCAACGCCGCCTGCATCACGTTCGAGCTGTGCCTGACGGCGGAGTGAGGCCGTCGCGCTCGACGGCGTAGACCCGCACCAGCTCGTCGCGGCCCCTCGCCGGCGCGTGGATCACCGTCTCGCGCCGGAACGTCAGGCCGCAGGCCCGCATGACCGCGAAGGAAGCGGCGTTCTCCGGGTGCGCGCTGGCCTCGATCCGGTCGAGGTCGAGCCAGTCGAACGCGGCGGGCAGCACGGCGCCCGCCGCCTCCCGCAGGAATCCGCGGCGGTGATGCGCCTCGCCGAGCCAGTAGCCGAGGATCGCGGTCCGCGGATCGGTCCGGTGCAGCATGATCCAGCCGAGGAGTTCGCCCCGCGCCGTGATCGCGAGCGACAGGGCGTGGCCCGCAGCCGCCTGCTCTCGCGCCGTCGCGATCCGCTCGCGGGCCATCGCGACGGTGTAGGGCAGCGGCCAGGAGGCGAGCCAGCGGCTCACCGCCGGGGTCATCATGGCGCTGGTCGCCTCCGCGTCCTCCGGGGCGACGAGGCGCAGGTGGAGGCGGGGCGTGTCGAGAGCGGGCGGGGCGAGGCGGGTCATGTCGCCAGGGTAGCAGACTTTGCCCTTGGGTAAGCAGCGAACGAACCACGCTACGGGCCGCCGGGTCGTCCGAGGAAGGACGGGGTGCGAAAAAATCCCGGGATCGGGATCGGCGCGGATCGGTGGTTTCCGCTCGTGTCTCGGGGCGAGCGCCAGATCGACTCGAGAACCTCCTTATCGCCCTTGCCGTCCGTTCCCCATCCGTCGTGTCAGGTCGGCCGGCACGCCGCCTGGCCGGGCGCCGGCAAGACCAGGTGGCGACAGATCGGCGTCGAACGCGTCAGGGGCACACCTGCGAGCCCGCTTGGAATGAATTGAAGATATCATTCCACTCTAGGTCTTAAACCTGTCCGTCGGGCGGGCTCAGATACTACGCCCATCGCAAACACGAACTTGATTAACAGCCATATCGAAGGAACTCGGCATGCTCGCTCGATGCCGAGTTCCCTGTCGACGCGTCAACGGCGGCGACGCATCACGGCCTCACTGCGTCAGCGGGCAACCGCTGGCCTTGGCCGACAGGAAGGCCTTGTCGCCCGGAATCGTCGCCAGCAGCTTGTAGTAGTCCCACGGCGCCTTCGACTCGGCCGGCGACTTGACCTGGAACAGGTACATGTCGTGGACCATGCGGCCGTTGGCCTGCACCGTGCCGCCGCGGCCGAAGAAGTCGTCGACCTTCAGTTCGCGCATCTTGGCCGCCACCGCGTCGGTGTCGTCGGTGCCGGCGGCCTTCACGGCCTTCAGGTAGTGCAGCACCGAGGAATAGGTGCCGGCCTGGATCATGTTCGGCATCTTGCCGGTCTTGGCCATGAACCGCTTGGCGAAGGCCCGGGCCTGGTCGTCGAGGTCCCAGTAGTAGCCCTCCGTCAGCACGATACCCTGGGCCGCCTTGAGGCCGAGGCCGTGGACCTCCGAGAGCGTGAACAGCAGGGCCGCGAGCCGCTGCCCGCCCTGGACGATGCCGAATTCCGCCGCCTGCTTGATCGCGTTCGAGGTATCGAGCCCGGCATTGGCGAGCCCGATGATCTTGGCGCCCGACCCCTGCGCCTGCAGCAGGAACGAGGAGAAGTCCTGGGCGCTGAGCGGATGGCGCACCGCGCCCACCACCTTGCCGCCCTTCTGGGTGACGTATTGCGTCACGTCGGCCTGCAGCGCCGTGCCGAAGGCGTAGTCGGCGGTGAGGAAGAACCAGGTATCGCCACCGGTCTCGACCAGCGAGCCGCCGGTGCCCACCGCGAGCGCATGGGTGTCGTAGGCCCAATGGAAACCGTAGGGCGTGCACTGCTTGCCGGTGAGATCGGACGTGGCGGCGCCGTCCACGATGGTGATCTTGCGCTTCTCCTTCGACAGGCCCTGCACGGCGAGCGCCACCGAGGAGGTGGTCAGCTCCATGATCGCGTCCACCTTGTCGGTGTCGTACCACTGGCGGGCGACGTTCGAGGCGATGTCGGGCTTGTTCTGGTGGTCGGCGTCGACGATCTGCACCGGCACGTCGAGGACCTTGCCCCCGAAATCCTCGACCGCCATCCTGGCCGCCTCGACCGAGCCGCGGCCGCCGAAATCGGCGTAGACGCCCGACTGGTCGTTGAGGATGCCGATCTTCACCACGCCGTCGGAGGCGCCCTTCGGCGCGGTCGTCTGGGCCTGGGCGGCGACGGCGAAAGCCAGCCCCGCGGCGAGGGCGGTGGTGCGGGCGAGCGCCCGGCTCGAGCGTGTCATCATGTTCCTCCCCGGGCCGCGGTTGTTTCCCCGCCGGCCGTCGTCCTTGCTGATCGCAGCACGGCAGCTAGGGCGGTGCCGGGGCGGGAATCAAGCGGCGTCGTCCGCCCCCTCCCCCCGTCTTTCGCAGCACGGCCACGCTCGTGCCGGGCGATGGCTGCCTTTTGGGTGCACGGCTCCCTATATGGGCCTATAAGGCGCCCGCGGCGCGCGCCACTACCGCTACGATCGATCGCAGGTTCACGATGCTGGGTTCCCTTGCCAAGAAGATCTTCGGGTCGTCCAACGACCGCCGGGTGAAGGGATACCGACCCCGCGTCCAGGCCATCAACGCCCTCGAGCCCGAGCTGGCCGCCCTGTCCGACGAGGCCCTGCGCGCCCGCACCGACGCGCTCAAGGCCGAGCTCGCCGCCGGCAAGACTCTCGACGACATCCTGGTCCCGGCCTTCGCCACGGTGCGGGAGGCGGCCAAGCGCGTGCTCGGCCAGCGCCACTTCGACGTGCAGATGATCGGCGGCATGGTGCTGCACGAGAGCGGCATCGCCGAGATGAAGACCGGCGAGGGCAAGACCCTGGTGGCGACGCTCGCCACCTACCTCAACGCCCTGTCGGGCAAGGGCGTCCACGTCGTCACGGTCAACGACTACCTCGCCCGCCGCGACGCCGAGTGGATGGGCCGGGTCTACCGGTTCCTGGGTCTCACCACCGGCATCATCGTGCACGGGCTCGACGACGCCGAGCGCAAGGCGGCCTATGCCTGCGACATCACCTACGGCACCAACAACGAGTACGGCTTCGATTACCTGCGCGACAACATGAAGTACGAGCTGGGCCAGATGGTCCAGCGCGGCCACAACTTCGCGATCGTCGACGAGGTCGATTCGATCCTGATCGACGAGGCGCGCACGCCGCTCATCATCTCCGGCCCGATCGACGACCGCTCCGACCTCTACACCACGATCGACGCGATCATGCCGCGCCTGGTGCGCGAGGATTACGACCTCGACGAGAAGCAGCGCACCGTCTCGCTGACCGAGAACGGCAACGAGCACATCGAGGAATTGCTGCGCGAGGCCGGCATCCTCAAGGAGGGCGACCTCTACGACGCCCACAACGTCACTCTAGTCCACCACGTCAACCAGGCTCTCCGGGCCCACACCCTGTTCACCCGCGACAAGGACTACATCGTCCGCAACGACGAGGTGGTGATCATCGACGAGTTCACCGGCCGCATGATGCCCGGCCGGCGCTACTCGGAGGGGCTGCACCAGGCGCTCGAGGCCAAGGAGCGGGTCGAGATCCAGCCCGAGAACCAGACGCTGGCCTCGATCACGTTCCAGAACTACTTCCGGCTCTACAAGCACCTCGCCGGCATGACCGGTACCGCCTCGACCGAGGCGGACGAGTTCCACGAGATCTACAACCTCGAAGTGGTCGAGATCCCGACCAACAAGGAGGTCGAGCGCGTCGACGAGGACGACGAGGTCTACCGCACCGTCGACGAGAAGTACGCCGCGATCATCAAGGAGATCGACAAGGCGCATGCCCGGCTGCAACCGGTACTGGTCGGCACCGGCTCGATTGAGCGCTCGGAGCACATCGCCGGCCTTTTGGTGAAGCACGGCTACACGCCGCTCGACTACAGCGATCCGTCGGCGCTGGAGGACGTCTACGCGGCGGCCCGCGAGGGCCGGGTGACCAAGCGCTTCGCGGTGCTGAACGCCCGCTTCCACGAGCAGGAAGCCTACATCGTGGCCGAGGCGGGCGTGCCCGGCGCGATCACCATCGCCACCAACATGGCCGGCCGCGGCACCGACATCAAGCTCGGCGGCAACCTCGACATGCGCATCGAGCAGGAGCTCGCCAACGTCCCCGAGGGGCCGGAGCGCGATGCCCGCATCGCGACCCTGAAGGCCGAGATCGATCAGAACCGCGCCAAGGTCCTGGCCTCGGGCGAGCCCGCCGACCCGGAGGCGGGACGCAAGACCGCGCTGCCCGGCGGCCTCTACATCGTCGGCACCGAGCGCAACGAGAGCCGGCGCATCGACAACCAGCTGCGCGGCCGCTCCGGCCGCCAGGGCGATCCCGGCCGCTCGAAGTTTTACCTCTCGCTTCAGGACGACCTGATGCGGATCTTCGGCTCCGACCGCATGGACGGCATGCTCCAGCGCCTCGGGCTCGAGGAGGGCGAGGCGATCATCCATCCGTGGATCAACAAGGCGATCGCCAAGGCGCAGCAGAAGGTCGAAGCCCGCAACTTCGACATGCGCAAGAACGTGCTCAAGTACGACAACGTCATGAACGACCAGCGCAAGGTCGTGTTCGAGCAGCGCCGCGAGTTCATGGCGCAGGAGAGCGTGCGCGAGACCGTCGACGAGATGCGCCAGGGCGTGATCGACGACGTGGTGGCGCGCCACATCCCGGAGGACGCCTATCCGGAGCAGTGGGACATCGCGTCCTTGCGCGAGAGCGTGACCCGCGACCTCAACCTCGACGTTCCGGTCGAGGACTGGGCCAAGGAAGAGGGCATCGCCGACGAGGAGATCCGCGAGCGCCTGCGCAAGGCCGCCGACGAGGCCTACGCCGAGCGCACCGCCCGCAACACCCCGGAGGTGATGGCCTACGTGGAGAAGCAGGTGCTGCTCCAGAGCCTCGACCACCTCTGGCGCGAGCACCTCGTCACCCTCGACCACCTGCGCCAGGTGATCGGCTGGCGCGGCATCGCCCAGCGCGATCCCCTCAACGAGTACAAGTCGGAGGCGTTCGACCTGTTCAACAGCCTCGTCGGCTCCCTGCGCGAGCAGGTCACCGGCCAGTTGATGCGGGTCGAGATCATGTACCAGGAGCCGGAGCAGCCGAGCCTGCCGCCGATGTTCGCCCAGCATCTCGATCCGGTCACCGGCGAGAACGAGTTCGCCTTCGCGGAGGGCGCGGCCGGGGGCGGGGGCGGCGCCTACGAGTTCGCCGGCCAGGCCTTGGCCGCCGACGCGCCAGTGCTCGAGCGCAACCCCGACGATTCCACCACCTGGGGCCGCGTCGGCCGCAACGAGCCCTGCCCCTGCGGCTCGGGCAAGAAGTACAAGCACTGCCACGGCCGCTTCGCCGCGGACGAGTGAACGGGCCCCGAGGTCTTTCTCCGCACGCAGTGCGTATGCCCCTCCGCGCAGGGCTGTCCGAGGGGAAAAGAATAGCACTCCTCCCCTCTCCCGTGTGGGAGAGGGGCTGGGGGTGAGGGTGACACGCTTCAGTATGAAACGCTGAGTGTCGTGCTGGCAGCGGAACGGTCAGCGCTTTGCTCGGCAGCGTGTCACCCTCACCCCTACCCCTCTCCCACACGGGAGAGGGGATACCGCGCTTGATTTTAAAAGGTATTTTTCCCCGGACAGTCCTGCCGCCCGCGACGAGCGGGGAAACTCGCGCCTTTCTTTCCCCGGACAGCCCTGCTCGCCCGGGCAGAGGCCGTGATTATCACATCGCCCGCATCGTCCGGTCCACGGCCGCCTGCACGCCGCCGAAGCGGCCGGACATGCGCTCGCTCACGCACATCTGCACCGTGGTGCCGTAATACAGCATCCCGTAGCTCTTCTGCTTGCGGCAATCGTAGATCGGCTCGGCGACGAGCGCGCCGGCGATGACGGCCGGTACCGCCAGGATCTTCGCGACGGTTCCGAGCCCCCGGAGCCAGCCGCCCCCGGTCCGTCGATCCGACACGAGGACGATCTCGATGGTGCGCACCTCGCGCGCGTCCGGGCGGTCGGCGAAGCCATCCTGACCGTGCACCGGACGTAAAGAATCCGGCTCGAAACGCTGAGGGAACCGGTCGGGCACGATGGCGGGCGCTGATGCCCTGATCATCCCGCTGCGCTGCGAGAAGATCGTCCGGCGGAGTTCAGCGTTCGTCGTCGCCATGGCGGCACCTCATCCCGATGTGAGGCATCCTGTGCCTCGGTTTCCGGGATCTGTGCGTGCGGCGTGCCAACGGTAACCGATTGGAAACCATATCGGATCGGCACATGTCGCAGCGTCAAGAGCGAACAGTGGTACCGCCGCCGGCCCGCTCGTTCCGTGGTTGTATCAGGACGGGTCAGGGACGGCGCCTCCCGCCCCCTCCCCGGCGAGCGGCTTCTCGTAGCGCCAGGCGGTGGTGCCGTCCTCGTAGTAGTCCGGCACGGTCTCGAAGCGGCGGTAGCCGCTGCGCTCGTAGAGGCGGATGCCGGCGCCGTTGTCCTCGCGGACCTCGAGCCGCAGCCGGTCGCACTCCCGCGCCAGGGCCTCGGCCTCGGCGGCCGCGAGCAGCACCCGGCCCAGCCCCGTGCCGGCCCGGCTCGGCGCCACCGCGATCGAGGACAGCCGGGCGCGCCGGCTGCCGCGGCGGCGCTCGATCGTGGCAGCGCCGACCAGGACCGCGTCGTCGAGGGCGACGAGCAGCGAGATCGACGGCGAGCCGATGGCGTGGCGGATCGCCCGGCGCTCCGCCCGGTCGGTGGCGAAGGCCGCGGCCTCGAGCGCCACCAGGGCGTCGAGGTCCTCGGGGCGCGCCGGCCGGATGGTGACGGCCGGCGCGGGAGCGGCGCGCGCGCTCACGCGGCCTTCCACGGATAGGTCCAGGTCTCGGTCAGGGTCTGGCCGCGCGCGCGCAGGAAGGCGCGCAGCTCCGTCGATTGGCCGCCCCCGTCGAGCCGCACGTCGATCGCGGCGCGAAAACCCTTCACGTGGAGGTTGGGCACCAGGGAGATTGCGGTGATCTTGCCGGCGGTGGTCGAGGGCACGATCTCGACCGCCTTCGGGTCGGTGAGCCAGTAGGCGAGGTCGCCGCCGGAGAAGTCGACGAGGAACCGCCGGGTGCGCGGCTCACTGGCATCCGCCGTGCCGCCGCTCGCCGTCGTGCGGGCGACGTAGGTGTTCACCACCCGTCCGCCGGGATGCAGGTCGTCGGTCTCGGCGAGCGAGCGGATCTTGTAGGACAGCTCCACCGCCTCGCCGGGCTTGTAGGGATGCTTCGGCTGCCAGGAGGCGACGATGTTGTCGTGGGTCTCGTTCTCGGTCGGCAGCTCGACGAGGCGCACCGTGCCCTCGCCCCACTCGCCCTGCGGCTCGACCCAGTAGCCCGGGCGGCGGTGGTAGAACGCCTCGAGGTCCTGGTAGTCCTCGAACACCCGGTCGCGCTGCATCAGCCCGAACCCCTTCGGGTTGCGGTCCTCGAAGGCCGAGACCCAGCGCTCCTTGGGGTTGCGCAGGGGCCGCCAGATCCACTCGCCGCCGCCCGACTGCATCAGGAGCCCGTCGGAATCGTGCAGCTCGGGGCGGTAATCGTCCGAGTGGTGGCGGTCGTTCTCGCCGATGAAGAACATCGAGGTCAGCGGCGCGAGGCCGACCGTCGCCATCTCGCGGCGCGGAACGAGCGTGCAGCGCACGTCGACCACGGTCTCGTCGCCTGGATAGACGAGGAACTGGAACGCGCCGGTGCAGGACGGCCCGTCGAGGAGCGCGTAGATCACCGCCCGGTCGGCGCCCTTCGGCGGCATCTCGATCCAGAACTCGCGGAAGACCGGGAATTCCTCCGGCCCGCCGACGCCCTCGACGTTGACGGCGAGCCCCCGGGCCGAGAGCCCGTAGAGCTGGTCGCGGCCGAGGAAGCGGTAGTAGCTGGCACCGAGGAACGAGATCAGCTCGTCGAGCACGCCCGGCTTGTTGAGCGGATAATGCAGCCGGAAGCCGGCGAAGCCGAGATTGACCGGCAGCGGCTTGTCGATGGTGGTGCGGCCGTAATCGAACAGGGCCGGCTGATAGGGCACCGGCGTCGGCACCCCGTCGCGCACCACGTTCACGACGACCGGGCGGGTGTAGAGGAAGCCGAGATGGAAGAGCTGGAGCCGGAACGGCCCGTCCTGGTCTCCCAGCAGGGCCTTGTCCGGCCGGAAGCGGATGTCGCGCCAGGCATCGTAGTCGAGGGAGGCGAGCGGCGCCGGCAGCGGCGCGACGGTGGCCTCGAACGGGGCGCCGGCCAGGGCACGGGCGCGCCGCACCACCTCGTCGAAGCGGAAGCGCGGCGGGCCGGAGGGCGCCGGGGCGGGCTCGGGCGGCGGCAGGGCGCTTGGGCCGGGCTGGGTCGGCCCGACCTGGGCGGAGGCCGCCCGGCTGAGGGCGGCGGAGGAGAGCAGGCCGGCGAGGAGCGCGCGGCGCGAGGGCGAGATCGTCATGGTGTCCCGGAGGATAGGGCGCGGGTCCTGAACGCGCGCCTCTTTGCTGTCTGTCGCCGGGTTGAATGGCGTGTCCGGCGCCGCTTGAGAAGGCCCCGCGACGCGACGGCCTCTCTATGGGGCGTGGCGCGCGGGCCACGCCGGGGAAATCCGGCGAAAAACCCCGTGACGGGGCTTGCGGCGGGGGGCCGTGGTCCGTATCTACCGCCTTGCCCAATTTCGCACGTGCCTGTGGCCGCGTGCCGGTTGG
Organism: Methylobacterium sp. ap11; assembly: GCF_900110515.1. Taxonomy (NCBI): domain Bacteria; kingdom Pseudomonadati; phylum Pseudomonadota; class Alphaproteobacteria; order Hyphomicrobiales; family Methylobacteriaceae; genus Methylobacterium; species Methylobacterium sp. ap11. Next base: position 200,595 of record NZ_FOEB01000002.1, on the reverse strand, counting down.
TGGGCATCCGGACAAGAGGCCGGACAGCCGCCAGGGGTCTTAAAGGATCGATGGCCGGGAAGGGTGGATCCCTCCGGCCGGCATCCAGGTGGAAACACCGGACCCCGACAACAACCGGCAGCCGGAGGCAAAACCGGCGAACCCCGCTCTCCACGGGGGACGCAGCTTAAAGCAACGACGAACGGGCTTTTTTGGTCTCGTCGGCCCTCCAAAGGCCGACACCGAAGAGGCTTGTTTCTCCTTGCCCCGAGTGCGGATCGGGTTTCCCCGTTCCAAGCAAAGGCAGCTTCCGGGTGCTCTGTGCCCGCGACGTACGGCGTGTCTCCACAGCACGTCCTCGCCGCGCCGCATCGCCCCCTGACGCCGGACGGCCGACGCGCGCCGTCTTGATCTCGACATCGGGTTCCCGCGGGAGCCCTCTCGAACCTTTGGTGGGGCTGATCATGACCGATCGCATCCGCGATTTCCTGCGCGTGCGCCGCGAGCTCGGCCGGGACGAGGGCCCCGTGATGGTCCTCGACCTCGACGTCGTGCGCGACAACTACACCGCCTTCGCCCGCGCCCTGCCGGACACCCGGGTGTTCTACGCCGTCAAGGCGAACCCGGCCCCCGAGGTGCTGCGCGCGCTGGCCGAGATGGGCTCTTGCTTCGACACCGCCTCGGTGGTCGAGGTCCAGATGGCGCTCGCCGCCGGTGCCACCGCCGACCGGGTGTCGTTCGGCAACACCATCAAGAAGGAGCGCTGCATCGCCCGCGCGCTGCAGCTCGGCGTGCGGCTCTTCGCCGTCGACTGCCAGGCCGAGGTCGATAAGATCGCCCGCGCCGCCGACGCGGTCAAGGTCGCCCGCGAGGACGTGCAGGTGTTCTGCCGCATCCTGTGCGACGGCGCCGGGGCCGAGTGGCCGCTCTCGCGCAAGTTCGGCTGCGTGCCCGAGATGGCGGTGGACGTGCTCGAGCACGGCACCCGGGCGGGCCTGCACGCCTACGGCGTGTCGTTCCACGTCGGCTCGCAGCAGGGCAACACGGAAGCCTGGGACGGGGCGCTCGCCTCGGCCGCGACGATCTTCCGCGAATGCGCCGATCGCGGCATCCATCTCTCGATGGTCAACCTCGGCGGCGGCTTCCCGACCAAGTACCTCAAGGCGGTGCCGGGCGTGGAATCCTACGGCGACGCGATCTTCCGGGCGCTGACCAAGCATTTCGGCAACCAGCTCCCCGAGACGATCATCGAGCCGGGCCGCGGCATGGTCGGCAATGCCGGCATGATCGAGGCCGAGGTCGTCCTGGTCTCGCAGAAGTCGGACGCCGCCGACGAGGTGCGGTGGGTCTACCTCGACATCGGCAAGTTCGGCGGCCTCGCCGAGACGATGGACGAGTCGATCCGCTACCGCATCCTCACCGAGCACGACGAGGACCGTACGGTCCCCTGCGTGCTCGCCGGCCCGACCTGCGACTCGGCCGACGTGCTCTACGAGAAGACCCCGTACCCGCTGCCGATCTCGCTCGCGATCGGCGACAAGGTGCTGATCGAGGGCGCGGGCGCCTACACCACCACCTACGCGGCGGTGGCGTTCAACGGCTTCCCGCCGCTCCAGTCCTACGTGATCTGATCCGGGTCTCCCGTCGGGGTCCGGGGCCTACGCGGCGCTGACCCTACGGAACGAAGCGCCGGGTTCCCCGTTCTAGGGAGCCCGGCGCAACGACGCCTCTCACTCGTCATCCATCCTCAAGTCCCGGACGGCCCGCCGATGCGGCGGGTGCGAGGGCTGTCCTTTGCCCGTCTTCTGTCAGTCTCGGGAGGGTACGGCCATGATCCAGATCCGCGACGAGCGCGCCGCCGATGTCGCCGCCCGCGAGCACCTGCTCGATGCGTGCTTCGGCGAGGCCCGCTTCACCAAGACCTGCGAGCGCCTGCGCGAGGGCCGCCTTCCCGCGGACGGCCTCGCCCTCGTGGTCGAGCTCGACGGCCGCCTGGTCGCCACCGTGCGGCTGTGGGACGTCGATGCCGGCGGCACGCCCGCCCTGATGCTCGGGCCGATCGCCGTCGAGCCCGGCCTCCACGGCCTCGGCATCGGCCACACGCTGATGCGCGCAGCACTCGCCCGCGCCGCCGCCCTCGATCACCGCGCCGTGATCCTGGTCGGCGACGCGCCCTACTACGCCCGCTTCGGCTTCACCCGCGAGCGGGTCGGCGGCTTGCGCCTGCCCGGCCCCTACGCACCGGAGCGCTTCCTCGCCCTCGACCTCGTGCCGGGCACGCTGGACGGCGCCGACGGCATGGTGCGGGCGACCGGCCGCCACGACCCGGCGGCGGTCGTCACGCCCGCCGAGGCCTTCCGCGCCGCGGCCTGACCGCCGGGCGGGGCCCCTCCCCCGTCCCGGCCCTTCACGAGCCCGCCCGCGACCGGCGCGGGATCCCCTCCCGGACGGGAGCGCGGATCCCGCGCCGTTTGCGTTGCCGGTCCTGCCGCATGGCAGGGGCCACTACGGTCCATGCCGTTGGGTAAGATCGCGCGCCCGACGACGTCGTCGGTTGACCCATCGTGGAGCGGCGGCTACGACTGTGTCGATAGAAACATGTCCCGCCGTCCGGCCGTGCGATTCGCCACGACGACAGACCGGTCATCGTATTCCGCGCGCCGACGATCCTGAGCCGGATCAAGAACAGCGATCGGCCGACCGCCCGTTGCTGTCACCGACACGGAAGAGGAGCCCGCGATGTGGCGACAGGGTGATATCTTCATCCAGGCGATCCCGGCCCTGCCGCCGGAGGCGTCCGGGCGGCCGCTGCCCCACACGGTGCTGGCCCACGGCGAGATCACCGGCCACAGCCACAGGGTCGCCGATCCCGCCGCCCTGTTCGCCGGCGACGGCTGCTTCTACCTCGACGTGCCGGCGGACGGGACCCGCGTCGTCCATGACGAGCACGGAACCATCACCCTCGATCGCGGCACCTACCGGGTCTGGCGGCAGCGGGAATACACGCCCGTGCGGATCGTCACCGTGCAGGACTGAGCCGTGACGGCGAGGTCCGAACCCGGTTCCGAGGCGCCCGTGGCACGCGCTCCCGTCCGGCGCGCCCTCGGCCCGCGGGAGCGCCTCCTCGACCACCAGGCCGGAACGGCGTTCGACCGGCTCGACATGACCGGCAACGAGGCCGCCCGCACCCTGCCGGCGGGCCTCGTCTGCCATCGGCTCCTGGCACCGGAGAGCCGCCTGGAACGGCTCGACGAGCTGGCGTGCCGCGAGCTGGTGGTCGACGGATCGGCCGTCGAGCGGATCGGCGACGGGGTGCGGGTCGATTACCGGCTTTCCGCCCGCGCCTGCCACCGGCTGAAGGCCCTCCCGGCCGGCCTGCGCGCCGGCATCGTCGATCTCGGCGACTGCCTCGCCCTCGAGACCCTGCCGCCGGGCCTGTCGCCGGCCTTTCTCGACCTCGGGGGCTGCACCGCCCTCGAACGGCTTCCCGACGACCTCGCCCTGCGCGGCGGCCGGCTGAACCTGCGCGACTGCGCGCTGATCGAGGCCCTGCCGGCGCGCGGGCGCGTCGCCCAGCTCGACATCGCCGGCTGCGGCCGGATCGACCGGGTGCCGGAGGGGTTTCGCGTCACCTCGTGGATCGACGTCGCGGGCTCGGGCCTGACCGCGCTGCCGGCGCATCTGGCGGGCATCGGCCTGCGCTGGCGCGGCGTACCGGTGGATGCGCGCATCGCTTTCCGGCCGCACGAGCTCGGGATCGCCGAGATCCTGGGCGAGCGCAACGCCGAGCGCCGCCGGGTGATGCTGGAGCGCTTCGGTTTCGAGGCTTTCATGGCGGCGGCGGAGGCCGAGCTGCTCGACGCCGACCGCGACCCCGGGGGCGAGCGCAAGCTTCTGCGCGTGATCCTGGAGAACGACGAGCCGCTGGTCTGCGTCTCGGTCGCCTGCCCGTCGACCGGGCGGCGCTACTTCCTGCGCGTCCCGCCCCACGTCGCCACCTGCCGCCAGGCGGTGGCCTGGACCGCCGGCTTCGACGACCCGGCCGACTACGCCCCCCTGGTCGAGACCTGACGCCCTCGCCCTGTCCCCCGACACCCGCCCCACTGCCGACGCGACGAGGAGCCGGATCCGTGCCCTACGAGAACCTGACCACCTTCTTCGGCAAGCCGGTCGAGGACTTCCAGGCCGGCGCGGAGGCGTGGGACGTCGCCCGGGCGGTGGCGCGCCTGCGCACCGAGTACGACTCGCAGGACACCGTGCCGATGCTGCTGGCCGACTACGCCGCCCTGCCGGGGGTCGAGGCGACCGAGGCCCTGGTCATCGGCTACTGGCAGGGAGACGATTCCGAGAGCTCGTCGCAGGCGATCGTCGAGGCACTGGTCACCTACGCCGAGCGCCTGCCCAACCTGCGGGCCCTCTTCCTCGGCGACATCGTCTCGGAGGAGAACGAGATCTCCTGGATCAACCAGAGCGACCTCTCGGCCCTGTGGCCGGCCTTCCCGCTGCTGGAGCACATGCAGGTGCGCGGCGCCAACGACCTGTCGCTCGGCCGGTTCGAGGCGCCGCGCCTGACGACCCTGATCGTCGAATCGGGCGGCCTGCCGCGCCGGGTGGTGCAGGAGGCGCTGGCCGCCGGGGCGCCGGAGCTGCGTCACCTCGAATTGTGGCTCGGCACCGACAATTACGGCGGCGACAGCACGGTGGAGGACTTCGCCGATCTCTTCGCCGGCCGGCTGTTCCCGAAGCTCGGCACCCTGGCCCTGCGCGACTGCGACTACGCCGACGCCCTGGCGGCCGCTTTGGCCGGGGCGCCGATCCTGGAGCGCATCGCCACCCTCGACCTGTCGATGGGCAACCTCACCGATGCCGGCGCCGAGGCGCTGCTCGCCTCGCCGTCCGTCGCCCGGCTGTCGCGGCTCGACCTGCACTACCATTTCCTCAGCGACGCCATGATGGCCCGGCTGGAAAGGCTCGGCCCGGCCGTCGACCTCTCGGAACAACAGGAAGAGGAGGAGTACGGCGGCGAGATCTACCGCAGCGTCGCCGTCTCGGAATGATGCGGGGATTCCCGCCCGCTGGATCCCCGGTCGGCCTCCCGGCGATCGGCCCCTGCGCGATCCTCGGCGTCGCCGGCGACGAACGCGTCGCGGGCTTCGACGCCGCCCTGGCCGGGGCCGGATTGCCGCCGGCGCGGCTGCTCGACTACGCCGACTTCGCGGCGGAGCCGGCGCGGCTCGCCGCCCTCTTTCCCGAGGGGTATGGTCTCCTGCGGATCGACTCGCCGGGCAGCGCGCCGCGCATCCGCCGGGCGCTCGCCCGCCTCGCCGGGGCGGAGCCCGAGGCCGACGAGGATGCGACGCGCCTGCACCCCGACCATGCGGTGCAGGGCGGGCTCGCCGCGGCGCTCGACCTCGCCCGCCGGCTCCTGCCGCCGTGGGTCGCCGCCACCCACGAGGCCGGCACGGTGGCGCTGTTCTACGACAAGCGGGCCTGCCACGCGGCGATGCGGGCGGCGGGAGTGCCGGTGCCCCGCGCCCTGGCGCCCGCCGGCGGCGTCGCGGCCCTGATCGAGGCGATGCGGGCGGCCGGGCTCTCCCGGGTGTTCGTCAAGCCGCGCTTCGGATCGGGCGCCGCCGGGATCGCCGCCGTGACGGTCGGGCCCGGCGGCATCGAGGCCGTGTCCGCGGCGGAACGGGGCGCGGGCGGGACGCTGCATCACTCCCGCCGGCTGCGGCGCGTCCGGGGCATGGAGGCGGTCGCCCTCCTCGACGCGATCCTGGCGCGGGACGCGCATGTCGAGCAGTGGGTGCCGAAGGCGGCCGTGCAGGGGCGGCCCTGCGATCTGCGGGTGCTCGTCGTCGCCGGCGAGGTCGCCCACACGGTGCTGCGCCTGGGCGCCGGCCCGATCACCAACCTCGACCTCGGGGGATGCCGGGCCGAGGCCGACCTCCTGCGGGCGCGGGTCGCCCCCGCCGCCTGGGCGGCGATGCTGGACGATTGCCGGCTTTTCGCCGGCCTGTTCCCGAACACCTTCCAGGTCGCCCTCGACGTAGCCTTCACGGCGAGCCTGCGCCGCCACGTCGTGTTCGAGGCCAACGCCTTCGGCGACCTGATCCGGCGCGTGCGCCATCAGGGCCTCGACCCCTATGCCTGGCAGGTGGCGCGGCTGCCGGCCTGGCTCGCGGCGCGGCGGTCGCCCGGGCTCGCCGCATGATCCGCGCCGCCGCCCTCGTCGGCACCCACGACATCCTGCTGATGACCCTCGATTCGCTGCGCCACGATGTCGCCGCGGCCGCGCTCGCGGCCGGGCGTACGCCGCATCTCGCCCGCCTCCTCCCGGCGGCGGGCTGGGAGCGGCGCCACACCCCGGGCAGCTTCACCTTCGCGGCGCACCAGGCCTTCTTCGCCGGCTTCCTGCCGACGCCGGCCGCGCCCGGCCCCCACCACCGCCACTTCGCCCTGCGCTTCGAGGGCAGCCGCACCACCGGGCCGGACACCGCCCTCCTCGACGGGCCCGACATCGTCGCGGGGCTCGCCGCCCGCGGCTACCACACGGTCTGCATCGGCGGGGTCGGGTTCTTCAACGGGCGCACACCGCTCGGCCGGGTCCTGCCGGGGCTGTTTTCCGAGAGCCACTGGCGGCCGGCCTTCGGGGTGCAGGCGCGGGATTCCACCGCCGCCCAGGTCGCCTGCGCGGTCGAGCGCGTCGCCGCTCTCGATCCGGCGCGGCGGCTGTTCCTGTTCATCAACGTCTCGGCGACCCACCACCCGACCCGCCACTACCTGCCGGGCGCGACCCGGGAGGGCCCGGAGACGCAGGCCGCCGCGCTCGCCCATGCCGACGCCGCCCTGCCGCCGCTCTTCGCGGCGCTCGCCCGGCGCGGGCCCGCCCTCTGCATCCTGTGCGCCGACCACGGGACCGCCTTCGGCGAGGACGGCCATCACGGCCACCGCCTCGGCCACGCGACCGTGTGGGACGTGCCCTACGCCGAGTTCATCCTGGACGCCGCGGGAGACGACGCATGAGGCCGCGACCGAATCCCGCCGCCGCGCTCCTCGCCGGCCCGGCCTATGGCGGCTACCAGTACGCCTACCCGCACAAGACCGCCTACCGGCCCCTCGCCCGGCCGGTGCCGCTCGCCGAGGCCTGGGCGGAGGAACCGAAGGACGCGCTGTTCCTCTACGCCCACGTGCCGTTCTGCGCGATGCGCTGCGGCTTCTGCAACCTCTTCACCCTGACCCGCGGCGAGGGGCAGGTCCGCCCCTATCTCGACGCCCTGCGGCGCCAGGCCGAGGCGGTGGCGGCGAGCTTGGGGCCCGTCCGCGTCGCCCGGATGGCGCTCGGCGGCGGCACCCCAACCTTTCTGGCGCCCGCCGAGCTCGATCGGCTGCTGCGCGACCTGCGCGACACCCTCGGGGCGGATCCGGCGCGGGCCCCGACCTCGGTCGAGACCGCCCCCGGCACCACCACGCCGGAGCGGCTGGCGGTGCTGCGGGCGCACGGGGTCGAGCGGATCAGCATCGGGGTCGAGTCGTTCCGGGACGACGAGGCCCGCGCCCTGGGCCGGCCGCAGGCGAGGGACACCGTCGAGGCGGCGCTGCGGGCGATCCGCGACGCGGGCTTCCCGGTCCTCAACCTCGACCTGATCTACGGCGCCGCCGGCCAGACCCCGGAGAGTTTTTCGGAATCGGTCGCGGCGGCCCTGGCCTGGGCGCCGGAAGAGATCTTTCTCTATCCGCTCTACGTCCGGCCGCTCACCGGGCTCGGCCGGCGCGGCGCGCCGCCCGAGGACGACCGGGCCTGGGACGCGCGCCGCCTCGCGATCTACCGCGCCGCCCGCGACCGGCTGCGCGCGGCGGGCTACGGTCAGGTCTCCATGCGGATGTTCCGGCGCGGGGCAGGCCACGACCGGGGCCCGGCCTACGATTGCGCCCGCGACGGCATGGTGGGGCTGGGCGCCGGGGCGCGCTCCTATACCGCCGGCCTGCACTACTCCACCGCCTACGCGGTCGGGCAGCCGGGCGTCGCCGCGATCGTCGCCGACTACGTCGCCCGCGACGCCGCCCGGCACGGCCGCGCCGATTACGGCGCCCGGCTCGACGACGAGGATCGCCGCCGCCGCTTCGTGCTGATGCACCTGCTCCAGGCCGCGGGCCTCTCCCTGCGAGCCTATGCCGACGCCTTCGGGACACCCCTCCTCGACGACCTGCCGGACCTGGCCGGCCTTCCCGAGGCGGGGCTGGCGACGCTCGAATCCGGGATTCTCGCCCTGACGGAGGCCGGCCTCGAACGCTCGGACGCGATCGGCCCCTGGCTCCAGGCGGCGGGCGTGCGCGAGCGGATGCGCGCCTACGCGCTACGCTGACCATGACCCCGCACCTCGACATCCTGTACCGGGGGCCGCTCTCGAGCTGCAACTACGCCTGCCCGTACTGCCCCTTCGCCAAGCGGCGCGACAGCCGCGAGACCCTGGCGCGGGACGCGCGCCAGCTCGCCCGCTTCGTCGCCTGGGCCGAGGGGCAGACGCAGCGCAGCCTCGGCATCCTGTTCACCCCCTGGGGCGAGGCGCTGATCCGCCCCGCCTACCGGGACGCGATGGCGCGCCTGAGCCGGCTCGCGCATATCCGCAAGGTCGCGGCGCAGACCAACCTGTCCTGGCCGACCGCCTGGCTCGACGCCTGCGACCCGGCGCGCATCGCCTTCTGGTGCACCTTCCACCCCGGCGAGACGCCGCTCGACCGCTTCCTCGACCGCTGCGCCGCCCTGGATGCCCGCGGTATCCGCTACAGCGTCGGGATCGTCGGCAAGCGCGAGCACATGCCGGCGCTGGCCGAGCTGCGCCGACACCTGCGGCCAGAGGTCTATCTCTGGGTCAATGCCTACCGGGACGAGGGGGCGGGCTACGACGCCCCGGACGACCTCGCGCTGATCCGGTCGATCGACCCGCTCTTCGACGTCAACCGCGCCGGCATCCGCAGCCGCGGCCTGGCCTGCGCCACCGGCGAGACCGTGATCAGCGTCGACGGCGACGGCGAGATCCGCCGCTGCCACACCGTCAAGGCCCGGATCGGCAACCTGTACGACCCCGGCTTCGACGCCGCCCTGACGCCCCGGCCCTGCCCGCTGGCGCAGTGCCGCTGCCATATCGGCTACGCCCACATGCCGCATCTGGGCTTTCGCGAGGCGTTCGGGGCGGGGCTGCTGGAGCGGGCGCTGCCCCTGCCCGTCGCGCCGCTGGCCGGGCCGGCAGGGGCGTAGGACCACCGTCGGTCCCCGCACGGATCCGCACCGTCCCTCACCGCCCCGCCAGGTCGCCATCCCCGCCGGCACCGGCGCGGACGCCCGCGTCCGGGTGCGGCCGGACACTGGGCGAAGCGTCCCGTGGCGACGCTTTCGGCTCTGCGCGAGCCTCCAGATCGACCGGTCCCCGAGCCGGTCGATCAAGGATGGAGGCCTCCCGTGATACCCGTATCGAACCCGCGCCCGATGCCGCGCAACCTCCTCGTCGCTCCCCTCGTCGCCGCCGCGCTGGCGCTCCTCGGCGGCTTGCAGGCCAAGGCCGAGGAGGCCGGCACCCTTCTCCTGCGCCACGGCGGCGGCGCGCCGGTCGCCGCCCCGCTTCTCGCCGCCGACGCGGCGATCACCGTGAGCGGGCCGACCGCGCGGGCGACCATCACCCAGGCCTTCCGCAACACCACGTCGGACTGGGTCGAGGGCACATACCTGTTTCCCCTGCCGGAGGACGCGGCGGTGGACGCGATGCGCCTCGTCGTCGGCGACCGGGTGATCGTCGCCGACATCCGCGAGCGGGGGGCGGCGCGACGCGACTACGAGGCCGCCCGGGCCGAGGGCAAGGCGGCGGCGCTCGTCGAGCAGCAGCGGCCGAACCTGTTCACCAACGCGGTCGCCAATATCGGCCCCGGCGAGACCGTGCTGGTCCAGATCCAGTACCAGCAGGGCGTGCGCCGCTCCGGCGACACCTATTCCCTGCGCCTGCCGACCGTCGCCGCGCCGCGCTACAACCCCGCCCCGCCCGCCGTGCAGGAGGTCGCGACCGGCCGCCCCGCCCCCGATCCGGTGCCCGACCGGGACGCGATCACCGCCCCGGTGCTGGATCCCGCCCGCCACGCGCCGGTGAACCCGCTGACCCTCTCGATCGACCTCAAGGCCGGCTTCTCCCTCGGCCGGGTCGAGAGCGCGACCCACGCCATCACGATCGACGCCCCGTCCGAGCGCGAGCGCCGCATCGCGCTGCGCGACGGCGCCACCGCGGCCGACCGGGACTTCGAGCTGACCTGGACGCAGGCGCCCGGCACGAGCCCCGGCCTCGGCCTCTTCCGCGAGCGCGTGGCGGGGGCCGATGCGGTGCTGGCCGTCGTCACCCCGCCCGTCGCCGCGGCGCAAGCCGCGTCCCAAGCCGCGTCCCTGCCGCGGGACGTGATCTTCGTCATCGACAATTCGGGCTCGATGGGCGGCACCTCGATCCGCCAGGCCAAGGCGAGCCTGCTCGTCGGCCTCGACCGCCTGCGCCCGGGCGACCGCTTCAACGTGATCCGCTTCGACGATACGATGGAGACGGTCTTCCCCGACCTCGTCGCCGCCGACGAGACGCACCTGGCGCAAGCCAAGAGCTTCGTCGGTGGGCTCGAGGCGCGGGGCGGGACCGAGATGCTGGCGCCGCTCAAGGCCGCCCTGCGGGATGCCGACCCGGAGGAGACCGGGCGGGTGCGCCAGGTCGTGTTCCTCACCGACGGGGCGATCGGCGACGAGGGCCGGATCTTCTCGGCCATCGCCGAGGCGCGCGGGCGCACCCGGCTGTTCATGGTCGGCATCGGCTCGGCGCCGAACGGGCACCTGATGCGCCACGCCGCCGAGCTCGGCCGTGGCACCGTCACGCTGATCGGCTCGGTCGACCAGGTCGCCGACCGGATGCGCGAGCTCCTGGCGAAGCTCGAGAGCCCGGTCGTCACCGACCTCGCCGCGACCTTCTCGGAGCCGGCCGAGGCGACCCCGACCGCGCTGCCCGACCTCTATCGCGGCGAGCCGGTGACGATCGCGGCGCGGATGCGCGAGGCCAAGGGCACGCTCACCCTCACCGGCCGGATCGGCGGCCGGCCCTGGCGCACGGTGCTGGACCTGTCTCAGGCCGAGGACGGCGCCGGCATCGGCAAGGTCTGGGCCCGGGCCCGGATCGGCGAGGCCGAGACCGCGCGGATCACCGGCCGCCTGACCCCGGAGGCGGCCGACGCGGCGATCCTGCGGCTCGCCCTCGACCACGGCCTGACGACGCGGCTCACCTCGCTCGTCGCGATCGACGCCACGCCGCGCCGGCCGGCCGGCGCGCGCCTCGCCCGCACCGACCTGCCGCTCAACCTGCCGGCGGGCTGGGACTTCGAGGCGGTGTTCGGGACCGACCAGCCGCGGGCGCCCGCCCCCGCCCCGATCCTGCGCAAGGCCGCGCTGGCCCCCGCCGCCACCGGGTCGATCGCCCTGCCGCAGACCGCGACCGATTTCGAGGCGCGGCTGATGCTCGGAGCCGTCCTCCTCGGCCTCGCCCTGCTCGTGCGCGGCCGGCGGGCCGCCCGGTGAGGGCGCGCACGCTCCTCGCGGCCGCCCTGGCGTCGGGCGGCCTGATCCTGGCGGCGCAGGGCGCCTGGATTCCCGCCAAGGCCGCGCTCGCGCAGGCGCTGCTGGCCCGCGCCTTCGCCCGCGGGATCGAGGCGGGGGCGCCCGTGCGCCCCTGGCCCGCCGCCGACACGGCGCCGGTCGCCCGCATCGCCTTCCCGACGCTCGGCGAGGCCCACATCGCGCTGGCCGGGTCGAGCGGGCAGGCGCTCGCCTTCGGGCCGGGCCACGTCGAGGGCACGCCGGAGGCCGGCGAGCCGGGCATCGCGGTCTACGCCGCCCACCGCGACACCCAGTTCCGCAGCCTCGGGCGCCTCCTCCCCGGCGATCCGGTCGAGGTGCGGGGGCTGGACGGGCGGGTCGTCCGCTTCCGGGTCACCGGGCGCCGGATCGTGCGGTTCGACCGGTCCGGCCTCGATCCGGCGGCGCCGGGCCGGCGCCTGGCGCTCGTCACCTGCTGGCCCCTCGACGCCGTCGTGCCGGGACCCGAGCGGCTGGTGGTCGAGGCGGTGGCCGAGGAGGCGCCGAGCGCCGGCCCGGGAGGATCGCGACCATGAGGCGGCGCGCCTTGACGGTTCCGCGGCCGTGCGGTTTCGTGCGGGTCCGTCCGGGATCGGCTCGGTCTCCGGCCGGAGCCCGCCCGGGTTCCACGGGACGAAACCGCATGCCGACCGAGACCGCGATCGAGACCGACGAGGCCGCCCTGCCGGAGGGGCAGAGCCTCGCCGTCGCCGACGCGGTGCGGGAGGCCCTGGCGCGGCGGCGGATGTCGCGCCTCGCCCTGGCGGATGCGGCGCGCATCAGCATCTCGACCCTGGAAAAAGCCCTGTCCGGCCGCCGGCCGTTCACCCTGGCGACGACGATCCGCCTCGAGGAGGCGCTCGGCCTGTCGCTGCGCCAGGCCGCCCCGCGCCGGGAGGTGCTCCCCCGCGAGGCGCCGGAGGCGTTCGGCTCCTACACGCGCGCGGCGGTGGCCTTTCTCGAAGGGCGCTACCTGACGCTCCGGCCGTCCTTCGGCCAGGAGGGAGCGATCTTCGCCTACGTCACCGAGATCGCCTGGGACGCGGGCGGCGCCCGGCTGGTCTTCCGCGAGGCCGAGCGGCTCGACGCGCCCTTCGCCCAGTCCGGCACCGTCGCGGTGCCGAACCAGTCGGGTCACATCTACCTCGTCACCGAGTTCCAGGGGCAGTACCGCCTCGCCGTGCTGGGCCGGCCGACGATCCGAGGCGAGCTGTTCGGCATCCTCACTACCCTGGTCTCGGGCCGCGGCGCCCAGCTCACCCCGGCCGCCGCCCCGATCGCGCTGGTGCCGGAGCGCTCCGCCCCGGAGGCGGTGCAGTACGGCCGGATCGCCCCCGGCATGGCCTGCGAGCCGGCCTACCGGGCGATCCTCGACCAGGTGCGGGCGGACGGGTTCGCGGTCTTTCCGGGGCGGGACCCGGGGTGAGGCGGGGATCGCCTCACTCCTCCCCCTCCACCAGCGACCATTCCCGCACCCGCGCCAGATGGTCGTAATCCGAATACGCCTTGGCGTATTTCGGGTAGGGCCGCGACAGGTAGGAGGCCTCGCCGGCCATGAAGGCGCCGACGAGCTGGCGTAGGCCCGCGACATGCGCCTCGACCAGCTCGGGCAGGCTGCGCCCGTCGCCGCGCGGGGGCTTCAGGGGTGCGGGATCGAGGGGCGTCTTGCCGCCGCCGGCCCGGATGTAGAGGAGGTCGGGCGTGTCGGCGGCGGCCTCCAGGCCCCGGAAGGCGCCGGCCTGCAGCATCGCGGCTTCCAGCGTCAGCTGGGGCGAGAAGCCGGCGAAGACCTCGCGGGCGCTCGGCGGCTGGCCGGTCTTGAAGTCGATGATGGTGTGGCCGCCGTCGCGGCGGGTCTCGATCCGGTCGGCGCGGGCGCGCAGGGTCAGGACGTGGCCGCCCGGGATGGCGAGCGCCCAGCGCCCGCCGACCTCGGGCGCGACCCGCCTCATGCCCGGGCGGCGCTCGGCCTCCCAGGCCAGGAACGCCTCGGCGAGGCGCACGAAGCGCGGCCACCACTCGGCGTAGAGCTCCGGATAGGCGTCGGAGATCGGCGCGAAGGCGTTGGCGGCGAGCGCGTACAGGACCTCTTCGGCCTCGTCGAGGGCTGGCAGGCCCTCGGGAAACCGCTCGGCGAAGCCGCCCAGCACCGCGTGCACGATGGTGCCGCGGTCGCTGGCGCCCGGCTGCACCGCCACCGGCTCCAGGGCGTCGAGGCCGAGCACGTGGCGGGCGAAGATCCCGTAGGGGTCGCGCACCAGGGTCTCGATCTCGGTGACGCTGAGCGAGCGCGGAAACAGGGCCGGGTCGGGCCGGGGCGCCGGCCGGCGCGGGCGCGCCAGCACGGGGAGGTCGGCAGGGCCGATGCCGGCATCGATGGCGGCGGCGAGCGACCGGAAGCGCTGCCCGCCCTTCACCAGGCAGGTCCAGGCCGCCTCGCCGGCGAAGGCGCGCAGGCGCTGCAGGAAGCGCGACGGCACCGTCGGCGCACCCTCGCGCTTGTGGGCGCGGGTGACGATCGCATCCGGGCAGCCGAGGGCCTGGACGAAGTCGTGCGCGGTCTGGCCGAGGCGCCGCTCCGGCGGGGCCAAGCCGACCCGGGCGCGCATCGGCCGGTTGAGGAAGGCGTCGGTCTCGGCCTTGGGCGGCCAGACGCCCTCGTCGAGGCCGCCGAGCACCACCCGGTCGACGGTGAGGAGCCGGGCCTCCAGCAGGCCGAGGATGCGCAGCCGCGGGTGCGGGCTGGCGTTGCGCCGCGACACCACCCGCTCGCGGGCGAGCGCGGTGAAGAAGGCGGCGTAGTCCGAGAACCGGCCGGCGAGCAGGCCGGGCTCGGCCAGCTCCATGTCGTCGAAGAGCGCATCGAGCACCGCCACCGAGGCGTCGGGTTCCCCCTCCTCCCCTGCGCCCTCCTGCCCGTCCTCCTCCGGCCCCGCCATCAGGAGGTCGCAGGTGGCACGGTGGCGCTGCGCGATGGCGATCAGGTCGTCGGGCGCATCGTCCGCGTCGGCGGCGAAGCCGCGGAAGGCGACCGCGAGGCGCAGCAGCAGGGCCTCGGCCGCCTCCCAGTCCTCGGAGGTGAGGCGCCGGCGCGGCCGGGGATCGTGCGGGCGCTCCTCGGTGCGGGCGAGCCGCAGGGCGTCGGCGATGCCGTCGAACCCCTTGGCCGGGGCGGGACCGCGCAAGACGCCGATCTCGAGCGCGCTCGCCGCGCGCTCCACCTCGGGCCGGGTCAGCCCGAGGTGCACCAGCGGATGGGCGAGGAGCGCCAGCACCCGCTCGGGCTTGGCGTCCAGCGCCGCGACGTCGGCGGCGAGGCGTGCGAGCCGCCCGGCCGGGCTGCGGGCCAGCGGCTCGCCGGCCGAATCGTCGGCGACGATGCCCCAGCGCCGGAGTTCCGCGGCGACGCGCAGCGCCAGCGCCCGGTCGGGGGTGATCAGGGCGGCGGTCCGGTCCGGCCGCTCCAGCGTCTCCCGCAGCGCGACCGCGATGGCGAGAGCCTCCTCGCGCTCGTCGGCGGCCTCGACCACCCGGATCCCGGCGGTCCCGTCGCGAGCCAGCCGTTCGCGGAACGCCGGGTCGAGGTCGGCCCAGGCATCGGTCGTCTCGGCGGGGCGCAGGGCCTGGGACAGGAGGCCCGCCCGGGCCGCGGCGGCCGGGCTCGGCGTGCCGAGCGGCACGACCTCGGCGCGCTCGACCGCGAGGAAATCCCTGCCGACCAGGCGGTGCAGCACCGCTTGCGGATGGGCGTGGGCTGCCGCCTCGCCGTCGCCGGCGGGGTCGATCGCGCTCCAGCCGGCCTCGTCGAGGTCGCGGTCGAGGCCCGGCAGCACCACGGCGCCGCGGGGCAGGCCGGCGATGGCGGCGATGAGCCGGGCGGTGGCCGGCACCGAGCCGGTCGAGCCGGCGACGATCACCGGATCGGCCGGGCGCTCGCGGACGAGGCGCGCGGCCTCCGCCAGCACCAGGGCGCGGCCGCGCTCGACCGGATCGCTCACCCCGCGATCGGCCAGGATCTTCGGCCAGTGCTCGGCGGCGATGCGGACGAAATCGAGGGTGAGGGAGAAGTAGCGCGAATGCTCGGCCTCGACGGCGCCCGCGATGTCGTCCCAGGGCAGGCCCTCGACGGTGAGCGAGTCCATCAGCCCTTCGAGATCGGCGGCGAGCCCGACCGCGTCGGCCGGCGAGGACGGCACCCGGAACGGCACCTCGTCGCCGAGCGGCAGGAGCCCGCGGTCGACGGTGCCGGCCCAGGCCTGGACCAGGCGGGCGAGGATCAGCCGGCGCTCCAGGGCGGGGATCGGCGGGCGCAGGATCTCTTCGCGGCGCTCGCCCGGCGGCGCCGACAGCAGGTCGAGCTCGGCCTCGTCGGCCTCGCCGAGCGGCACCATCCGGGGGAGCAGCGCGGCCGGGCCGCATTCCCGCGCCAGGATCGCCGCCAGCGCCCGGGCGGCGCGGCGGGTCGGCAGGTAGAGGGTGACCGCGGCGAGCCCGAACGGCCCGCCGGCGAGGTCGCCGACGAGGCGGCCCGACAGCAGCGCCTCGGCCAGGGTGTCGAGGAAGGGCAATCCCGGCGCGATGGTGAAGACGTGGCCGTCCCGGCTCACGGAAGTGTTTTCGCGAGGGCCCTTGGTGCCGCTCTTCACGCCGCTCTTGGCGCTGCTCTTCACGCTGTTCTTGGCGCGGCTCATGGCTCGGTCTCGCGCATCAGGTAGCGCACGGTCTTCGCCCCGCCGTGGATGTCGGCGCGGCCGACCTCCGCGAAGTCGAGGGCGGCGTGGAAGGCGTCCGAGCCCGGGTTCGGCGGCAGGCGGTTGACCTCGCAGGCGATGCGGTCGTGGCCGGCCGCGGCGGCCCGCGCGAACAGGGTCTGGTAGAGCGCCCGCGCCAGCCCGCGGCCGCGCGCCGCCGGGGCGGTGACGATCCGGTCGACGTAGACGAAGCGGGGATAGCGCTCCCGGAACCAGCGGAAGTTGGGGCTGGCGTAGGCGGCGTCCTGGTCGAGGGCGATCAGGAAGGCCGATAGCCCCTCGGGCCCGGTCACGGCGGCGGCGAGAAAGGCCTGGTCGCGGAGCGCCCGCAGGGCCGCTTCGTCGAGATGCGAGGTCTCCGCGACGTGGGCGGCGTTGAGCGCCAGCACCGCGCCGAGGTCGTCGAGGGGGCCGATCGAGGAGCCGGGGGTCATGGCGGGGTCCGTGTGAGGGGCCGGCGGGGTCGCGGCCTCGGAAGGCCGCCGGACCAAGGCGCGGGGGTCTCTCCTCTCCCCGCGGGCGGCAGGGCTGTCCGGGGAAAAGACTGGTGTGCCTCCCCTCTCCCATGTGGGAGAGGGGCCGGGGGTGAGGGTGACACGCTTCAGTATCGAACTCGAAGCGTCGTGCGGGCAGCGGGCAGCGGGACGGTTCAGTATTCTGGGGAACCGTAGCACCCTCGCGCGATCTCCGATCGCCCCTACCCCTCTCCCACACGGGAGAGGGGATCCCGCGCTCGATTTTGAAAGGGATTTTCCCCAGACAGCCCTGCCGCGGGCGGGGAGAGGGAGAAACCCGCGCCTCTTCTTTTTCGAACCGTTCTGCACGTTCGAGGGATGAGCCTTCCACCGAGGACGGCCGCCCTCCTCCACCCGCTCAAGGCTGCGCCGCGCTCGCCTTCACCCGCTCCTCGGCCTCGCGCAGGGCCTCCGGCGTGCCGACATGGAGCCACTGCCCGTCGAGGCGAAGCCCGAACAGGCGGTCCGCCGCGATCGTGCGGTCGAACAGCAGGTTGAGGGAGAACGAGCCCTCCGGCGTATCGGCGAACAGCTCGGGCTTCAGGATCGCGACGCCGGCATAGACGAAGGGCGAGACCTCGCGCTCGGCCCGGCGAGTCAGCCGGCCCTCCTTGTCCATGTTGAAGTCGCCCGGGCCGTCATAGCCGAGGCTGGTGGCGGCGGAGGCCAGGAGGAGCAGCATGTCCATCCGCTCCGGGTCCCAGGCGGCGACCAGGCGGCGCAGGTTCGGCTGCGGCCCTTCGAGCCAGAACGAATCGGAGTTGAGCACCATGAACGGCGCCGTCCCGAGGAGCGGCAGCGCCTTCTTCACCCCGCCGCCGGTCTCGAGCAGCTTGTCGCGCTCGTCCGAGATGGTGATGGCCGGGCCGCCGCGGCGGCGCACGAGATGCGCCTCCATCAGGTCGGCGAGGTAGTGCACGTTCACCACCGTCTCGGGGATGCCGGCCTCGGCGATCCGGTCGAGGGCGTAGTCGACCAGCGACTTGCCGGCGACCTCGACGAGGGGCTTGGGCGTGGTGGCGGTGATCGGGCGCATGCGCTTGCCGAGGCCCGCGGCCAGCACGAAGGCGCGCGTCACGGCGGGGGGCGGGGTGTCGGTCATCGGTGCGGCGCTTCGTGATCGGTCAGGATTCGGCCGGGCAGAGGCGCGGCAGGTGCTGCGCGTACCAGGCCCGGACGCCGGCGAGCGCCGGGTGGGCGAGGTTGCGGGCGAGGTAGCCCTCGATGCGCGGCAGGTGGGCGAGGTAGCCCGGCTTGCCGTCGCGCCGGTCGAGGCGGGCGAAGATGCCGAGGATCTTGGTCGCCCGCTGCGCCGCCAGCACCGCGTAGGCGCGGGCGAAGCCCTGCATGTCGAACTCGGCGTCGCGCATCCGGCGCTCGCGGGCGTAGAGGCCGAGCAGGCGCAGCTCGAACTCGGCGCTGGCATCGACCCGGGCATCCTGCAGCAGCGAGGCGACGTCGTAGGCCGGGTGGCCGAGCACCGCGTCCTGGAAGTCGATCACGCCGATGCGCTCGATCCCGTCGCGCTCGGGCAGCCAGATCAGGTTGGGCGAGTGGTAGTCGCGCAGGGTCCAGGTCCGCGCCTCGGATTCGAGGGGTTCCAGCGCCTCGCTCCAGGCGGCGACGAACGACGCGCGGGCGTCCGGCGCCAGCGGCGCGTTGGCGACGAAGGGCGCGTACCATTCGGGCAGCAGCTCGGCCTCGAACAGCAGCGCCTCGCGGTCGTAGGGCGGCACCTCGTGGTCGCGGCCCTCGGCCACCGGCAGCACCGTCGGCAGCGTGGTGCCGTGCAGGCGCGCCAGCACCTTGACCGCCTCGGCGTAGCGCTCGGGCCGCGGGCCGCTCTGGTCGACGACGGGCTCGCTGCCGAGATCCTCGAGGATCAGGAGGCCGGCCTCAAGGTCCTCGCCGAGGATCTTCGGGGCCGAGAGGCCGAGCGCCCTGAGGCCGCGATCCATCGCCACGAAGGCGTGCACGCTCTCGGCGAGGTGGACGATGGCGCTGTAGGGCTTGCCGTCGCGCACCGGCGGGCCGTCGGCCCTGGGCGGCGAGATCATCAGCACCGCCTTGGCGCCGTCCGGGTTGGTCAGGCGCTCGTAGGTGCGGCTCGAGGCGTCTCCCTGCATGTGGGTGCGCTCGGCCTCGCCCCAACCGGAGCGGTCGAGGAGCACGCGCAGCGCGCGGGCCCGCATCAGCCGGCCGCCCAGGCCCCCGCCGCCGATCAGGCGCACGAGCCGGGCGTCGTCGCCGAATTCCGGCTTGAGGGAGAGGTCGATGGCGAGCGTCGGGCCTTGGCGCGGCGGCAGCCGGTCGGGCCACTCGACGAGCGCGATCGCCCGCTCGGTCAGCTCGTCGAAGCCGAGCTCGACCAGCTCGTCGGGCCCGCGCAGGCGGTAGAGGTCGGCATGGACCACCGCCTGCCCGTCCCGGCCCTCGTAGGGCTGGACGAGGGTGAAGGTCGGGCTCGGCACCTCGAGCCCGGGATCCCCGACGATGTCGCGGATGATCGCCCGGGCCAGCGTCGTCTTGCCGCCGCCGAGCCCGCCCGAGAGCGCCACCAGGTCGCCGGGCCGCAGGATCTCGGCGAGGAAGCGGCCGAGATCCTCGGTCGCGCTCTCGTCCGGCAGCACGATCTCCCAGGGTGTGCGCTCGGCCATGCCCTCCTGGTCCACTCCGCCATCCTCGCTCACGGGCCCGTCCGGGGCCAATCCCGCCGGTGATAGCGCATGAACCTTAAACTTTCCCGGCCCTCCCCGGGGGACCGCGACGATGCGCCCGGGACGATCCTTCCGCGCGGCCTACTCGGCCGCCGCCAGATGGGCTTCGCCGTCGCCGACCGGGAAGGTGCAGGTCACCCGGGTGCCGGTCCCGGGCGCCGACGCGATGTCGATGCGTCCGCCATGCAGCTCCACGAAGGAGCGCACGATCGAGAGCCCCAGGCCGACGCCGCGGTGGCGGGTGCCCAGCGTGTGGCTCTCGAAGCGCTCGAAGACCCGCGCCATCACCTCGGGCGGCATGCCGCGGCCCTGGTCGGCCACCTCCAGCACCAGGCTCTCGCCGTCCTTGCGGGCGCAGACCCGCACCTGCTGGCCCGGGGCCGAGAAGCCGACGGCGTTCGACAGGAGGTTGAACAGGATCTGGCGGATGCGCTTGCCGTCGGCGACGAAGCTGCCGATGTCGGCCGGCACGTCGAGGACGAGGGCGATGTCGGCCTCCGCCAGCCGGTCGCCGATGCCCCGCACCGCCGCCGCGATCGTGGTCTGCACGTCGACCCGCTCGCGCGTCAGCTCCATCGAGCCGGCATCGATCGAGGCGAGGTCGAGGATGTCGTTGATGATGACGAGGAGCGCCGCCGAGGAGCGCATGATGTGGTCGGCGTATTCGCGCTGGCGCGGATTGAGGGCGCCGACGGTCTCGTCGCCGAGGAGCTCCGTGAAGCCGATGATGTTGGTGAGCGGCGAGCGCAGCTCGTAGGAGACGTGGTGCACGAACTCGTCGCGCAGCCGCGTCGTGCGCTCCAGCGCCTCGTTCTTGTCGGTCAGCGCCCGCTCGACGTTGACGCTCGCCGTCACGTCGATGTGGGTGAGCAGCGTCGCCCCGTCGGGGAGCGGCTCGGCGGCGCAGTCGAGCATGGTGCCGTCGGCGAGCGCCAGGCGGCAGGTCAGGCCGTGGCGGGCATCGACGAGGCCGGTCACCGCCTCGCGGATCTGGGTCCAGGGCTCCTCGGCCGGGCTCAAGGTGCGGCAGGCCGCGATCACCTGGTCGATATGGGGCTGGACCTCCAGCATCTCCGGGGTGATGCGCCAGACCTGGGCGAAGGCCCGGTTGGCGAATTTCAGACGCCCGTCGGTGCCGAACACCGCCACCGGCTCGCGCAGGGTGTCGAGCGTCTCGCTCTGCACCTGCATCAGCACGTTGTAGCGCGATTCGAGGTGGACCCGCTCGGAGACGTCCTCGAACAGGTAGGTCAGCCCCCCTTGCGGGTTCGGGTCGGCGAGGACCCGCAGGGTGCGCCCGTCGGGCAGGTGCCACCAGTTCTGCTGCGCTTCCGCCGCCCGGTAGGCGCCGAGCACCCCGGCCTTCCAGCTGCGGAAATCCGCCTGCTCGGGCAGCTTGCGGGCGTTGCGCAGGGCGTCGAGGATCTCGCCGTCGAGCGGCCGGCTCTCCAGGAAGCCGGGATCGAGGTCCCAGAGCTGGCGGTAGGCGGCGTTGTGGAAGATCAGCTGCTGGCGCGCGTCGAACATCGCCACCGCGGTGGGCAGCTGGTCGAGGGTGCGGACGTTGGCGTCCATCTGGCGCTGCAGGTCGGCGCGCACGCTCTCCAGCTCCGAGACGTCGACCGCGATGCCGACGGTGCCGGAATCGGTCGCCACCTCGGTGACGTCGAGGATGCGGCGCGCGCCCGCTACCACGGCCGAGACCCGGAGCGGGTTGCCGGCGCCGCGGGAGCGGCGGCGATCCGCCTCCTCGCGGGCGGAGCGCTCCAGCAGCTCGGCGCTCTCCCGCACCGCATGGTCGACGTCGCCGGCCTCCGCGGCGGTGACGTAGGCGGCGTTGGCCCAGGCCAGGCGGCCGTCGCGGCCGCGGCGCCAGACCGGCTGGGGAATCGCGTCGAGGAGGCCGGCGAGCGCCGACAGCCCGTGGCGGGCCTCCTCCAGGGTGGCGCGCAGCTCGACCAGTTCGCGCCGCTCGCCGGTGAGCTCGCGCAGGCGCAGCAGCGCCTGGCCGCCGACCGCCTGGCCCTGCGCCTCGACGGTGCGGCCCTGGAGGGTGTGGACGGTGCGGCGGAAGCGCTCGCCGCGCCCGCACAGCGCCTCGACCGCGGCGTCGAGGGCGGCGGCGTCGGCGGGCACCAGCCAGGACCCGAAGGCGAGCACGCGGCGGGGCGAGCCGGCCCGGGCGGCCTCGGCGGTGATGCCGACGTCGCCCTCGATCCGCGGCTCGCCGCGGGCATCCCAGGTGACGACGACCTGCGGCTCGGAGCCGAGCAGCAGGTCGGCCCGGTCGTGGGCGCCGCGCAGCTCGGCGAGTTCGGTCGTCAGGGTGAGCTCGCGCCGGGTCCAGCGGGCCCGCTCGCGCAGGTAGAGCAGCGACAGGATGGTGGCGAAGATCGTCAGCCCGATCAGCACCGCGAAGCCGACAGCGTTGTGCGCGTGCAGCCCCGGGGCCGTCTCCGCCGCCTGGGCGGCGGCCGCCAGGCCGAGTGCGCCGCCCAAAATGCCGGCGCCCGCGCGGCCGCCGAGCCGCCGCGACGTTCGTCCAACCCCCATGACCCGTCCGTCTCCACGCGAACCGGCGCGCCGGTCCTCGACCGGACCGGCACGCCTTTGCGACCTCAACGCTACGCCTGATGAACGCCGGGACCGTCCGCGACCGCGAATCGGCACCCCTCACCATAGATTCGGCGCGAGCTTAGCGCGGCGCGGATTCGGCCCGGAAGGGGTGAATTGCGGCAAGGCCGACGATGGCGGCGCGGAGCACCGTCAAGAGCACAGAAATGCCACACCGATGACAGAACAAAGAAAGAACATTCGATAGGTTGAAAAACACACAACCGTGAACGACGAGCGTACACGCAAAAAGAAGAGCCCGGCCTCGCGGCCGGGCTCCCACCCCGTCATTGGATGACGACGCTGCCGATCAGTAGCGGTAGTGATCGGGCTTGAACGGACCGGAGGTCTTCACGCCGATATAGGCGGCCTGATCGTCGCGCAGCTTGGTCAGCTTGACGCCGATCTTCTCGAGATGAAGCGCCGCGACCTTCTCGTCGAGGGCCTTGGGCAGAGTATAGACCTTCTTCTCGTACTTGCCCGGGCTGGTCCAAAGCTCGATCTGGGCCAGCGTCTGGTTGGTGAACGAGGCCGACATCACGAAGGACGGATGGCCCATGGCGTTGCCGAGGTTCACCAGGCGGCCCTCCGACAGGAGGATGATGCGGTGGCCGTCGGCGAACTCGATCTCGTCGACCTGCGGCTTGATGTTCTGCCACTTCAGGTTCTTGAGACCCGCGACCTGGATCTCGTTGTCGAAGTGGCCGATGTTGCAGACGATGGCCCGGTCCTTCATCGCCCGCATGTGGTCGAGGGTGATGACGTCCTTGTTGCCGGTGGCGGTCACGAAGATGTCGGCGCGCGGCGCGGCATCCTCCATGGTGGTGACCTCGTAGCCTTCCATCGCGGCCTGGAGCGCGCAGATCGGATCGACCTCCGAGACCATCACGCGGCAGCCGGCGTTGCGGAGCGAGGCGGCCGAGCCCTTGCCGACGTCGCCGAAGCCCGCCACCATCGCGACCTTGCCGGCCATCATCACGTCGGTGCCGCGGCGGATGCCGTCGACCAGCGACTCGCGGCAGCCGTAGAGGTTGTCGAACTTCGACTTGGTGACCGCGTCGTTGACGTTGATCGCCGGGAAGAGGAGCTTGCCCTCGTTGGCGAGCAGGTACAGGCGGTGCACGCCGGTGGTGGTCTCCTCGGAGACGCCCTTGATCGCGTCGGCGAGGCCGGCGAACCAGCCCTTCGGCTTCTCGGCCAGCATGCGCTTGAGGAGCGCAAAGAAGATCTCCTCCTCCTCCGAGCCCGGCTTGTCGAGGAAGGCGGTGTCGCCGTTCTCGGCGCGCAGGCCGAGATGCACGAACATCGTGGCGTCGCCGCCGTCGTCGAGGATCATGTTCGGCATGCCGCCGTCATGCCACTCGAACAGCTTGGCGGTGTAGTTCCAGTAATCCTCCAGGGTCTCGCCCTTGATGGCGAAGACCGGGATGCCGGCGGCGGCGATCGCGGCGGCGGCATGGTCCTGGGTCGAGTAGATGTTGCACGACACCCAGCGGATGTCGGCGCCGAGAGCCTTCAGCGTCTCGATCAGCACCGCGGTCTGGATGGTCATGTGCAGCGAGCCGGCGATCTTGGCGCCCTTCAGCGGCTGGCTCGCGGCGTATTCCTCGCGCACGGCCATCAGGCCGGGCATCTCGGTCTCGGCGATCGCGATCTCCTTGCGGCCGAAATCGGCCAGGGCGATGTCCTTGACGATGTAGTCCTGCGCGCTCGGCATTGGTCCGTCTCCCGTGTCGTCCGGTTCGACGGGGCCTATAGCAGCCGCCCGGCGGGGAGGCAATCAAGATATAAAGATGTCTTTATGCGAGCGGTTCGAGGCGGGCCGGCTCGCATCCCTTAGCGTGCTTGCATGCCTCTTGCAGACGTCAGGCGCGTAACGCGGCCGGACCCGGCCGCGCGCCTGCCGGGGTTCATCGATGCGTCACGCCTCCCTCTCGCGCCGCCAGTGGCTCGCCGGAGCCTCCGCCCTCGCGGCGCTCGGGCCCACCGGCACCGTCCTCGCGCAAGGGGCGGCCCCCGCCGGCCCGGCGGGGGCGCCGTCGGGCCACCTCACCTACGGCATCTCGCTGTTCGACCTGCCGCTCACCACCGGCCAGCCGGACCGGGGTGCCGGCGGCTACCAGTTCACCGGGCTCACCCTGTACGATCCCCTGGTCGCCTGGGAGCTCGACGTCGCCGACCGGCCGGGCAAGCTGGTGCCGGGGCTCGCCACCGCGTGGGAGAGCGACGCCGCGGATCGCCGCAACTGGATCTTCCGCCTGCGCGAGGGGTCAAGTTCCACGACGGCTCAGGGTTCGACGCCGACGCGGTGATCTGGAACTTCGACAAGGTGCTGGACGCCAAGGCGCCCCACTACGACCAGCGCCAGGCCTCGCAGGTGCGCCCGCGCCTGCCCTCGGTCGCCTCCTATAAGAAGCTCGACCCGATGACGGTGCAGGTCACCACCAAGGCGGTCGACGCGCTGTTTCCCTACCAGATGCTGTGGTTCCTGATCTCGTCGCCGGCGCAGTACGAGGCGGTCGGCCGCGACTGGACCAAGTTCGCGTTCCAGCCCTCGGGCACCGGCCCCTATCGGCTGTCCGCCTTGGTCCCGCGGGTGCGGCTCGACCTCGTCCCGAACGAGACCCACTGGAACGCCAAGCGGATGCCGCGGCTCGCCAAGCTGACGCTGGCCTGCATTCCCGAGGACCTGGCGCGGGCGAACGCCCTGCTCTCCGGCAATGCCGACCTGATCGAGCTGCCCGCCCCCGACGCGGTGCCGCGCCTCAAGGGTGCGGGCATGCGGGTGACCGGCAACGACACGCCGCATGTCTGGAACTACCACCTGTCGATGCTGGAGGGCAGCCCGTGGCGCGACCTGCGCCTGCGCAAGGCCGCCAACCTCGCCATCGACCGCGACGGGGTGGCGGCGCTGATGGGCGGGCTCGCCACCCCGGCCGTCGGCCAGGTGCAGCCCTCGAGCCCGTGGTTCGGCAAGCCGGGCTTCCAGATCCAGTACGACGTCGACCAGGCCCGCAAGCTGGTGCGGGAAGCCGGCTACTCGCCCCAGAACCCGCTGCGCACCACCTTCCTCATCCCGACCGGCGGCTCGGGCCAGATGCTGTCGCTGCCGATCAACGAGTTCGTGCAGCAGAGCTGGGCCGAGGTCGGGATCGCGGTCGAGTTCCGGGCGGTGGAGCTCGAGGTCGCCTACACCGCCTGGCGCCAGGGCGCCGCCGACCCGTCGCTGAAGGGCGTCACCGGCAGCAACATCGCGTACGTCACCTCCGACCCGCTCTACGCCATCCTGCGCTTCTACGATTCGAAGCAGGTCGCCCCGATCGGCGTGAACTGGAGCCACTACCGCAACCCGGAGGTGGATCGGCTCTGCGACGCGGTGCGGGCGAGCTTCGACCCGGCCGAGCAGGACAAGATGCTGGCGCGCATCCACGAGATCGTGGTGGACGACGCGGTGCAGGTCTGGGTCGTGCACGACACCAACCCGCACGCGCTCTCGGGGAAGGTGAAGGGGTACACCCAGGCGCAGCACTGGTTCCAGGACCTGACGACCCTGGGGTGAGGGCGGCTGACCGGGTATGAACAAGTATGCTATGTTCATACCCACGCAGACGTGGCGGATGGAGGGTGCCATGGCGCAGATCGAGCGCATGACAGTCGTCTTTCCCGAGCCGATGGCGTCGCAGATCCGCGCCGCCGTCGAGGCAGGGGAATATGCATCGACGAGCGAGGCGGTCCGCGATGCTGTGCGCCTGTGGTCGGACCGGCGGCAGTTGCGTGCCCAGGATCTCGATCGGCTGCAGCAGGCCTGGGATGCCGGCAAGGCCAGCGGATCGGCTGGTGAGGTCGACTTCAAGGCCCTGAGGCAGGAGGCGCGCCAGCGGCTTGCCGCGTCGCACAACGATCGTGAGCGTTAGGGTCACATGGTCGAGATCGGCGCGCGACGCTCTTCTCGACATCTACCTGACGATCGGCCTGCACAACCAGAACGCGGCCGAGCGCGTCTACGATCGCCTGGAGGAGCGGGCCGAACAGTTGCGGGAGCATCCCAAGATGGGACCGAGACGGCCGGACATCCGGCCCGGGGCGCGGGTCCTCGTGGAGCCGCCCTACCTCATCCTCTACGAGATCGTGCCCGACACGGACGACGCGCCCGTCGCGGCCATCCAGATCGTTGCCGTTCTCGATGGGCGCAGAGACTTGACCCTAGGAATTTGAGGGGGCCTGCCCGAACACCCGCGCCACGTCCCCCTCCCCCATCACCCGGTACTGACCGGGCTCCAGGTCCGCCGGCAGGTCCAGCGCCCCCACCCGGTCGCGGTGCAGCGCCGTCACGTGGTTGCCGACCGCCGCGAACATCCGCCGGACCTGGTGGTAGCGCCCCTCCGTCAGGATCACGGCGGCGCTCGTGGGCCCGTGGACCTCAAGATCGACCGGCAGGAGCGGCTTCTCCTCGCCATCCAGCATCAGGGTGCCGGAGGAGAAGATCGCGCCCTCGTCGCCGCGCAGGGGGTGGTCCAGGGTCACCTGGTAGCGCTTCGAGACGCTGGCCTTGGGCGAGATGATCCGGTGCAGGAGCGCGCCATCGTCGGTCAGCAGCAGCAGGCCGGAGGTCTCCTTGTCGAGGCGGCCGACGGTGGAGAGCGGCGGCTCGCGGCGGCGCCAGCGCGGCGGCAGCAGGCCGTAGACGAGGGGGCCGGCCTCCTTGTGCGAGCAGGTGACGCCGAGCGGCTTGTGCAGCATCAGCGCCACCCCGGGGAGCGGGTCGAGGGGCCTGGTCTGGACGGTGAGACGGGCCGGCAGGTCGGGATCGAGGGCGATGCGCCGGTCGGCGTCCAGCAGGGGCGCGCCGTCGAGCACGATCGTGCCGGCCCGGGCCAGCATCTGGATCTCGCGGCGCGAGCCGTAGCCGAGATTGGCGAGCAGCCGGTCGAGCCGGGCCGACGGGACCTTGGCCTTCCCGCTCATCGCGTGCGGCTCATTTGCGCGCCTCGTGGATCTTGTAGCCCTGTGCGGCGGCGCGCTGCGTCACCTCGCGAAACACCTCGCCCAGCGTCGCCTCGTAGGGCAGGTGGGTGTTGGCGGTGAGCCACAGCGTGCCGCCCGGCCGCAAGGCCGCGGCGGCGCGGCGGATGAAGGCCTGGCCGAGCGCCCGGTCCTCGGCGCCGCCGTCGTGGAAGGGCGGGTTCATCACCACGAAGTCGAGGCGCTCCGGCACCGCATCCGTAGCGCGGGCATCGGCCCAGGTCACCGTCACGCGCGGCTCGTCGACGTTGCGCCGGGACGCTTCGACCGCCCGGCGGTCGTTGTCGACGAGGGCGAGCGCAGTCACCTTGGGCGAGGCCAGCACGGCGTGGGCGAGGATGCCGAGGCCGCAGCCGAGATCGGCGCCGCGCCCCGACAGGGCGGGCAGGGTCTCGATCAGCAGGGCGGTGCCGGGATCGATCCGGTTCCACGAGAAGATGCCCGGCTGCGTCCACAGCCCGAGGCCGTCGTCGCGCCGCGGTGCGCCCTCGGCGATCGCGGCGTCGAGCCCGGACGGCGCGTCGGGCCGGACCGTGCGGACGATCCGGTGATGGCTCTTGGCGCTCTCGTCGAGGCGGCAGCCGAAGCCCGAGAGCTCACGGGCGAGCCGCGAGCCGCCCTTGTCCTTCGGGGCGAGCACGGTCAGCGCCCCGCCGGGGGCGAGGGCGCGCAGCGCCAACGCCAGGGTGTAGCGCCGCTCGAGGGTGCCGGGCGGGGCCAGCACGGTCAGGCTGTCGAGGGCGCCGGGGGCGAGGTCCTCGAGGGACTCGCCTCCGGGGACCAGGGGGGAGAGCTGCACCGCGCCGTCCGGGACGGCGGCGAGCTCGGCGGGCGGATGGCCGTAGACGCCCGGCCGGGCGATCGGGTCGGTCACGTCAGCCGCGGGGGAATTCCAGGCCCATCTCGCGGTAGCGCTCCGGGTCGTCGGCCCAGTTCTCCCGCACCTTCACGAACAGGAAGAGGTGGACCTTGGTCTCGGCCGCCTCCGCGATGTCGATCCGCGCCGCCTGGCCGATGGCCTTGATGGTCTGCCCGCCCTTGCCGAGAACGATCGAGCGCTGGCTCTCGCGCTCGACGAAGATCGTCTGCTCGATCCGCACCGAACCGTCGGGCCGGACCTGCCACTGGTCGGTCTCGACGGTCGAGGAATAGGGCAGTTCCTCGTGCAGCCGGTCGTAGATCTTTTCCCGGGTGATCTCGGCGGCGAGCATCCGCAGCGGCGCGTCGGAGACCTGGTCCTCCGGGTAGAGCCAGGGGCTCGGCGGCATCCGGCCGGCCAGCTCGCGGCGCAGGTCGTCGACCCCGTCGCCGGTGAGCGCCGAGATCATGAAGATGCGCTCGAACTTCACCCGCTCGTTGAGTGCGGCGGCGAGCGCCAGCAGGCGCTCGCGGGCCATCAGGTCGATCTTGTTGAGCACCAGGTATTTCGGGCGCTTCAGGTCCGGCATCCGGGTGAGGATCGCCTCGACCTCCTCGTCCACGCCTTTCCGCGCGTCGATCAGCAGGCAGACCGCGTCGGCGTCGGCCGCGCCGCTCCAGGCCGAGGTCACCATCGCCCGGTCGAGGCGGCGCTTGGGCGCGAAGATGCCGGGGGTGTCGACGAGGACGATCTGCGCGTTGCCCTCCATGGCGATGCCGCGCACCAGCGCCCGGGTGGTCTGCACCTTGCGCGACACGATCGACACCTTGGTGCCGACGAGGCTGTTGAGCAGGGTCGACTTGCCGGCATTCGGCACGCCGATCAGGGCGACGAAGCCCGCCCGGGTGTCTTTGGGCTGTGCGGGTTGGGGCTGTGCGGGTTGGGGCGCCGCCGCTTCGGGCGGCGCGGTGTCGGGGGCGGCGGTCTCCGGCAGTCCGGAATCGTCGGTGTCGGGTGTGGTGTCGTCGTCGATCATTCTGGTTGCTCCCCGGGCTCGTCCCCGGTCCACAGCCCCTCGCGCAGCAGGAGCGCGCGCGCGGCCGTCTGCTCGGCCAGCCGCTTGGAGCCGCCGATGCCGAGGCCGGGCGCGGTCCCGGTGACCCGGGCCTCGATGTGAAATTGCGGCGCGTGGTCGGGCCCGGACCGTTCCACCACCACGTAGGTCGGGGTCGGCCAGCCCTGCGCCTGCGCCCATTCCTGGAGCGCCGATTTTGGGTCGCGGCTGCGGGTCCCCTCGGTCTGGCGGTCGGCCTCGAAGGCCCGGTCGATCACCGCCTTGGCGGCGCCGTAGCCGGCATCGAGGAAGATCGCCCCCAGGATCGCCTCGCAGACGTCGGCGAGGATCGCGGCGTTGCGCCGGCCGCCGCCATGGACCTCGCCGCCGCCGAGGTTCAGGTGCGGCCCGACCTCCCAGGCAGTGGCGACGATGGCGCAGCTCTCGCGCCGCACCAGGCTCGACAGGCGGCGCGACAGGTCGCCCTCGTCGGCGCCGGGCAGCGCATTGTAGAGCCCGTCGGCCACCGCGAGCCCGAGCACCCGGTCGCCGAGGAATTCGAGGCGCTGGTAGCTGTTCTTGCCGTTGGTCGCGCTGACATGGGTCAGCGCCCGGATCAGCAGGTCGCGGTCGGCGAAGCGATGGCCGATGCGCTCCTCGAGCACCGCGAGGTCGGGCCGCCGCCGCATCCCGCGCTTGCGCCGCGGCGGGGCCTCGCCCGGCCCCGCGGTGCCGGAAACCGGGAGGGCGGCGTCGGGCTGGGTGTCGGCCCGCTCCGCGGGCTCGGCGTCGCTCACGCTCGGGCTCCCGTCAGTGGATCGGCTTGAACAGGCGGTTCCAGCGCACCGTCCACGGCCAGTTCCAGATCTGCCAGGCGGCCGCGCCCTCGTCGATCGAGAAGAAGATCACCTCGGCCCGGCCGATCAGGTTCTCGTACGGCACGTAGCCGACATTGCCGAGATCGCGCGAATCGGTCGAGTTGTCGCGGTTGTCGCCCATCATGAAGAAGTGGTTCGCTGGCACGGTGTAGACCTGGGTGTTGTCCCACAGGCCGCGGTCGCCGTCGCGCTCGATGATCTCGTGGGTGACGCCGTTGGGCAGGGTCTCGCGGTATTGCGGCACCAGGGTCGGCTGGCCGAAGGCGTCGGTAGTCGAGTAATCGGCGATGCGCTCGCGCTTGACCGCCCGGCCGTTGATGTTGAGCACGCCCTCGATCACCTGGATCCGGTCGCCCGGCAGGCCGATCACCCGCTTGATGTAGTCGGTGGCGTTGTCCTTCGGCAGCTTGAACACCACGATGTCGCCGCGCTTGGGCTCCGCGCCCCAGATCCGGCCCTTGGCCTCGAACGGCAGGTACTCGCTCAGCGGCAGCGAGTACTTCGAGTAGCCGAGCGAGTACTTCGACACGAAGAGGTAGTCGCCGATCAGGAGGGTCGGGATCAGCGAGCCGGACGGGATGTTGAACGGCTGGAACAGCAGGGTGCGGACCACCAGGGCGATCAGCAGCGCCTGGACGCCGACCTTGACGGTCTCCTTGATCGAGTCCCAGAGGCCGGCATCCTTGCCGCGTTTCAGGTCCTGGTCCGTGCGTGCGCGATCCATGCTCGTCTCTCCGGCGGTCCGTGCAGAATACGCCTGGGCACCCGCCGAGGGCACGCGGCCGGCTTTTTGCGCGGTGCGGGGGGTCTAGACCAACGCTTGCCCGCCCGCAACGCGGCGCGGCAGAGTGGGCGAATCGGTCCGTTCGGCCTCGTCCCCCGGCGACGGCGCGCCGCTCAGGCGGGAATCTGCCCCTCGGGCAGCGCCTCGATGATCACGAATGCCTGGGCGAGCGGGGGATCGTCGGTGAGCGTCACGTGGACCACCGGGCGATGGCCCGGCGGCATCAGGGCGGCGAGGCGCTCGGCGGCGCCGTTGGTGAGCCGCAGGGTCGGGCGGCCGCCCGGCAGGTTCACCACCTCCATGTCGCGCCAGAACACGCCGTGGCTCATGCCGGTACCGAGCGCCTTGGAGCAGGCCTCCTTGGCGGCGAAGCGCCGCGCGTAGGAGGGCGCCCGGGCGGCGCGGCGGTCGCTGCGGGCCCGCTCGCCCTCGGTGAAGACCCGGTGGGTGAAGCGGTCGCCGAAGCGCTCGAGCGAACGCTCGATGCGGCGGATGTCGCAGAGGTCGGAGCCGATGCCGACGATCATGCGGCGCTCGCGACGCGCGCGGCGTCCATCGCGGCCCGCATCGCCCGGATCGCCGCCGGCAGCCCGTCGAAGATCGCCTCGGCCATCAGCGCGTGGCCGATGTTGAGCTCGCGCACCTGCGGCAGGGCGGCGACCGGGCCGACGCTGTCGACCGTCAGGCCGTGCCCGGCATGGATCTCGAGGCCGAGGGCGTGGCCGTGCTCGGCGGCGCGGGCGAGGCGGGCGAGCTCGGCCCGCACCGCGCCCGCATCCCCGGCGATCACCGCCTCGCAATAGGTGCCGGTGTGCAATTCGACCACGGGGGCGCCGAGCGCCCGGGCCGCCTCCATCACGTGCACCTCCGGCTCGACGAAGAGCGAGACCCGCACCCCCGCCTCGACGAGGCGGGCGATCGCGGGCGCGAGGTGCTGGCGGCCGCCGACGATGTCGAGCCCGCCCTCGGTGGTGCGCTCCTCGCGCTTCTCCGGCACCAGGCAGGCGGCATGGGGCTGCAGCCGCAGGGCGATGGCCACCATCTCGTCGGTCGCCGCCATCTCGAAGTTCAGCGGCCGGTCGATCTCGCGCCGCAGCCGCTCGACGTCGGCGTCGCGGATGTGGCGGCGGTCCTCGCGCAGGTGGGCGGTGATGCCGTCGGCCCCGGCCGCGATCGCCGCGTGCGCCGCCCGCACCGGATCCGGCATCGTGCCGCCGCGGGCGTTGCGCAGGGTGGCGACGTGATCGACGTTGACGCCGAGGCGAAGGGGCGAGGCGGGCATCGGGCGGGCTCCGGACAATGCCCGCGATGTAGCGTCGTCCCTCCGGCGCCGCCACCCGCACGGTTGGGCAATCTCCCTTGGGCAATCTCCCTTGGGCAATCTCCCGACCCGTCCGGCCCCGCCTGCGGAACAACACTCCCCCGCAATCCGTACGGGACCGTGCGCATCCGCCTGGACAACCTCGCCCGGTGCGCCGCACTGTGCGGCCTCCGCGGCGCGGGCCCGCCGGTTCGCCCGGCGCGGGCCGCACCCCGCCGCGACAACCCGACGACCGATGCTCGGGCGGGCCGCGCGGCCCGCCCCGGAGGCCCACGATGTCTGCTCGACGGCTCGACCGCGGCGGTGACGCGCCCGCCCGGCTGCCCCTGCCGCCCCGCCCCCACACCTTCGCCGCGTTCGTCCCCCATCCCGGCGCGTCGCCGGGATCCGCGCGGCCGGAACTCCCGGCCTCGGCGGCGGTTGCCCGGGGGATGCGTCGCATGACCCTGAGAGAGGCCTGCTTGCACGGAACCCTGCGGTTGATCCTGACGGCCTGCGCCGTGCTCTCGGTCGCCGGAGCGGCCCACGCGCAGCAGGGCTCGGCCCCCGCGGATGCCGTGAAGCCTCCGGCGGCGGCGCCCGCCCCCGCCACGCAGCCCTCCGCCGTCCAGGCTCCCGCTCCGGCGGCGCAAGCCCCCGCGAGCCCCGCCGCGAGCCCGGCACCGGCCGCGCCCGCGAACCCGCCGGCCGCGACCCAGGCGCCGATGCCCCAAGCCCCGGCACCGCAAGCCCCGGCGGCACAGGCTCCCGCGGCACAAGCTCCGGCCGCTCCTGCCGCACAGGCGCCTGCGATCCCGCCCGGCACGCCGGCGACGGTCCTCGACACCCAGGATTACGACAGCGTGATCGGCAAGCCGGTGCGCAGCGCCGCCGGCGAGGACATGGGCCGGATCATCGACATCATCGTCGACCGGGACGGCAAGCCCCGCGCCGCCATCATCGATTTCGGCGGATTCCTCGGCGTCGGCTCGCGCAAGATCGCGGTCGACTGGCGCGCCCTGCACTTCTCGGCCGACAACAAGCCGGGCCGGGCGGTGCTGCAGCTCAACCGCAACCAGGTGCGCGTCTCGCCCGAGTACAAGCCCGGCGACCCGATCGTCGTGCTCGGCCCGGCCGGTCCGGTGCCGGGCCCGGCGGCGCCCGCCCCGACCGCGCCCGCCGGCACCGCGACGCCCCCGGCGGCCGCGACGGCGCCGGCCGCCCCCACCCCCGACGCCGACCAGGCCGCGGCGCGTAACCCCCCGGACAAATGACGCGCCCGCGCCAGGCCCACCGCCGCCCCCTCGCCCACCGTGACCGGGAGGTCCCTCGTTCCGAGATGCGACCGGACCCCCGCCAGGACCCGAGGCAGGATGCGTCGCGCCAGGACCCGCTCCGGGCCGGCGCGGCGGTCCGGCGCGGCGAGAAGCCGGCGCCCTCGCCGACCAGCAGCCGCGGCCTCGACGCCTTCACGTTCTTCGTCGCCAACCTGCAGACGGGCTTCGGCCCGTTCGTGGCGGTCTACTTCACCTCCCAGAGCTGGACCCAGTCCGATATCGGCCTGGTGCTCACCATCGGCGGGCTGTTCAGCCTGTTCGGGCAGGTGCCCGGCGGCGCCTTCGTCGACTGGGTGCGCTCCAAGCGCTTCGTCGCCGCCCTCTCGGTGGCGATCATCGGCGCCTCCGCGGCCGGGCTGGCGCTGTTTCCGACCTTCCTGATCGTCGCGCTCTCGATGGCGGCGCACTCGATCGCGAGCTGCACGCTCACCCCGGCCATCGCCGCGATCAGCCTCGGCCTCGTCGGCCATGCGGGCCTCGGCGAGCGCCTCGGGCGCAACGCCCGCTTCTCCTCGATCGGCAACGCGCTCGCCGCCGCCGGCATGGGCGCCTGCGGCTACTACCTGTCCAGCGAGGCGGTGTTCTACGTCACGGCGGCGCTCGCCATCCCGACGCTCGCGGCCCTGTGGTTCGTCCGCGCCAGCGAGATCGACATGGTGCGGCCGCAGGCGCCCGAGGGCGGCGCGGCGCCGGGCGGCTGGGCGAGCCTCAAGCTGCTGCTCACCAACCGGGCACTCCTGTGCTTTGCCGCCTGCATCACCCTGTTCTTCGTCGCCAACGCGGCGATGCTGCCGCTGGTCGGCAGCGTGCTCACGGTGCGGGCGAGCCACACCGCCACCATCCTGATCGCCGCCTGCATCATGGCGCCGCAGGTGGTGATGGCGCTGATCGCCCCGGCGGTCGGCCGGGCCGCCCAGGCCTATGGCCGGCGCCCGCTCCTCATCCTGGGCTTTGCCGCGCTGCCGATCCGCGGCCTCCTGTTCGCCTACACGGACGCGCCCGAATTGCTGGTGGCGGTGCAGGTCTTCGACGGGATCTCGGCGGCGGTGCTCGGCGTGATGGTGCCGTTGATCGTCGCCGACTGCACCCGCGGCACCGGCCGCTTCAACATGGCGCTCGGCGCCGTCGGCACCGCCATGGGGCTGGGGGCGGCGGCCAGCACCACCCTGTCGGGCTACATGGCCGATCATTTCGGCTCGCACGCCGCCTTCGTGGGCCTCGCCGGGGTGGCGTGCGTCGCGCTCGTCCTCGTGGTGGCGATCATGCCCGAGACCCGCCGCGCGGCGACGGCACCGGGCACCCAGGATTGAACGGGCAGGATTGAACGGGCGGACGGGCGCGCGGCGGGTGCGGTGCAGCGCCCGCTCAACTCCCGTTCAGGAACGACGGAGTACGACGGCGCGGCACCGTTTGCCTGCAACACACTCTTTGCCTGCAACACACTCTTTGGCTGCAACACATGGCGACGCTTGCGCGTTGCGAGAAGCGGGTGGGGCTTGCGATGGGAGCGGGACGAGGGTGCGGCGGGGTTCTTGCATCCCGTTCCTCTCCCGACCGTGGGCCGCACGCGTGCGAAGAACCGGGATCGATCGCCACGATGGATGACCTCTGCGCGTACGCCAACCGGCCCTGGGCCTTCGTGGCCCGCTACCTGCGGCGCCGCATCGTGCCCCACGCGGCCATCCTGGTCGCGGTGCTCGGCGCCGTGGCCTGCTCGGTCAGCACCCAGTACGGCCTGAAGGGCGTCGTCGACGCCCTCGGCAAGGGACCCGAGAACAACCATCTGATCTGGCCGGCCCTGACCGTGCTGATCTGCTTCATCGCCGCCGACAACATGCTGTGGCGGGTGGCGAGCCTGATCGCCAGCTTCACCTTCGTGAAGGTGACGGGCGACGTCCGCCGCGACCTTTTTCAGCACCTGACCGGCCACTCGCCGTCATACTTCGCCGACCGGCAGCCCGGCACCCTCGCCAGCCGCATCACGGCGACCTCGAACGCGATCTTCACCGCCGAGAACATGTTCGTCTGGAACGTGATGCCGCCCTGCGCGGCGGCGTTCGGCGCGATCCTCTACGTCGGCAGCGTCAGCGTCCCGATGGCGCTCGGCCTGCTGGTGATCTGTGGCGGCGTGGTGGTGCTGATGTTCCGCATCGCCGCCGCCGGCAAGCCGCTGCACCACGACTTCGCCGAGAAGGCGGCTTCCGTCGACGGCGAGATGGTCGATCTCGTCAGCAACATGCCGCTGGTGCGGGCCTTCTCGGCCTACAAGCGCGAGTTCGCCCGCTTCGACCAGACCATCGGCACCGAGATGAAGGCGCGCCGCCGCTCGCTGCTCTACCTCGAGCGCCTGCGGATCATGCACGCCCTGATCACCGTCGCGGCGGTGCTCGGCCTGCTCTACTGGGCGATCCAGATGTGGCAGGCGGGCAGCGCCACCGCCGGCCAGGTCGTGCTGGTCTGCACACTCGGCATCACCATCCTGGCGGCGACCCGCGACCTCGCGGTCGCCCTCGTCGACGTCACCCAGCACACCGCCCGCCTGTCCGAGGCCCTGCGTACCCTGCTGCAGCCGCACGACCTGCGCGATCACCCGGAGGCCAAGCCCCTCGTCGGCGAGGGCGCGCGCATTACCTTCGACAAGGTCGCGTTCAACTATCCCGACGGCCGCGAGGTGTTCTCGGCCTTCGACCTCGACATCCAGCCCGGCCAGCGCGTCGGCCTCGTCGGCCGCTCGGGCGGCGGCAAGTCGACCCTGTTCACCCTGCTCCAGCGCTTCTACGACCCGCAGAGCGGTCGCATCCTGATCGACGGCCAGGATATCGGCCGGGTCACGCAGGAGAGCTTGCGCGAGGCGATCACGGTCGTGCCGCAGGACATCTCGCTGTTCCACCGCTCGTTGCGCGAGAACATCCGCTACGGCCGGCCGGAGGCCACCGACGAGGAGGTATGGGCCGCCGCCGAAGCCGCCCGCTGCACCGACTTCATCAACGACCTGCCGGGCGGCTTCGACACCATCGTGGGCGACCGCGGCGTCAAGCTCTCGGGCGGCCAGCGCCAGCGCATCGCGGTGGCCCGCGCCATCCTGAAGAACTCGCCGATCCTGCTCCTCGACGAGGCGACCTCGGCGCTGGACACCGAGTCGGAGGAGGCGATCCGCGAGGCGCTCGGCAACCTGATGAAGGGCCGGACCACCATCGCCATCGCCCATCGGCTCTCGACCCTGAAGGACTTCGACCGGATCGTCGTGCTCGACGGCGGCCAGGTGATCCAGGACGGTTCCCCCGACCGCCTCGTCCACCTCGACGGGTTCTATCGCGACCTGATCCAGCGCGAGACGATCAAGCTGTCGCGCGAAGCGGCCTGAAACCCGCGAGGCCGGCGCTCGTCCGGTCCCGCCAGCGACGGACATGAGCGTGGCATCCTCCTCCCGGTCGGGAGGTGGGTGCCACGCTTTTTTGTTGCGGTTGCGTGATCGGCCCGCATGGCGGAACGAACGCAAGCACCGGGACCGGCGTCCCATGCCGGGGCGACCACACGTATACCCCTAGCCTGCATCCGACGTGCCCGTTTCAATCGGGCCGCCGGGATTTGTGCGGTGCAGTGAACCTTTCGCTGCGCCGGCCGTTGATTTTGCGTGCCGCCCACCGCCAGGGGCGCGTCAGCGCGCGGCGGCGGGCATCGTCCACTCCCGACAATCGAGGACCATCGATGCTGAAGACCATCACCTACGCGATGATCGGTGTCCTGGCCTGCGGACTCGTGGTGGCCGTCGTCGGCGCCTCCGGGACCCTGCTGCCCGGCTAGCAAGAAATTGCGCGGCCCGCACCCGGAGTTCTTACTCCCGGAGGCCTTGGGGCGGGCCCGTCCATCGGCATCGCAGGCGGCCCGAATCCGGGACGACCGGCCTCCTTCAGCCCATACCAACCGATCGGTTGCCGCGACGGGATGCCCCGAAATCGGGGTCTGCTCCGCGCTGTTCTATGAAGCGCAAGTCGACAATGGCGGCCACATCCAGTTCGTGCGCAACACGAACGACGCGATCGATGCGTACCGGGCCGCGGCCTCCGGGCTGATGCATGTCGGCGCGCGACGGCACCTCTCGATCGTGCTCGATCTCGTGGAACGGTGGAACGGTAACGCCGCGCTGATGAACGGCATGGTCGACCGGCCCGACCCTTACCGGGGGCCGCACCGCCCGTTCTTCGATCGCTGCGACGGGGCCTTCTTCGCCGAAGACGAGACGCCGGTCAGCCGGCTCGCGGCGGATTGGATCGGGTCGGCCATGCACGTCGCCCGGGTGCCGATCGAGGACTCCCTCGGCTACAAGACCGGGGCGAGAGTCTATACCGTCTACAGCCGCGGTTGAGGCAACGTGCTTCGCGGCCGGTCCTAGAGCGCTTCACGATCGCGTTGCAACACGGTACACGATAGCGATGTGAACCCGCGATGATTGTCTCTCCCACTCGCAACCTCATCCTGAGGTGTTGGCGATCAGAGATCGCACGCGATCGAAGATCGACTGACCTCGAAGGAGGGCTCCAGAAATCGCTGCGATTTCTGGAGCCCTCCTTCGAGGCTCACTGCGTTCGCACCTCAGGATGAGGTTGCGGGTGGGAAAGCCTTAATGCCCAAAAGCTTCACGCCCGTGTCGTGTACCGTGGCGTTGTAATCGCGAAGCTCTCTAGGGTTTTGATTTCGCCGCATTTTCTTCGACGAACCGGCATCCACTTCGTCGAAAAATGCTCTAACCGGCGCGCGGCGCTCCGTCCGGCAGGACCGGGGACGACCGGTCCGCGAAGGTCCAGAGCCGGTGGCCGAGGAAGTTCCAGAACACCACCACCCCGGTCGCGACCACCTGGGCGGCCGTGTAGTGCAGGGCAAAGCCGCGGGTGAGCCCGGCCATGATCAGCCAGGTCAGCCCGAAGCCGATCGCGGCGACTACCCCGAAACGCCAGGTCGCCTCCGCGTGGGGCCGGTCGCTGGCATAGGTCAGGCGCCGATTGAGCCCGTACGAGACCACGGCGCCGACGAGGTAGCCGGCGAGCGCCGCCGGCACCGGGTCGGCGCGACCGGTCTCGACCAGGGTGGCGAGCACGGCATAGTGGACCGCGAGCGCCGCGAGGCTGACCCCGAGATACGACGCGAACTGGCGCCCCAGCGCGGCCAGCGCCTCGACGGGCCGCAGGTTCGATTCCGGTTCGCTCGCCACGACGCCACTCGTCATCACCGGGCGAACGGACGGCGCCCTCCCCCCTGTCTAGCGCCCGGCACTGAACCGAAGATGACCCGAACCGGGCGAAATCCGGGTCGTTCCGCAAGTCCCGATTGGCAAGTTCCGATCGGCAAGCCCCGATCGGCAAACCCCGCTCACCCCTGCAGCCGGGCCGCGACCTTCCGGCTGAGCCAGCGCGGCATCAGGCGGGCGGCGATCACCGCCGCCCGGTTGGCCGCGCCCGGGATCACCACCGCCCGGCCGGCGAGATAGCCGGCGACCGCCGCGCGGGCCACCGCCTCGGCGCTCATCACGTTGCCGGTGAAGCGCTTCGCCCCGCCGACATCGGCGCGCCGCGAGAACTCGGTCGCGGTGGCGCCGGGGCAGACCACCGTCACCACGACGCCGTGGGGCCGTGCCTCCTCGTAGAGCGCCTCCGACAGGTTCAGCAGGTAGGCCTTGGTGGCGTAGTAGGCCGCCATGTTGGGACCCGGCAGGTAGCCCACCACCGAGGCGACGTTGAGGATGCCACCACTTCCCCGCGCGATCAGGCCGGGCAGCACCAGGCGCGCCAGGATGGTGGGGGCGGCGACGTTGACCGCCACCATCTCGGCCTGGTCGCGCGCCGGCAGGTCGGCGAAGCGGCCGCGCAGGCCGAAGCCCGCATTGTTGACGAGGGTGTGGAGAACGAGGCCGCGGGCCTCGATCGCCGCGACCAGCCCCTCCGCCCCGCCCGGGGCCGCGAGGTCGGCCGGTACCACGACCGCCGGGACGGGAAGCTCGCCCGCCAGCGCCTCCAGGCGCTCGGTGCGCCGGGCGCTCAGCACCAGCGGGCGCCCCTCCCCCGCGAAGGCGCGGGCGAACTCGGTGCCGATCCCGCTCGACGCGCCCGTGACCAGCGTCCAGCGCGCATCTGCCCCC
The DNA here is from genome assembly GCF_900110515.1 of Methylobacterium sp. ap11. Taxonomy (NCBI): domain Bacteria; kingdom Pseudomonadati; phylum Pseudomonadota; class Alphaproteobacteria; order Hyphomicrobiales; family Methylobacteriaceae; genus Methylobacterium; species Methylobacterium sp. ap11. The sequence goes on along the minus strand of NZ_FOEB01000002.1, from coordinate 161,006 downwards.
GTCCGCCCTGCCGTCATGTCCCGGTTCCCGGCCACGCCCTTCCCCTGATCTGCACGCCTATGCTAAGGGCGCCCAACGCAATCCCCGCCGCTTCCGGACGTTCCGCTCCCGCCTCGACGCCTCACGCGCCCCGAGGACGGGCCTCTGGAACGAGGCAGCGCGCCGCACGAGTCTGAAGCGTCCGATGCCCAAGCGCACCGATCTCTCCTCCATCCTCATCATCGGCGCGGGCCCGATCGTCATCGGCCAGGCATGCGAGTTCGACTATTCCGGCACGCAGGCCTGCAAGGCCCTGCGCGAGGAAGGGTACCGGATCATCCTGGTCAACTCGAATCCGGCCACGATCATGACCGATCCGGATCTCGCCGACGCGACCTACGTCGAGCCGATCACCCCGGAGATCGTCGCCCGCATCATCGAGAAGGAGCGGCCCGACGCCCTCCTGCCGACCATGGGCGGCCAGACCGCGCTGAACTGCGCCCTCTCGCTCAAGCGGATGGGCGTGCTGGAGAAGTTCGGCGTCCAGATGATCGGCGCCACCGCCGAGGCGATCGACAAGGCGGAGGATCGCAGCCTCTTCCGCGACGCGATGACCAAGATCGGGCTCGAGACCCCGAAATCGGCGCTCGCCAATGCCTCGGCCGCCAAGAAGGCGGACCGGGAGAAGTACCTCGCCGAGGTGGCCCGCATCGAGGCCGCCGAGAGCGATCCGGACGCCCGCAAGGCCGCGCTCGCCGCCTTCGAGAAGAAGTGGGCGTCCGGAGAGAACGACCGGCGCAAGCGCTACGGCGAGCATGCGCTCGGCCAGGCGCTGGTGGCTTTGGCCGAGGTCGGCCTGCCGGCGATCATCCGGCCGTCCTTCACCATGGGCGGCACCGGCGGCGGCATCGCCTACAACCGGGAAGAATTCCTCGACATCGTCGAGCGCGGCATCGACGCCTCGCCGACCAACGAGGTCCTGATCGAGGAATCCGTCCTCGGCTGGAAGGAATACGAGATGGAGGTCGTCCGCGATCGCGCGGATAACTGCATCATCGTCTGCTCGATCGAGAACGTGGACCCGATGGGCGTCCATACCGGCGACTCGATCACCGTGGCGCCGGCGCTGACGCTGACCGACAAGGAATACCAGCGCATGCGCGACGCCTCGCTCGCGGTGCTCCGCGAGATCGGCGTCGAGACCGGCGGCTCGAACGTGCAGTTCGCCGTCGACCCGGCCACCGGCCGGATGATCGTGATCGAGATGAACCCGCGCGTCTCGCGCTCCTCGGCGCTGGCCTCGAAGGCGACCGGCTTCCCGATCGCCAAGGTCGCGGCGAAGCTCGCCGTCGGCTACACCCTCGACGAGATCGCCAACGACATCACGGGTGGCGCGACGCCGGCCTCGTTCGAGCCGACGATCGACTACGTCGTCACCAAGATCCCGCGCTTCGCCTTCGAGAAGTTCCCGGGCGCCGAGCCGACGCTGACCACCGCCATGAAGTCGGTCGGCGAGGCGATGGCGATCGGCCGGACCTTCGCGGAGTCGCTCCAGAAGGCCCTGCGCTCGCTCGAGACGGGGCTCACTGGCCTCGACGACATCGAGATCGAGGGCCTCGGCAAGGGCGACGACCGCAACGCCATCAAGGCGGCGATCGGCACCCCGACCCCGGATCGCCTGCTCAAGGTGGCGCAGGCGCTGCGGCTGGGCGTCAGCCACGAGGAGGTGCACGCCTCCTGCAAGATCGACCCGTGGTTCCTGGAGCAGCTCCAGGGCATCATCGACCTCGAGACCAAGGTGAAGCGCTTCGGCCTGCCGAAGACCGAAGGCGCCTTCCGCCAGCTCAAGGCAGCGGGTTTCTCGGATGCGCGCCTGTCGGTGCTGGCCGGGATCGAGGAAGGGGCGGTGCGCGCCGCCCGCCGGGCGCTGTCGGTGCGGCCGGTCTTCAAGCGGATCGACACCTGCGCGGCCGAGTTCAAGTCGCCGACCGCCTACATGTACTCGACCTACGTCGCGCCCTTCGCGGGCACCGTCGCCGACGAGGCCCAGCCGACGGACGCCAAGAAGGTCATCATCCTCGGCGGCGGCCCGAACCGGATCGGCCAGGGCATCGAGTTCGACTATTGCTGCTGCCACGCCTGCTTCGCGCTGACCGATGCGGGCTACGAGACCATCATGGTCAACTGCAACCCGGAGACGGTGTCGACCGACTACGACACCTCGGACCGGCTCTACTTCGAGCCGCTGACCGCCGAGGACGTGCTGGAGATCATCGAGACCGAGCGCCAGGCCGGCACGCTGCACGGCGTGATCGTGCAGTTCGGCGGCCAGACCCCGCTGAAGCTGGCGCGCGCGCTCGAGGAGGCCGGCGTGCCGATCCTCGGCACCTCGCCGGACGCGATCGACCTCGCCGAGGACCGCGACCGCTTCAAGCGCCTTCTCGACAAGCTGCACATGAAGCAGCCGAAGAACGGCATCGCCTACTCGGTGGAGCAGAGCCGGCTGATCGCCGCCGATCTCGGCCTGCCCTTCGTGGTGCGCCCCTCCTACGTGCTCGGCGGGCGCGCGATGGCGATCATCCGCGACGAGACCCAGTTCGCCGACTACCTGCTCGACACCCTGCCGAGCCTGATCCCGTCGGACGTCAAGGCGCGCTACCCCAACGACAAGACCGGCCAGATCAACACGGTGCTGGGCAAGAACCCGCTCCTGTTCGACCGCTACCTGTCGGACGCGATCGAGGTCGACGTCGATGCGGTGTCGGACGGCAAGGACGTCTACATCGCCGGCATCATGGAGCACATCGAGGAGGCGGGCATCCATTCGGGCGATTCCGCCTGCTCGCTGCCGCCCCGTTCGCTGTCGCCGGAGACCATCGCCGAGCTGGAGCGCCAGACCCGCGGGCTGGCGCTGGCGCTGGAGGTCGGCGGCCTGATGAACGTGCAGTACGCGATCAAGGACGGGGTGATCTACGTCCTGGAGGTCAACCCGCGCGCCTCGCGCACCGTGCCGTTCGTCGCCAAGGTGATCGGCGAGCCGATCGCCAAGATCGCCGCCCGGGTGATGGCCGGCGAGCCCCTCGCCTCCTTCGGCCTCAAGCCCAAGACCCTGCCGCACATCGCCGTGAAGGAAGCGGTGTTCCCCTTCGCCCGCTTCCCCGGGGTCGACGTTCTGCTCGGACCGGAGATGCGCTCGACCGGCGAGGTGATCGGCCTCGACCGCGGCTTCGGCGTCGCCTTCGCCAAGAGCCAGCTCGGCTCCGGTACCCAGGTGCCGAAGAGCGGCACGGTCTTCGTCTCGGTGCGCGACGACGACAAGGCGCGCATCCTGCCGGCGATGAAGCTGCTCTCGGAGCTCGGCTTCGCGGTGCTCGCCACCGCCGGCACGCAGCGCTACCTCGCCGAGAACGGCGTGGCCTGCACCCGCATCAACAAGGTGCTGGAGGGCCGGCCGCACGTGGTCGACGCGATCAAGAACGGCGACATCCACCTGGTGTTCAACACCACGGAAGGCGCCGGCGCCCTGTCCGACTCGCGGTCGCTCCGCCGGGCCGCCCTCTTGCATAAAGTGCCGTACTACACCACTCTCGCCGGAGCGATGGCGGCCGCGGAGGGGATCAAGGCCTATCTCGGGGGTGATCTCGAGGTCCGGGCTCTGCAGGAATATTTCGCGGCTTAAGTCGTAACGCCGCGGACGAGCCCTATTTCATCCCCTCGCGCCCGCGCGAGACATTCGGAAACAGGCCCGGTCGGGAGGCTCACCCTCCCGCCGGGCCGATTATTTGTGACGCGAGACGACGACGATGGACAAGGTTCCGATCACGGTACGGGGATTCGCGGCGCTCGAGGCGGAGCTGAAGCGTCGTCAGCAGGAGGAGCGTCCGCGGATCATCCAGGCGATCGCGGAGGCCCGCGCGCTCGGCGACCTGTCGGAGAACGCCGAGTACCACGCCGCCAAGGAAGCGCAGTCCCACAACGAGGGCCGGGTGCTGGAGCTGGAGAGCCTGATCTCCCGCGCCGAGGTCATCGACGTGTCGAAGCTCTCGGGCACGAAGGTCAAGTTCGGTGCCACCGTCAAGCTGATCGACGAGGACACCGAGGAGGAGAAGACCTACCAGATCGTCGGCGAGCCCGAGGCCGACGTCCATGCCGGCCGGGTCTCGATCACCTCGCCGATCGCCCGCGCGCTGATCGGCAAGGGCGTCGGCGACACCGTCGAGGTCGTCACCCCGGGCGGCGGCAAGTCCTACGAGGTCGTCGGCATCCAGTTCGGCGCCTGACGCACCGAAGGCCGGCGCCCGGAAGGGGGTCCGACGGGCCGGGTCGCACCGGCCGATCGGCGAAGCGTTGCCGGAGCGGCAGCCGAGGGCTATCTCGACCGTGACGAGGCAGCCCCGCCGGGTGCCGTGGAGACGAGGCCGATGCTGCGCTGGTGCAAATCCCTGATCGCGGCCGCCCTGGCGGCGGCCGCCCTCCCCGCCGCCGCGCAGGACGCCACCCTTCCGCCGGCGACCCGCTTCTCGTCCATCCAGGTCGACGTCCGCCCCCTGCTCGCCACCGGCCTGAGCGTCTATGCCGAGGGGGTTCGCGGCGAGCTGCAGGCGGCGCTCGCGCAGGCCTTCGCCGGTCGGGTCGGCGGCCCCGGCCCGACGCTGGTGGTGCGGGTGACCGGCCTCTCGCTCAACCCCTATGCCGGAAGCGAGAACCGCGGCGGCCTGGGCGGCAACGCCACCAACACCGACTACCTCGAAGGCGAGGCCCTGGTGGTCGACCGCGCCGGCACCGTGCTGCTGCGCCACCCCCAGCTCTCGGCCACCAATGCCAGTTCCGGCGGCGCCTGGTACGACCCGGCCTCGGAGGGCCGGCGCGTCGCCTACATCGCCGGGCATTACGCTCAGTGGCTGCGGCGCGGGCTGGGGCTGGATTGAGGCTCCGCGGGCCCGTCCCGGATCGTGCCGGCCATCCGGCGCGAGCCTGAAGGCGCAGGACCGGACCGTGCGGCGTCGCGCCCGTCGGGAACGGATGGCGAGCGCCGGGCGGGCGCGAGGCCGCTACTGGCCCCCACCGCGCGTCCGCGCTAGCACGGGCTCCCTCCCCTCAGCCGGAGCCTGCGCCTTGCCCGAGACCCGCCAGCCGCCGCCCCGCTTCAACGGCGCCCGCTACTGCCTGGAAGCCAATGCCCGGGAGCGCGGCGGCAAGCCGGCACTGGTCATGGTCGGCGACGAAGGGCACACCGACGTCATGACCTTCGCGCAGGTCAACCGCGCGGTGCTGGGCGTCGCGGCGGGCCTGCGCGGTCTCGGCCTGCCCGCGGGCGCCCGGGTGATGATCCGCATGGGCAACGACGCGGATTACGTCATCGTCTATTTTGCGGCGCTCGCCGCCGGACTGGTGGCGCAACCCTCCTCGCCCCAGCTCACGGCCGGCGAGGCGGCGTTCCTGATGCAGGATTCCGGCGCCGCGGTGATCGCGGCGGCCGACGACTGCCCCCTCGACCCGGAGGCCTGCCGCGGCCGGATCGTGCTGCGGCGCGACGACATCGCCCGCCTGCGGGCCGGCCCGCCCCTCGAATCCTACGCCGACACCGCTGCCGACGACCCGGCGACGCTGGTCTACACCTCCGGCACCACCAGCCGGCCGAAGGGCGTGCTGCACGCCCACCGCACCCTGTGGGGCCGGCGGCCGATGCACGATTTCTGGCTCGGCTTGCGCGAGGACGACGTGGTGCTGCATGCCGGCACCATGAACTGGACATACACGCTCGGCGTCGGCATCCAGGATCCCTGGGCGCGGGGCGCCACCACGGTGCTCTACAACGGCAGACGCGACCCGGCCTTGTGGCCGGCGCTGATCGCCCGCCACCGCGCCACCCTGTTCGCCGCGGTGCCGAGCCTCTACCGGCAGATCCTCAAATACGCCGATCTCGCCGCCCACGACCTCTCCTCGCTGCGCCACGGCATCACCGCGGGCGAGGCGCTCTCGCCCCAGCTCCTCGCCGAATGGCGGGCGGCGACCGGCACGCCGCTCTACGAGGCGCTGGGCATGAGCGAGATCTCGACCTACGTCTCGACGAGCCCCCTGGTCCCGATCAAGCCCGGTTCGCCGGGCAAGCCGCAGCCGGGGCGCCGCGTCGCGATCCTGCCCGTCGAAGGCGCACCCGAGCCGCTGCCGGCGGGCGAGGTCGGGCTTCTCGCCATCCACCGCTCCGACCCGGCCCTGATGCTCGGCTACTGGAACCGCCCCGAGGAAGAGGCGGCGGTGATGCGCGGCGAATGGTTCACCGGCGGCGACCTCGCCGCGCTCGATTCCGAGGGCTACGTCTGGTTCGAAGGCCGCAACGACGACATCATGAACGCCTTCGGCTACCGGGTGTCGCCGAACGAGGTCGAGAGTGTGCTGATCGGCCATCCCGACGTGCAGGAGGTCGCGGTGACCGAATTGCCCGTCCGCGACGACGTCCGGGTGATCGCCGCCTTCGTGGTGCCGAAGGCCGGGGCGGAGCCGGCGCGCGACGCGATGATCGCCTGGTGCGGCGAGCGGCTCGCCGCCTACAAGTGCCCGCGGGAGGTGATCTTCGTCGAGACGCTGCCGCGCACCCCCAACGGCAAGGTGCAGCGCAAGCGCCTGGCGGCGGCCTGACCGGTGCCGCGGCCGCCCTGCGCCGCGGCGCCCCCTCACCCCGCGACGGCTTTTCTCGGCGCCGCGCTGCGGGCCAGCACCACGAGCGCCCGCCCGGGCAGGTGGAACGTGCCCCCGGCCTTCAGCGCCTCCCGGGCGACGGGCCGTCCGTCCATCGCCGTGGTGTCGAAGAGCGGCGTCCACGGCCCGCCGACGACCCGGGCGAGCTGGAAGTCGATCGCCGCTTCCCCCGCATTGGCCAGGACGAGGAGGCGGCGCCCGTCGGGCGCGTCGTTGCCGATCTGCATCCCGAAGGCCCGGCGCTCGGCGTCGCCCCAGGCGGCCTCGTCCATCTCGGCGCCGCAGGGCGAGAGCCAGTGCACGTCCTTGAGGCCCCCCGGCGCCACGGTCTCGCCGGTGAGGAACCTGCGCCGCCGCAGGGCCCGGTGGTCGCGGCGCAAGCCCAGCAGGTTGCGCACGAAGGCGGTCAGCGCCGGGTCGCCGCCGTCGTTCTCCCAGTCGACCCAGGACGTGGCGTTGTCCTGGCAATAGGCGTTGTTGTTGCCGCCCTGGCTGCGCGAGCGCTCGTCGCCCATCAGCAGCATCGGCACGCCCTGCGCGATCAGGATCGTGGCGAGCAGGTTGCGCTTCTGGCGCGCGCGCAGGGCCAGGATGTCGGGATCGTCGGTCGGCCCCTCGACCCCGTAGTTGCGCGAGACGTTGTGGCCGTGGCCGTCGCGGTTGCCCTCGCCGTTGGCCTCGTTGTGCTTCTCCTCGTAGGCGACGACGTCGGCGAGCGTGTAGCCGTCGTGCGAGGCGATGAAGTTGATGCTGGCCGACGGCCCGCGTCCGGAGGCGGAAAAGATCTCCTTCGAGCCCGTCAGCCCCTGCGTCAGCTTCGGCAGCTGGCCGGCATCGCCGCGCCAGAAGCCCCGGGCGGCATCGCGGAACTGGTCGTTCCAGTCGCTCCAGCCGACCGGGAAGCCGCCGAGCTGGTAGCCGCCCATGCCGATGTCCCACGGCTCGGCGATGAGCTTGACCCGCGACAGGACCGGGTCCTGCGCCATCGCCTGCAGCACCGCGGCCCGGGGGGTGAAGTCGCGCGGCGAGCGGGCGAGGCTCGAGGCGAGGTCGAAGCGGAACCCGTCGATCCGGTAGGACTCGACCCAGTGGCGCAGAGAATCGAGCACCATCTGCATCACCCGCGGCACCGCGACGTCGAGGGTGTTGCCGCAGCCGGTGCAGTCGATGTCGCGGCGCGGGTCGTCGGGGTTCAGCTTGTAGTAGCTGGCATTGTCGATGCCGCGGAACGACAGGCTCGGCCCGGTATGATCGCCCTCGCAGGTGTGGTTGTAGACCACGTCCATCAGCACCTCGATGCCGGCGGCGTGGAGCTGGCGGATCGCGGCCTTCAGGCCGGCGGCCCCGCCGGCGCCGTAGAAGCGCGGCTCGGGCGCGAAGTAGTTGAGCGGCGAGTAGCCCCAGAAGTTGGTCAGGTCCTTCTCGACCAGGAAACGGTCGTCGACGAAGGCCTGGATCGGCAGGAGCTCGACCGCCGTGACGCCGAGGCGCACGAGATGGTCGACGATCGCGGGGTGCCCGAGCGCCGCGTAGGAGCCGCGCCAGGGCAGCGGCACGCCCGGATGGGTCTGGGTCAGGGCCCGGACATGCGCCTCGTAGATCACGCTGTCGACCAGCGGATGGCGCAGCGGCGGGTCGTCGTGGACCGGTGCCTCGGGCGCGGTGACGATCCCCTTCGGCATCATCGGGGCGCTGTCGCGCCGGTCGAGCACGTCCTCGCGGTGGCTGCCGCGGCGAAACGGATGGAGCGCGTCGTGCCAGCGCACCCGGCCGTGGATCTCGCGGGCGTAGGGGTCGAGGAGGAGCTTGTGCGGGTTGAAGCGGTGGCCGCGCGCCGGTTCCCAGGGGCCGTGGACCCGGTAGCCGTAGAGCTGGCCCGGCAGCACGCCGGTGAGATGGCCGTGCCAGACGTCGTCGGTGCGGCGCGGCAGGCGGACCACGTCGGTCTGCACCCGGCCCGTCGGGTCGAACAGGCACAGATCCACCGCCGTGGCGTGGGCGGAGAACAGCGCGAAATTGACCCCGCGCCCGTCGAAATGGGCGCCGAGCGGCGCCGGTGCGCCGTCATCGAGTGCGATCATCCGGTCCGTCTTTTCCTCGGGCGCGAGCCTGTCTCGCCCCGACCATGCCCGTGGAGCGGCCGGCTGCCAAGCTGACGCCGGGCCCCGCTCTCATGCGCCGCCGCCCTCAGGCCGCCGCGCTCGCCGGCTCGCGGGAGACCAGGGCCACCGCCTCGCGCAGGGTGTGCAGGCCCGCATCCGGCCGGGTGCCGGCGACCGACAGGTGGCGGCGATAGGGCCGCGCGCCGGGCCGGCCGTTGAACAGGCCGAGCATGTGGCGGGTCATGGCGTGCAGGCGCAGGCCCTCCTGGAGCCGCGCCGCGATGTAGGGCTCGTAGGCCTCGATCGCCGCGAACGGGTCGGCCACCGGTGCCGGCTCGCCGAACAGCACGGGATCGACGCCGAGAAGCAGGGCCGGCTCGGCATAGGCCGCGCGACCGAGCATCACCCCGTCGAGGGCGATCCCGTCCCGCGGCGCGAGCTCGACCTTCGCGGTCGCCAGGTCCTGCAGGCCGCCGTTGAGGGCGACCGGGAGGTCGGGATTGGCGGCCTTGAGCCGGTGGACCCGGCCGTAATCGAGGGGCGGGATGTCCCGGTTCTCCTTGGGCGACAGGCCCTTGAGCCAGGCTTTGCGGGCATGCACGACCAGCGCGTCGACGCCGGCCGCCCGCACCGACGCGGTCAGCGCGTCGAGCGCGGCTTCCGGATCCTGGTCGTCGACCCCGATGCGGCACTTCACCGTGACCGGCACCGAGACCGCCGCCTTTATGGCTGCCACGCACTCGCCGACGAGGGCCGGCTCGCGCATCAGGCAGGCGCCGAAGCGCCCGTCCTGCACCCGGTCGGAGGGGCAGCCGACATTGAGGTTCACCTCGCGGTAGCCGAAGCCTTCCGCGATGCGCGCCGCCGCTGCGAGGTCGCCCGGATCCGACCCGCCGAGCTGGATCGCCACCGGATGCTCGGCGGCATCGAACCCGATCAGCCGCTCGCGCGGCCCGTGCAGCACCGCCCCGGTCGTCACCATCTCGGTATAGAGCAGCGCGCGGGCCGAGAGGGTGCGGTGGAACGCCCGGCAGTGGCGGTCGGTCCAGTCCATCATGGGGGCGACGGAGAAGCGCCAGGCGCTCGGATGTCCGGATCGCTCGACCAAAACCGTCACCTAATCCCGTCCCGTGCCGCATCGCCGCCCGCGAGGATGGTTCGGTCCCGTCCTCACCGGCGACCGGGTTGTATCGCGCCCGAGCGCGCGAGGGTACCCCGGGCCCGGCATCGGTCGCGGGCGTCGGCCCGCGGCCCGTCACGCCGCCTTCACCCCGCCCAAGAACGCATCGACCTCGCCGCGCAGGCCCGTCGCGGTGCCGGCCAGCGCCTCGGCGGCGGCGAGCACCCGGGCGGCGGCCTCGCCGGCCCCTTCGGCGTCGCGGCGCACGTCGCGGATGCCGGTCGAGACCACCTGGGTGCCCTGGGCGGCCTCGCCGACGTTGCGGGCGATCTCCTGGGTCGCCGCGCCCTGCTGCTCCATGGCGGCGGTGATGCCGGTGGCGATCTCGGACATCTCGCCGATCACGCCGCCGATCGCCCGGAGGGCCGCCACGGCCTCGTGGGTCGCCTCCTGGATGCGGGCGATCTGGCCGCCGATCTCCTCGGTGGCCTTCGCGGTCTGGCCGGCCAGTTCCTTGACCTCGGCGGCCACCACCGCGAAGCCCCGTCCCGCCTCGCCGGCCCGGGCCGCCTCGATGGTGGCGTTGAGCGCGAGCAGGTTCGTCTGCCCGGCGATGCCCTGGATCAGGGTGACGACCTCGCCGATGCGCTCGGCGCCGGCGGCGAGCGCCGCGATGACGGCATCGGTCTCCCGGGCGCGGCCGACGGCGCCGGTCGCCATCGTCGCCGAATGCGCGACCTGGCGGGCGATCTCGCGGATCGAGATCGCCATCTCCTCCGTGGCCGCGGCGACCGTCTCGACGTTGGCCGAGGTCCGGGCGGCGGCCTCGGCGACCTCGGCCGACCGGGCGTTGGTGCGTGCGGCCGCCGCCGACATCGACGTCGCGGTGCCCTGCATGGTGTCGGCGGCCTGCGCCAGTCCTTCCGTCGAGGACGACATCGTCGCCTCGAAGTCCGCGGTCAGCGCCCCGAGCCTGCGGGCGCGTCCGGCCTCGGCACGGGCGGCCTCGGCGGACTCGGCGTCGCTCCGCGCCTTGGCGGCCAGCGCCTCCCGGAAAACCCCCACCGCCCGCGCCATGCCGCCGATCTCGTCGCGCCGCTCCTGCCCTGCGACCGCGACCGAGAGGTCGCCGGCGGCGAGCGCCCGCATCGCGGCGCCGAGCTGCCCGATCGGCCGCACGATGCCGCGGGCGAGCCACAAGGCCGCCGCGATGCCCAGCGAAGCGGCGAGCGCCACGCCGACGAGGAGCAGGATCTCGGCGGCGCGCCGCTCGGAGCCGATCCGGGCGATCTCGCCGTCGCCCGCCGCCTGGGCGGCGGTGACGAGGGTGGCCAGATGCCCGTCGCGCTGCCCGAGGATCGCGCGTTGCGCGGCGTTCGCCGCGACGACCCCGGGCACCTGGCCCTTGAGGCCCTGCACCTTCGCGACCAGCGCCTCGATCGCCTGGCGCGCGGCCGAATCGGTCTCGAACCGGCGGATCGTCTCGATCGCCGTCGTCAGCGCGTCGGCGCTGGCGACGACCGCGCCGCCCTCGTCCTTGGCCGGAGAATCCTTGGCCGCGAACAGGGCGATCTCGGCGATCTGGAGCGACTTCGAGGCCTCGATCGCCTCCGCGCTGGCGGCGAGGAGCGCCGCCGCCCGCTCGACCCGGTCCTGCTGCTCCTGCAGGCGGGCCTGGACCGCGCTGCCGGCGTCGCTCTGGACCTGCTCGACCTCGCGCAGGGCCGCCATGATGGCGGCGAAGGCGGTCGCGATCTTGTCGCCCCGCCCGGCCTCGTCCGGAGCCAGGTCGATGGCGTCGAAGTAATCGTCCAGGGCGTCGCCGGCGGCCTTGGCCGGGGCCCGCATCGCGTCCTGCCCGCCGAGCCGCTTCAGGATCCCGGACAGGAGCCGGTACCTCTCCGCGACCACCGCCCGGTCGCCCGCGGGGGCCTGCTCGGCGTTGCGCATCTCGAGCGCGCCGCGGACCGCCGAGCCCGCGAGCGAACCGGCGGTGGCGGCCTCCTTGAGCGCCTCGACGCTGTCCTGGAGCGCCCGGCTCGCCGCCGCCAGGCGTGCCTTCTGCGCGCTGCCGATCCGGCCGGCGGCCGCCTGCAGATCGGCGATCAGGCGGAGGTGCTCGGCCTGGATCCGCGCCTTGCCGTCCTGCTCGGCCGCGTAGCTGCTGCGGGTCTGCGCGAAGGCGTCCATGCCGCGCGCCATCGCGTCGGCGCCCGGAACGGCGGCGAGGCCGGCACGGGCCTGGGCGAGCCCGTCCGTCACCGCCTGCTCCCGTTTGCCGCTGGGATCGTGCAGCGACCGCTCGGCGGCCAGCGCGAGGTCGCCCACGCGGCCCGCGAGCATCTGGGCCGCGTTCGCGGTGTCCACGCGCTGGGCGAAGCCGGACAGGCTGACCCAGCCCGAGGCGGCGACGCCGGCGGTCAGCGCCAGCATCACCGAGAAGCCGCAGAGGAGGCGCGTCTTGATCGTCATCGGACCGTGAACCCGGGTCTTCCTGTCACCGGGATCTTGGCTATGACAGCTGGCTTAAGTCCGACTTAAGACTTCGACGGACGGTTGATCTTGCACTGCACAAAAATCGCAGGTCGCAACAGGTGATCGGCGATGCCGCTCCGAATGCCGACGACCTGAATTCCAGGCTCCATCGACTTGCGGCCGCAGGATCGCGAGGAGCTGTCCGATCCCGTCCGCGCCGTCATCTTGAGACGCACACTCAGGAAGCCCGGAAGGCGGAGACCCCAGAGGTCCCGCCCCCCCGGAGAGCCGCGCTTCGCCTCGACATCCCAAAACGAGATTGCCGCCGGGATGACGTCCAAGGATCGGCCGCGCGGGCGCTCAGTGACCGTGCTTGCAGTTCGGGCCGTGGACGTGCCCGTGATCGTGGTGCTGGTGGTCATGCGCGTGGTCATGCGCATGGCCGTGATCGTGATGGGCACGATCGTGGCCGTGAGCATGATGACCGTGGCCATGATCGTCGTGGCCGTGAGCATGGTTGTCGTGCCCGTGATCGTGCCCGTGGTTATGGTGGTCGTGCCCGCAGGTGCTGTGGTCGTGGGCCTCCACCTCCTTCTCGGGGCGGAACGGGCGCTGGAGCGCGGCGGCGGTGCAGCCCTGGCCACGGACCAGCTCGGCCACGACCGGGTCGTCGAGGACGTAGACGGCGTCCGCCGTCACCTCGGCCTGGACGTGGTTGCTGCCGAGCTGCCAGGCGAGGCGGGTCAGCCGCAGCGGGTTCTCGGCCGTGACCGCGAGGAGCGCCTGCGGGGCGGCGAGGATGCGCACCAGCTTGCCGTCCTCGAGGCGCACGGCGTCGCCGTCCTCCAGCGTCGTCGCCCGGTCGAGGTCGAGCCGGAAGGCGAGGCCGCCCCGCGCCGTGAGGTCGGCGCTGCGGACCGAGCGGGCGGCATGGTCGAGGGCGACCTCGTCGGCGACGGCATCGGGGCGCACGGCGGCTTTGCGGACGATGGTGGTGGCACGCTGCATCGGGATCCTCGCGGGCGTTCGAGCCGGGGGCTTGTCCGGCTCCCTGTAGAGCATTTGACGGGCGGGCGGCAGGCCCCGGGCCGTGTGGCCTCGGCGTCGCACCTTGACGATTCGTTACCCATCGGCCCCGGCCGCCGGGAACTCTTTGACGGCCAAGCTCATTTGAGGTTCAGCCGCGATACGGCTAAGCTCAGGGGCAGGGCGTGGGGCCGGAACCCGGTGCCGGACGCCGAAACAAGCACGAGGGGAAGACTCCATGAAGAAGCTCATCGCCGCCACGCTCGCCGGCGCCCTGGCGCTGTCGCTCGGCGCCTGCAACACCCCCGGCGATCGCGCCGCCGGCGGCGCCGCCCTCGGCGGCCTGACCGGTGCGGCGATCGGCGCGGCGGCCACCGGCCGGGCCGGCGGCGCGCTCGCGGGCGGCCTGATCGGCGCGGCCGGCGGCGCCGTGGTCGGCGCGGCCACCGCCCCCCAGTGCCCCTATGGCACCTACCGCGACCCCTACGGCAACGTCTACTGCCGCTGATCGCGACGGCCTGAACGCGCCCGGCGGATCGGCCGCCGGGTGCGCTTCCACATTCCGCGAACGGCCCGGGGGCGCTACAAGGGCGGCATGACGCCCTTGCTCCCCCGAGTCGCACCCTGCCGGGTCGCCTCCCCCCAACGCCCGGACGAGACCCGGAGGCCCGCGTGAGCCAGGGCGTCTGGACCCAGGGCGTGTGGGGCAAGCTCGGCGGCGCCGGCATCGGGCTCGCCGCCGGCGGTCCGCTCGGGGCGCTGATCGGCGCGGTGGCCGGTCACTTCCTCCTCGACCGCGAGGGCTCGCTGCTCGGGCCCACCCCCCGCGAGGTGGTGTTCACCACCGGGCTCGTCGCGCTCGCCGCCAAGATGGCGAAGTCGGACGGGGTGGTGACGCCCTCCGAGGTCGCGGCCTTCGCCGACATCGTGCAGGTCCCCGATGACGAGCGCGCCGGAGTGGAGCGCCTTTTCGATCTCGCCAAGCGCACCACCAGCGGATTCGAGGGCTATGCCCGCCAGGTCGCCGAGGCCTTCCGCGACGAGCCGGCGCTCCTCGAGGACGTGCTCGACGGCCTTTTTCACATCGCCAAGGCGGACGGCGCGATCCACGAGAGCGAGGCGCGCTACCTCGCCGAGGTGGCGGCGATCTTCGGCTTCGACGATGCGCGCTTCGCCGCCGTCACGGCCCGGCACGTCCGGCTCGCCGACGATCCCTACGAGGTGCTGGGCGCCGCCCGCGACCTGACCGACGCGGAGTTGAAGGCGCGCTACCGCGCGCTCGTGTCCGAGAACCATCCCGACCGGGCGATCGCCCGCGGCCTGCCGCCCGCCGCCGTCGCCATCGCGACCCGGCGGCTCGCCGCGATCAACGCCGCCTACGACCGCATCGCCGCCGAGCGGCAGCTGAGCTGAGCTGATGAGCCTCACCCCCGACAGCCCGGTCGCCACCCAGGTGGTGCCCTCCCCCAACCACGACGAGCGGACCCTGCCGGTCGACGCGCTGATCCTGCACTATACCGGGATGGCGAGCGGATCAGAGGCGCTGCTGCGGCTCTGCAACCCGCTCTCCAAGGTGTCGTCGCACTACCTCGTCCTGGAGGCCGGGCGGGTGGTGCAGATGGTGCCGGAGGCCCGCCGCGCCTGGCATGCCGGCCTCTCGGCCTGGGAGGGCGTGCGCGACATGAATTCGCGCTCGATCGGGATCGAGATCGCGCATCCGGGTCACCGCGACGACGGCACCGTGGCACCGTTCCCGGAAGAGCAGATGGCGGCGGTGACGGCGCTCTGCCGCGACATCCTCGGCCGCTGGCCGATCCGCGCCGAGCGGGTACTCGGGCATTCCGACATCGCGCCCGAGCGCAAGATCGACCCGGGCGAGAGTTTTTCCTGGGAGAGCCTGCACCGGAACGGGATCGGCCACTGGGTGCCACCGGCCGCGCTCCGCGACGGGCGGTTCTTCTCGCAGGGCGATGCCGGCCAGCCGATCGAGGCGCTGCAATCGATGTTCGCGCTCTACGGCTACGACGTGCCGGTGAGCGGCACCTTCGATGCCCGGACGAAGGCCGTGGTGGCCGCCTTCCAGCGCCACTTCCGCCCCGCCCAGGTCGACGGGGTGGCCGACGCCTCGACCATCACGACCCTGCGCGACCTGCTGGCGGGAAAGCCGGCGTGACGCAAGAAAGGGGGCGCTCGCGGGCGCCCCCTCGATGCTCACCCGTGGCTGCTGCCGAGCCGCTCGCGCGGCGTCTCGGCATGGGCCTGCGGCGGTACGGCGACCGGTGCTTCCGCCGCGCCGCGGGTGCGCCACAGGCTGTAGATCACGCCGCCCGCGAGCAGGACCACCGTCACCACCAGCGCCACCCAGGGCTGGATCTCGATCAGCTCGAAGGTGTCGGCGATCACGATCTTGAGGCCGATGAAGATCAGGATCAGGGCCAGTGCGGTCTTGAGGTAGGCGAAGCGGTCGACCATCGCGGCGAGCGCGAAGTAGAGCGCGCGCAGCCCCAGGATCGCGAAGATGTTCGAGGTGTAGACCACATAGGTGTCGGTGGTGATGGCGAAGATCGCCGGCACGCTGTCGACGGCGAAGATCACGTCGGCGCCGTTAACCAGCACCAGCGCCATGGCGAGCGGGGTCAGCCACAGCACCGGCTTGCCGGTCTTCGGGTCCGGCCGGCGGGTGGTGAAGTTCTGGCCGTCGAGCTCGTCGGTCACCCGCATGTGCTTGCGCATGAAGCCGGTGAAGCGGTCGGCGGACTTGTTCTCGCCCTCCTCCTCGTCGCCCGAGACCAGCATCTTGACGCCGGCATAGATCAGGAAGGCGGCGAAGATCGTCAGCACCCACTCGGCCTGGTGGACCAAGGCGGCGCCGAGCCCGATCATCAGGCCGCGCAGCACGATCGCCGCCAGGATGCCCCAGAGCAGGACGCGATGCTGCGCGTTGCGGGGAATGCCGAGATAGCCGAAGATCACCGCGATGACGAAGACGTTGTCCATCGACAGCGACTTCTCGACCACGAGGCCGGCGAGGTATTCCTGGCCCGCCTGCGGGCCGATGTACCACCAGACCCAGCCGCCGAAGAGGAGGCCGAGGGTGAGGTAGAAGGCGGTGAGGAGCAGGCTCTCCTTCACGCCGATCTCGCGGCTCTTGTCGCGGTGCAGGAGGCCGAGATCGAGGGCGAGCAGGATGAAGATGACGGCGTGGAAACCCAGCCACATCCACACGGGCTTGCCGAGCCACGTCATGTACAGGAAATCGACCATCGCGGGACCGTGATGCTTCAAGGAGGAAAGCATCGGCTCCGACATCACGAGCGCAAAAAGCGCAGCTCGCCAGAGGGGCCCGCAGCCGATGAAGCGGACTTATGTCCCCGATGGCGGCGGATCAAGGGCAGGCCGGGCCGGCCCCCCCGCACTTATTTTCTCCGTGCTGCCGATACGGCAGGTTGACAGGGCCGCCGGGGCACGGCCTTGGGGCGTCCCATGAGCGAGATCGATGGTGGTGCGCGCGGCCCGGGGAATGCGGCCCGCGCGGCGGTGATCGGCGGCGGGCCGGCGGGCCTCGCGGCGGCCGAGGTCCTGGCTGCGGCCGGGCTGGCGGTCACGGTGATCGAGCGGATGCCCTCCCCCGCCCGCAAGCTGCTGATCGCCGGGCGCGGCGGCCTCAACCTGACCCACAGCGAGCCGCTGGAGCGGTTCCTGGCCCGCTACGCCCCGGCCGAACCGCGTCTCGACGCGGCGATCCGGACATTTTCGCCGCAGGCCCTGCGCGACTGGTGCGCGGGGCTCGACCAGCCGACCTTCGTCGGATCGAGCGGCCGGGTGTTTCCCGAGGCCTTCAAGGCCTCGCCGCTGCTGCGGGCCTGGCTCGCGCGCCTGGCCCAGTCCGGCGTGACCCTGCGCACCCGCACCCGCTGGACCGGCTGGGACGCGGACGGGGCGCTGAGCCTCGCGGGCGAGGCCGGCCCCGAGAGCCTGCGGGTGGACGCGGCTGTGCTGGCGCTCGGCGGTGCGAGCTGGCCGCGCCTCGGCTCGGACGGCGCCTGGGTGCCGGTGCTGGCGGCCGAGGGAGTGGCGGTACGCCCGTTCCGACCGGCCAATGCGGGCTTCACGGCCGCGTGGTCGCCCCTCTTCGCCGAGCGCTTCGCCGGCGCGCCGCTCAAGCGGATCGCCCTCGGCCTCGGGTCCGAGACGGTGCGGGGCGAGGCGGTGATCACCCGCGACGGGATCGAGGGCGGGGCGGTCTACGCCCTGTCGCGACCGATCCGCGAGGCGATCGAGGCGGCGGGCGAGGCGGTGGTGCGCGTCGACCTGCGGCCGGACCTCGACGTGGCGTCGCTCGCCCGCCGCCTCGCCGGGGCGCGGCCGAAGGAATCCCGCGCGACCGTGCTGCGCAAGGCCGCGGGCCTCTCCCCGCCGGCCGCCGGACTGCTGCGCGAGGCGGTGCGCGACCTGCCGGCGGATCCCGGGGCGCTCGCCGCGCTGATCAAGGCGGTGCCGCTGCGGCTCACCGGCCTGCAGCCGATCGCGCGGGCGATCTCGAGCGCCGGCGGCGTCGCCTTCGCGGACCTCGACGCGCGGTTCATGCTGCGGGCACGCCCCGGCACGTTCCTGGCCGGCGAGATGCTGGACTGGGAAGCGCCGACCGGCGGCTACCTGCTCCAGGCGAGCTTCGCCAGCGGCCGGGCGGCCGCCGCCGGCGCGCTGGACTGGCTGGCCGAGCGCTGACGCATCCTCGTATCCTGGGTACGGATCACCGATGGGTCCGGACGACGCCTCGCGGCGTCACCCCGGGGCCGCGAAGCGGAACCCAGGACGACGGTGAGGCTGTCGATCCGGTAGAGAATGCCGACGGATCGATCAGAGCTTCGCGCAGAACCCGACCATGCCGGAGCTGTCGGGCGGGCACATCGCCACCGCCTCGCCGCTCTCGCGACGGGTGAAGGTGGGGTTGCCGCCGCGCAGGCAGTAGGACGACACGAAGGTCTCGCCCTCGTCGCAGACGAGCTCGCAATGCGGCTTGGCGCAGCCGTCGGTGCGCAGCATCCGGAACGGCGAAGCCCCCGTCGGGGCCATGGCCTGCGATCCGGCCTGACCCGGGGCTCCAGCCGGACCCTGCGGGCCGGCCGGCCCCTGCTCGCCCTTCGGCCCGGCCTCGCCCCGCGCGCCCGCCGCGCCCTTCGCACCTGCCTCGCCCTTGGGGCCTGCCTCCCCCTTGGGGCCGGCGTCACCCTTGGGACCCATGTCACCCTTGGGACCCATATCGCCCTTCGGGCCCGCCGGCCCGGCGAGGCCGGCGACGCCCTGCGGCCCGGTCGGGCCCGGCTCGCCCTTCGCCCCCGGCGCGCCGGTGGCGCCGCAATTGGCGATCGCGATCTCGCGGGAGGCCTCGCCGGCCTTGAGCGTCGCGACGCAGTTCTGCGGCACGTAGGGCACCTTCAGGGTGAAGCGCCCGCGCTTGTCGGAGGTGACCGGGATGTCGTCGTCGAGGGTGACCACCACCCCGGCCTTGCCGACGCTGCCCGACACGGTGAGGTCGCCGGCCTCGATCCGGGCATCCCAGACCGTGATGGCGGATTGCCCCGCCGGGGCGGCGCGCGAGCCCGCGGGCTGCGGCTGTGCGAGGCCCGCGCCGGACAGGAGGGCGCAGGCGGGCAGGACCGCGGACAGGATCAACGCAGCGCGGAGAGGACGCATCGGCTAGCCCCAGAGGCGTGACGGACGGGCCCGCGCTCGAGAAAAAACCGGATCGGCGGGCGCCGCACCTTGGGGTGCCGCCAAGCTGCGGTCAACTACGCAGGCACCCGCCGGATCGCCCCTGTCAGGCCTCGTCGTCGAGCACGCCCTCGAGGGCGTAGTGCCGCACGGTGTGCCGGTTGGCGATCAGCTCGTCGATCGTCGGCTCGCCCTTCAGCGCCCGGGCGATGGCGAGCTTCGTCGCCTCGTAGTTGGTGCGGTAGAGGTCCTTGCGGTCGAGGTTCGGATCCTCGGGGCAGCGCGGGTCGAGCCAGATCATGATGATCATGCACAGCTCGTCGAGCCCGTCGCGGGGCAGGATGCCCTCGATGATGCAGTCGACGATGGCATCACCCGTGGCGGCCTGGACCACGCCGCCGAGCAATTCGACGTATTCCGCGGTGTGGATCGTCGCCTTGGTGGTCATCATCGTGGCGGGGCGGACGAGCTGGTTGAGGTCGCGCACCACGAACATCCGGGTGTGGCCCTGGACCTGGCCCATCATCGAGGCGAAGGCCTGGCCGACCGGGCCGCGCACCGAGCCGATCAGCACCTCGGGCATCGCGTCGGTGTACTGGCCCTCGGCCGCCAGCACCGTGGCCTCGCCGGTGCGGAAGATGATCTCGCTCATGGTTCGATTCCTCGGTTCGGATCCCGGCGCGGGTCGACCACGGCGGCGGCCGCAGCGTCAACCGCGGCGAACCCATCGACCTGTCCGGAAATTGGTCTATAGGGCCGGGACGGGTCCCGATGGCCCACAGAGCTGATGCGGACGGATGAGCGACCGAGACTGGACCCTGCGGGTGACGCCGACCGAGGCGGGCGTGCGGCTCGAACTGGACCTCGCCGACCTCGACGGCGCGCCGGTCACGGCGGCGATCGCCCTCGACCGGGCCGAGGCGCGCCACTTCGCCCGGGCCATGCTGGCCGCGGCCGGCGACGCCGCCGAGCGCACCTTCCCGCACCCGCCGCTCGCCGACGAGGCGTGATCGCCGGCGGCGCGAGCCGTCAGTACCGGCCGGGCAGGCGCGGCACCTTGGTGCCGGGCTTCTCGATCGGCTCGGCGCAGGAATAGACGAACTCGGTCTGCAGGTCGGTGAACACCGTCTCGCCGACGATGGTGCAGGTCTCCCGCGCCGTCTCCTTGAGGTAGGTCGCGGCCGCCTCCGAGAAGCGGCGCCGGCGGGTCAGCGCCGGGTCCTTGCCCTCCAGGCCGCAGCCGGCGATCTCCCGCAGGCTGTTCGAGACGATCAGGACCTTGCGCTGCTGGCGCTGGTCGTAGACCTCGTAGGGGTCGTTGCAGCCGATCGTCACGACCTGGGGCGGCAGGCCGACATAGGTCTTCGAGATGTAGGAGAACTCGGTGCAGCCGGCCGCCGCCGCGACGGCGCCCGCCACGGCGACGAGGGCGAGCCTCCCTGGTCCTGTCCGCATCCCCGATCCTTCCCGCCCGATCCCATCGGCGCCCTCGAGCCCAAGCTTTGAGCCGGGGCGGGCGCGGCGGTCAAGCCCGGGTCAGGAGGTGGGCTCGTCCTCCTCCACTGCCTCGTCAGCCGGCAGCGACGGCTGCGCGGTCGCGGCTTGCACGAAGTCGTCGTCCAGCGGGCCGACGAGATCCCGGAGCCAATCCCAGTTCCCCGGGATGTCTACCGGCATCTCGACCGGCTCGTCCAAGGCCGCCTCGACGTCATCATCGAGCGATTGCACTCGCTCCTGAAGCCAATCCCAGCGTCCCGACGCCGGCTTGTCGGGCTCGACCATGCGCACCTCCGGGGTTGCGGCCCATCATGTCCGACGCCCCCCTGAGGCAAATGCCCCTACTCCGCCGCCACGCGATAGCGCGCCGTATCGTAGTTCAGCACCGGCCCGAGCCAGCGCTCGACCTCGGCCACGTCCATCCCCTTGCGGGCGGCGTAATCCTCGACCTGGTCGCGCTCGACCTTGGCGACGCCGAAGTAATGCGCGTCCGGATGGGCGAGGTAGAGGCCCGAGACCGAGGAGCCCGGCCACATCGCGTAGGATTCGGTGAGCTTCACGCCGATGCGCCGCTCGGCCTGGAGCAGGTCGAACAGCGTGACCTTCTCGGTGTGGTCGGGCTGGGCCGGGTAGCCAGGGGCCGGGCGGATGCCGGCATAGGGCTCGGTGACGAGTTCGGCCGGCGAGTAGGCTTCGTCGGCTGCGTAGGCCCAGAATTCCCGGCGCACCCGCTCGTGCATCCGCTCGGCGAAGGCCTCGGCGATGCGGTCGGCCAGCGCCTTGACCAGGATCGACTTGTAATCGTCGTTCTGGCGCTCGAAGCGCTCGGCGATCCGCACCTCCTCCAGCCCCGCCGTGACCACGAAGCCGCCGACATGGTCGGGGAGCCCGGTTTCGGCGGGCGCCACGAAGTCCGACAGGCAGGTATTGGGGCGCCCGTCGCGCTTCGAGAGCTGCTGGCGCAGGCCGTGGAAGGTGGCCAGCGTCTCGGTCCGGCTCTCGCCGGTGAACAGCCGGATGTCGTCGCCGACCGCGTTGGCCGGCCAGAAGCCGATCACCGCCTTCGGGTTGAACCAGCGCTCCTCGACGATCTGGCGCAGCATGGCCTGCGCGTCCTCGAACAGGGCGCGGGCGGCCGGCCCCTGCTCGGGTTCGTCGAGGATCGCCGGATAGCGGCCCTTGAACTCGTAGGTCTGTAGGAACGGCGTCCAGTCGATGTAGGGGACGAGCTCCGCCACCTCGTAGCTGCGAAAGACCCGCGTGCCGGTGAAGGTCGGCTTGACCGGCGTGTAGGCCGACCAGTCGGCTTTGAAGGCGTTGGCGCGCGCTCGTGTGAGGGCCAGGCGCTGCTTGTCGGCCTCCGAGCGGGCATGGGCGTCGGCGACGCGCTTGTACTCGGCGCGCACCGCCTCGATCGTCTTGCCCTTCGAGTCCGGCGAGAGCAGGTTCGAGACCACGCCGACGGCGCGGCTGGCATCGGTCACGTAGACCGCCTGGCCCTTGGCGTAGGCCGGGTGGATCTTCACCGCGGTGTGGACCCGGCTCGTCGTCGCGCCGCCGATGAGCAGCGGCACGTCGAAGCCCTCGCGCTCCATCTCGGCCGCGACGTGGACCATCTCGTCGAGCGACGGCGTGATGAGGCCCGACAGCCCGACGATGTCGACGTTCTCCTTGCGCGCCGTATCCAGGATCTTGGCTGCCGGCACCATCACGCCGAGATCGATGATCTCGTAGTTGTTGCAGGCCAGCACGACGCCGACGATGTTCTTGCCGATGTCGTGGACGTCGCCCTTCACGGTCGCCATCAGCACCTTGCCGGCGGATTGCCGCCCGCCGACGCCGCCATTGGCCGCCTTCTCCGCCTCCATGAACGGCATCAGGTAGGCCACCGCCTGCTTCATCACGCGGGCCGACTTCACCACCTGCGGCAGGAACATCTTGCCCGCCCCGAACAGGTCGCCGACCACGTTCATGCCGGCCATCAGCGGGCCCTCGATGACGTGGAGCGGACGGGCGGCCGCGGCGCGCGCCTCCTCGGTATCGGCCTCGATGTACTCGGTGATGCCGTTGACGAGCGCGTGCTCCAGGCGCTTCTCGACCGGCGCCTCGCGCCAGGCGAGGTCGGCGGTCTTGTCGCGCGCCTGCCCGCCGCCTTCCTTGAAGCGGGCGGCGGCGTCGAGCAGGCGCTCGGTCGAGTCCTTGCGGCGGTTGAGGACCACGTCCTCGCACAGCTCGCGCAGCTCCGCCGGCAGCTCGTCGTAGACCGCGAGCTGGCTGGCATTCACGATGCCCATATCCATGCCGACCTTGATCGCATGGTACAGGAACACCGCGTGCATCGCCTCGCGCACCGGCTCGTTGCCGCGGAAGGCGAAGGACAGGTTCGAGATGCCGCCCGAGATGTGGGCGTGGGGCAGGGTCTCGCGGATGATCCGCGCCGCCTCGATGAAGGCGACGCCGTAGCCGTCATGCTCCTCGATCCCGGTCGCCACCGCGAAGACGTTGGGATCGAAGATGATGTCCTCGGGGGGAAAGCCGACCTTCTTCGTCAGCACCTCGTAGGCGCGGGTGCAGATCGCGACCTTGCGCTCCAGCGAATCGGCCTGGCCCTGCTCGTCGAAGGCCATCACCACCACGGCGGCGCCGTAGGAGCGGCAGATCCTGGCCTCGTGGATGAACTTCTCCTCCCCCTCCTTGAGGGAGATCGAGTTCACGATCGCCTTGCCCTGCACGCATTTGAGGCCGGCCTCGATGACCGGGAACTTCGAGGAATCGATCATCACCGGCACCCGGGCGATGTCGGGCTCGGCGGCGACGAGGTTGAGGAACTCGACCATGGCCTTCTGCGAATCGAGCAGGCCCTCGTCCATGTTGACGTCGATGATCTGGGCGCCGGCGGCGACCTGATCGCGGGCCACATCCAGCGCGGCGGCGTAGTCGCCGTTGGTGACGAGCTTGCGGAAGCGCGCCGAGCCGGTGACGTTGGTGCGCTCGCCGACGTTCACGAACGGGATCTCGGGCGTCAGCGTGAACGGCTCGAGGCCCGAAAGGCGCATCAGGGGCTTCACGCTCGGCACCCGGCGCGGCGCCTTGCCGGCCACCGCTTCGGCGATGGCCCGGATGTGGTCCGGCGTGGTGCCGCAGCAGCCGCCGACCATGTTGACGAGGCCGCTCTCGGCGAACTCGCCGACGAGCTTGGCCATCGCCTCCGGGCTCTCGTCGTAGAGGCCGAACTCGTTCGGCAGGCCGGCATTCGGATAGGCGCAGACCAGCGTGTCGCAGGTGCGCGAGAGCTCGTCGATATGCGCGCGCATCTCGCGGGCGCCGAGCGCGCAGTTGAGGCCGAAGGTCAGAGGGTCTGCGTGGCGTAAGGAATGCCAGAAGGCGGTCGGGGTCTGGCCCGACAGGGTGCGGCCCGAGAGGTCGGTGATGGTGCCCGAGATCATGATCGGCAGGCGAATGCCGGTCTCCTCGAAGACCTGCCAGGACGCCGCCACCGCGGCCTTGGCGTTCAGCGTGTCGAACACCGTCTCGATCAGGATCAGCTCGGCGCCGCCGGCGATCAGGCCGCGGACCTGCTCGGCATAGGCCTCGCGGACCTGGTCGAAGGTCACGGCGCGGTAGCCGGGATTGTTGACGTCCGGCGAGATCGACAGGGTGCGGTTCGTCGGGCCGATGGCGCCGGCGACGAAGCGGCGCCGTCCGTCCTGCTTCTCGGCGAGAGCCGCCGCCTCGCGGGCGAGCCGCGCGCCCTGCGCGTTCAGCTCGTGGATCACGGCTTCCATGCCGTAATCTCCTTGAGCGATCGTGGTGCCCGAGAAGGTGTTGGTCTCGACGACGTCGGCGCCGGCCAGGAAGTAGTCGAGGTGGATCTGCCGGATCGCGTCCGGCTGACTGAGGATCAGGAGGTCGTTGTTGCCCTTCTGGTCGTGGGCGTGATCCCGGAAGCGCTCGCTGCGGAAATCCGCCTCGGTGAGGCCGAGGCGCTGGATCACCGTGCCCATCGCCCCGTCGAGGACGAGGATTTTCTCCGCCGCGCGCCGGCGCAGGGCGGTCAGGATGTCGGCACCGTCGGCGGGGCGGAAATCGGTCATCGGGATGGGGTTCCAGCGGGTCGGTCGAGGTATGGAATCGGTCCGGGCCGCGTCATGCGGCCCGGAAGACTGTCAGCGATGTCGAGAGCCGGGGGGATCAGGCCGCCGCCTTCTCCGCCGCCGCCGGCGCGGCCCGCAAGCCCAGCAAGTGGCAGATCGCGTAGACGAGGTCGGCGCGGTTCATGGTGTAGAAGTGGAAGTCGGTGACGCCGCGGTCGACGAGGTCCAGCACCTGCTCGGCGGCGACCGCCGCGGCCACCAGCTTGCGGGTGGCGACGTCGTCCTCCAGCCCCTCGAAGCGGGCGGCGAGCCAGTCCGGCACCGAGGCGCCGGTGCGGCGGGCGAAGTTCGCGGCCTGCTTGAAGTTCTGCACCGGCAGGATGCCGGGGATGATCGGGATGTCGATCCCCCGCGACTGCACCCGGTCGAGGTAGCGGAAGAACAGGTCGTTGTCGAAGAAGAACTGGCTGATGGCGCGGTCGGCGCCGCAATCGACCTTGGCCTTCAGCGCGTCGAGGTCCTGGTCGAGGGAGCCGGCCTCGGGGTGGCGCTCCGGATAGGCCGAGACCGAGACCTCGAAGTCGCCGATGCGCTTGATGCCGGCGACGAGATCGCAGGAACGCTCGTAGCCGCCCGGATGCGCCGTGTAGGCGGTGCCGACACCGTCCGCCGGGTCGCCGCGCAGGGCCACGATGTGGCGCACGCCGGCCTCGTGGTAGGCGCGCACCACGTCGTCGACCTCGCCCTTGGTGGCGGCCACGCAGGTGAGGTGGGCGGCGGGCTTCAGCTCGGTCTCGCGCACCAAGCGCGACACGGTGTTGTGGGTGCGCTCGCGGGTCGAGCCGCCGGCGCCGTAGGTCACCGAGACGAAGCTGGGGCCGAGCGGCGCCAGGCGCTCGATCGACGACCACAGGGTCGCCTCCATCTCGGGGGTCTTGGGCGGGAAGAACTCGAACGAGACCCGGATCGGGCGGCGGCTCTCGCGGCTCGGGCGGAAGGCGGTGGGGTACATCGGCGGCCTCGGCGAAAGGGTGATGGCGGATCTTCAGGCGACGGCGCGGTCGGGCATCCCAGAGGCCGCCTGCACGTGATGGGCGAGCCAGAGCGTCACGGTGAGCTGGTGCTCCGCGCCCCCGGAGGGCGCGAGGTGGCGCAGCCGCACGTCGGCGAGCCCGGCCTCGGACAGCCAGCCCGACACCTGCTCGGCGGCGAAGCCGAGGCGGCGATGGGCCTCGTCGGCCCGCAGGAATTCCAGGCTGTGGGGCGCGAAATCGACGACGAGGAGGCGACCGCCGGGCGCGACGAGGCGCGCGGCCTCGCGCAGCGCCCGGGCCGGATCGTCGAGGTAGTGCAGCACTTGGTGGATCAGCACGAGGTCGAAGCTCGCCCGGCCGAAGGGCGGCGCGTGGATGTCGCCCTGGCGCAGGTCGATCCGGGTCAGGCCCTGGCGCTCCAGGTTGGCGCGGGCGACCGACAACATGGCGTGGTTGGCGTCGAGCCCGGTCGCCTTCGCGGCCCGGGGGGCCAGCAGCCCGAGCATCCGGCCGGTGCCGGTGCCGAGATCGACGAGGCTGCCGATCGGCCCGCTCCCGAGCGCGTCGAGCACCGCCGCCTCGACGGTGGCCTCCGGCACATGGAGCGAGCGCACCCGGTCCCATTGCGGCGCCAGCCGGGCGAAGAACGTCTGGGCGGCGTCGGCGCGCTGCGCCCGCACCGCCTGGAGCCGGGCCCGGTCCTCGGAGAGCGGCGGCGCCGTACCGTCGAGGGCGGCGATGAGCGGCGCAACCAGGCCCGCCACGCCCTCGCGCAGGCGGAAGAACGCCCAGGCGCCCTCGCGGTGGCGCACCACCAGCCCGGCCTCGACCAGGAGCTTGAGGTGGCGGGAGATCCGCGGCTGGGACTGGCCCAGGATGTCGGTGAGGTCCGAGACCGACAGCTCACCGTCGCCGAGCAGCACCAGGATGCGCAGGCGCGTCTCCTCCGCCGCGGCGCGCAGCACGCCCAGGGCGTCGGCGAAGGGGACGGTGGCGGTCATATCGTAGGGCTCCTCGCCTCCGATGCGAAACATAAAGATATCTTTATGTGAGGAATACCAAGGGTGCAAGCGGCGTTTCGCGGATGGGATCGTGGCGGAGAGGGGTGGAGCGCGCGCAATCACGGAGGCGAGAGCTACGCCGGCTCAGGGCGGAGCGGTGCGGGATAGGGACAAAGCGCGGGTTTCCCCCTCTCCCCGCGGGCGGGGAGAGGCCTGAGCTCCGAAGGGGCTCGGGGAGCTGCGAACCGTAGGTTCGCCGCGAGGGTGAGGGGGTGGTGCAGGATGAGCCTCCTCCGGCACCACCCCCTCACCCTCGCTCCGGCTTCGCCTCCGCTTGCCGTGTCTCCTGAACGGCGGGTGGGATCTTCGATCCCCAGGCCCTCTCCCCGCCCGCGGGGAGAGGAGAAGCTCTGCGCCCTTTATTTTCCCGAAGCCCCGCGTTGACCGACACCGGGCCCCTCCATTATGTTCCCGCTTCGTTCGGGCCTCTCCGCCCGCCCAGGAGCGTCCCGCTGCCATGGCGCAGGCCACCTCCCCCGGCCCATCCTCCGGCACCCATCCTCGCGGCAAGACGCTGTTCTTCTTCGAGAAGCCCTCGGCGATGCGCCAGGTGCAGCGGTTCTTCCGCTCGCCCAGCACGGTCTGCGTCGCGGCCGAGGGGCACCTCCTGGAGGTGGCAGAGCCCGGGGAGATCCGGCCGGACTGGAAGCCCTGGCGCTTCGACGCGCTGCCGATCGCCATGGAGCGGCTGCCGGTCGCCCCCGGTCATGGCCGCTCGGGCCAGTCGCACGCGCCGAAGCTCGCGGCGATCCGCCAGGCGCTCAGCGGCGTCGAGCGGGTGATCATCGCCACCGATCCGGGCCGCGAGGGCTCGATGATCGCCTGGGAGGTGCTGGAGCACCTCGGCTGGCGCGGCCGGGTCGACCGGCTGCGGCTCGGGGCCCTGGACGAGATCTCGATCCGCCGCGCCTTCGGGCTGCTGGCGCGCGAGGACGATTCCGGCGAGCGCGACTACGCCGCCTATCTCGAGGCCCTATGCCGGCAATACGAGGACTGGCATCTCGGCCTCAACGGCACCCGGGCGGTGTCCCTGCGCCTGCGCCCGCCGGCCTTCCGCGAGCCCTGGCGCTTCGGCGGGGTGCAGACGCCGACGCTCGCCATCCTGGCCGATCTCGAGGAGCGCATCCGCACCTTCGTGCCGCGCGACTTCTACAAGATCGCCCTGCCGGTGACGACGGAGAGCGGCGCGCGCCTGACGCTCTGGCACGCGCCGAAGGACAAGATCTTCGAGATCGCGGACGCCGAGACGATCCGGGACGCCGCCGCGGGCTGGGCCGGCCCGCTCGCGGTGGTGCAGAAGGACGTGCGCCGGGCGCCGCCCAAACTCTTCTCCAAGGATACGCTGGCGCGGGCCTGCGCCAAGCGCTTCGGCTGGGACCCGCAGGTGACCGCGCGCCACGCGCAGGCGCTCTACGACAAGGGCTATCTCAGCTATCCCCGCACCGAATCGGTGCACCTGCCGGAATCGCAAGGAAAGGACGCGGCCGCGGTGCTGGCGGCGATCGCGGTGGCCGACAAGGACCTCGCGGCCCACAATCCGGCGACGCCGCAGATCCGCCGCGGGCCGAAGGGCCATTACGTGAAGGATCCGGGCGAGCACCACGCCATCGTGCCCCTGCGCAAGGTGCCGGGCCCGGGCGACGTGGCGCCGGAGGCGCTGCGGCTGTGGCTGCTCGTCGCCAAGAACTTCCTCGCCGCCCACATGGCCGACGGGATCGACGCCCGCACCACGGTGACCGCCGAGGTCGCGACGCCGCTCGGGCAAAAGCGATTCGTCATCACCGGCAGCGTGGTGAAGGTGCCGGGCTGGCGCGCCCTCTACGGCACCGAAGCCGACGAGGACGAGGTCGTGCCCGGCAAGGCCAAGGCCGACGACGAGCCGACCACCGGGCGGCTGCCGCCGGTGCGCGACGATGAGGCTGGCACCGGCGGCGAGCCGACGATCGAGACCGCCCGGACCGAGCCGCCGCGGCGCATCACCCGGGGCGAATTGCCGGTGGTGATGGGGCGCCTCATCGACCAGATCGAGGACCCGGCCCTGAAGCGGGCGCTCGAGAACCCCGCCAACCCGACCGAGCCGAAGGGGCTCGGCACCGCCGCCACCCGCGACGCGGTGCTGCCGAAGCTGATGAAGAGCCACTACGTCACGCTGCTCAAGGGCAAGGACCCGCCGATCACCGTGACGGAGGTGGGCCTCGCCTTCGTCTCCGCGGTGCGCCGGGTGTTTCCGGCCTATGGCGATCCGGTCGGGCGGGCGGTGTTCGAGTCGGAGCTCGCCGAGATCGGCCGGGCGGCGACGAAGGCGGAGGCCGTCCGTCGGGCCGAGGTGTTTCGCCAGCGCACCCGCGAGCGGGTCGAGGCGCTGATCGGCGCCGTCTCGGGGGCCGATCGCCTGGAGGTGGACGCCGAGGCGCCGTCCCGCGGCGGCCGCGCGCCGACCGCCGCGATGGTGTCGTTCGCCAGGTCGCTCGCCGCCCGAAAAGGCATCCCCCTCCCCCCGGAGGCCACCCGCGAGGTCGGCGCCTGCCGGGTCTTCCTCAACACCCATGCGGGCCCCAAGATCGGGGGAGCGACGAGCGGGACGGAGGCCGGGAGCCCGGCCGGCGACGGCGCGACCCGCCCGCCGACCCCGGCGATGCTGCGCTTCGCCGCCTCGCTCGCCCGCGAGAAGCGGATGGAGGGGCTGCCGCCCGAGATCGAGACCGATTTCGCCGCCTGCCGCGCCTTCCTCGACGCCCATGCGGGCGGGGACGGGTCGCGCGGCGGTAAGGCCCCTGCCCGCGAGGGTCCGGCGAAGAAGGCCCCTGCCAAGAAGGCCCCTGCCAAGAAGGCCCGGGGCCCGCGCGCGGCCGCGAGCCCAAGCCGCGCCCCGCGCCGACGCCGCGCCGCCGGCGAGGCGTGAGGGCGCCGGCAAACAATCGCCCGCGCGCCCGCACGAGACGGCTGGACAGGCGAACCGGGCGTCTCTATACCGCCGCTCAACGCCGCTGCCCCACGCAGCCGGCGGGCCCGGGTAGCTCAGTTGGTAGAGCATGCGACTGAAAATCGCAGTGTCGGCGGTTCGACTCCGTCCCCGGGCACCACTTTCACGTACCTGACGCAAGTGGTGCCGTCCTCGGCAGAGGACGATCTGTGGTGCTTGGACCGTCGCCCTCGCGCGACCGGTGCGCCCGGGTAGCTCAGTTGGTAGAGCATGCGACTGAAAATCGCAGTGTCGGCGGTTCGACTCCGTCCCCGGGCACCATTCCTTCGAATATCTCGAACATTCAGTTGATGCCGGCAAGTAAGCTGACCAAGCTTTCATGCGCTTGCGCTTGCTTCAATGGATGATGGCTCGGCGTCATCACGCAAATCGAGCCATCGTCATTATCCCTTCCCCGTCATCCTGGGGCTCGTCGAAGACGAGAACCCGGGATCCATAACAGCCGACATGGAAGAAAGAAGGCGAAGATCGCTCCGCCTCACTCTGAACCGTCAGCGTTCATGGATCCCGGGTTCCGCTGCGCGGCCCCGGGATGACGCAGAGGATATCAGGTCTTCCGGCGAGATCGACAGGTTCGGGTTCGTCAGATCCAGGTTCGTCAGATCCAAGTCCATCACGCCCTTACCGCCGGCGCCTTCGCCGCCGACCCCTTGCCGCCCGACGCCGTCCGGTTCTGCCACAGGTTCAGCGGCACGATCAGGATCGCGGTGGCGAACACCCACCAGGCCGGGCGCACGTCGTAGGCGAAGTCGAGGTTGGCGGAGAGGACGGCCGAGGCCGGCACGCCGGTGGCGAGCGCGTACCACAGCGCCTCCAGCCCCGCCGTCGCGAGGCCGGCGGCCACGCTGAGCCCCAGGAGCGGCAGCGGCGCGGTCGGCACCTTGAAACGGTGCATCAGCCGCCAGCCCATCAGGGCGAGGAAGAGCCCGCTCCAGTAGACCGGGTTCGAGACGTCGATCTTCGATTGCAGGAAGAAGTGCAGCAGCGCCAGCGCGGTGAGCGGGTAGACCAGTCGGTGCAGCCGCGGCCAGGCCTTGCCGAGGCGGCGGATCATCCCGTCCGTCGAGGTGACGCCGAGCACCACGAGCCCGAGCAGACCGGCGAACCCGATGGTGAGGTAGATGCGGAAGACGATCTCGCTCGCCACCCGGGCGAGGTCGAACTTCTGGTCGGCGATATAGAGCGTGAAGTGGAACAGCGCGTAGGCGAGCGCGGTGAGCCCCAGCATCCGCCGCACCAGGATGAGCTTGGGCGCATTGGCGATGCGCCGCATCGGCGTAATCGCGAGCGACAGGATCAGGAACCGCACCGACCAGTCGCCCATGGCGTGCAGATAGGCGGTGAGCGGCTTGGCGCCGAGCCGGTCGAGGGCGTAGGCCACCGTGAACCACAGGCCGGGCGCCAGCGCGAGCAGGAAGACCGCGAGCTTGAACCGCGACAGGCGGCCGGCGCGGTCGAGCCACGGCCATGAAACGGCGCGGGCGGCAGGGCGGGCAGCTTGGCGGGACGGCATCGGGCGGGGATCGGCGATCCGGGGTTGGACGGTCATGCGGGAACCGGGTGCAGTGCGAGATACGCCACAGATAAGCCGCGAGCGCCGGTTTGACCCGGGCGGCCGGCCACACGATGGCGTGAGAGGCGGCACCCCGTGGAGATCCGCCGTGTCGCGCACCGCCCTCGCCGCCCTCCTGCTCCTCGCGGCGCCGGCCGCGCACGCCGCCTGCACCGCCCCGACGCCGCCGCCGGCGAGCGAGAAGCCGGTCAAGCCCGCCCTGCCGCAAAAACCCGCCTGCCTCGATGCCAAGGGCGGCTGCCCTGGCTGGGAGGCCTACACCTACAACGACGGGATCAAGGCCTACAACGCGCAGCTCGCCCCGTTCCGGACGAGCGCCGAGGCCTATGCCCGCAAGCTCAAGGCCTATGCCGACGGCAGCGTCGCGTACGCGAATTGCGAGATGCAGTCGATGCAGTGACGGCGGCGTGGTCAGCTCGCGCCCATGGCCGGCCTGCCGCAAGCCCGCATGGATGTCGACGCAGGGCAATCGGGTGAATGCTGGAGGTGGCCAAGAGCCTGAAGCTCTGAAACGATCGTCCGCCCTGACGTGGCTCGAGAGCGAGCGATGGACGAGGCGAGCGAGCCGGGAGTCGCCATGTTGGAGGCGACGGTGTTCGTCGATCCTTTCGCGGACCTGCCCGACCCGCGCCAGCCCGGCAAAGTCGCCTATCGCCTGGACGAGGTTCTGTTCAGCGCCACGCTTGGCCGGGGCTGAAAAGCCTCATCGTCGTCGACCGCACCCGTGATACGAGCACCCGTGACGCGGCAACCAGGATCGAGCGTGAGACCCGCTGCTACCTGACCTCGTCACCGCTCGGCGCCGACCGCCTCGGGCCTGCCATCCGGCAGCACCGGGCGATCGAGAACGGACTGCACTGGATCCTCGACGTCGCCCTCCACGACGATCAATCGCGCATCCGCACCGCTCATGCTCCGCAGAACATGAAGACGGTCCGCCACATCGCGGTGACCGTGGCAGCCCGCAAAAAGCGCAAGGACTCCATGCGCCTCGCCCGCAAAACCGCAGGCTGGGACGACGACTATCTCGTCAGGCTCGTTGCCCCATGACACTTCACCCGATCGCCCTGGGTCAGCCAGTCCGCTCGAGGGGATCCGGGCGAAGGCTCCGACGAAAAAGGTCACACGGTCGAAACGCGTCGGCTGCGCCGGGGGGGAGGCAACGACGCCGGGACAGGCCGACGGTGCGGGCGGCGCGGCATGCCGCCGGTGCGCCGGCCAGGCGCGTCGCCGAGACCTGTCCGGTGGACGGCACCCTGATCCCGCGCGCCGCTTGCACGGGTCGCTCGTGACGCGCGGCGAGCGCCCGGCTGCGGCGTGTCTCCGGTCAGGCCCGCGCCCCGGCCCGGGCGACCTTGCCGGCGTCCTTCAGGTTGGCCACGTCCCGGCACAGGCTCATGACGCGCCGGATCTGCGCCTCGGGCAGGATGCCGTCGGCGAGGTCGGTGAACTTGCGCTCGAGGTCCGCGTCGCTCATCGGGTTCTCGACGCTGCCGACCGCGTGCTCGATGTGGCGCGTCAGCGTGCGCCCGTCCGCGAGCGTGATCGTCAGGTCGACCTGCTCGGGCTTCACGCCCGGGGTGACGGTCGGCACCACCTTGGCGCGCAGGGCCGTCACGACGGGGTCGCGCACCGCCCGGTCGCTGAACTGCTTCTCGCCGCCCGCCCCCTCGACGAGGGCCACCGCCACCGCGTGGGTGATGCTGAACTTGCCCTCGAGCCCGGTGCGCGGCGCGGTCTTGCCGGTGAGCTCCAGCACCAGCGGATGCACCTTGAGGTCGACGCGCTGGATCTGCTCAGGCGTCAAGCGGTTCTCGGTGCGCAACTGCACCGCCGCATCGATCGCCGGATGCATGACGATGCCGCAGGCGAAGGGCTTGTAGGTGTTGAGCGCCGCCTCGTAGCGGCTGCCCAGCCCCTCGGTGATCTCGCGGTAATCCTGCTTCGTCGAAAGGGTGTTGGCCCAGCCGCGCCTGGCCTCGATCATCCCGTCCGAGCTCGTGTAGTTCTTCGAGGCCAGGATCGCCGCGAACAGCCCGTTGGCGGCGGCACGGCCGGGGTTGAAGCTCTTGTTCATCGAGCCGAACGACTCGCGCAGGCCCACCGGCTGCGAGGCGGCGAGCCCCAGAGCCCAGACCATCTGCTGCTCGGAGAGCCCCAGCAGCCGGCCCGCGGCGGCGGCGGCCCCGAACACGCCCGCCGTGCCGGTGATGTGCCAGCCGACGTCGTAGTGGTTGGGATAGACCGCGTTGCCGATCCGGCACTCGGTCTCGACGCCGAGCACGAGCGCGTTGAGGAACTCGGCGCCGGAGACCGGACGCATTTCGGCCAGCGCCAGGATCGCCGAGGCGACCGGTCCGGCCGGGTGGATCACGGTCTTCAGGTGGGTGTCGTCGTAGTCGAAGATGTGGCTCGACACGCCGTTGAGGAACGCGGCGTTCATGATGTCGAAGCGTTCGCTGCGCCCGAACAGCCCGGCCTGCGGCGGCCCGGAGAAGGGCTGGAGCGCCGAGACCGCGACGTCGAGGGTCTCGTGGTGCGAGCCGCCGATGGCGACGCCGACCCAGTTGAGGAAGGTGCGGGTGCCCTCGCGCCGCACCGCCTCGGGCAGGTCCTCGAAGCGGGCCGTCGTCACGTAGCGGGCGAGCGTGCGGGTGACGTCGTGCGGCGGGGTCGACCGGGCGGGCGGCGCGACGGGGTCGGAGGCGGCCTGCGCCGTGCTGCCCGCGAGCGCCAGGCTCGCGGCGCCGAGGAGCGTGCGGCGGTCGATACGGGTCATGGCGTCCTCCTCCGGTTCGTCGTCATCCCGACCGTGCCCGCGACGCGGCGTGTGGCGGGAGCGGACGAACCCCGGGCAAGGCCCGAGGTTCGTCCGGTTGAATCGCGAGCGCCACGGGCGCGTTCCGGTTGCCCCTCACTTCGGTCGTCTGCGGCCCCGGCGAGGCCGTGCCACGGGCGTGCCTTGCGGGACGCCGGCCTGTCGCATCAGGGCTTCGACGACGACCTCGGGCATGTCCACCTCGTCGAGGCTGGGCAGGCTCCGCGCCTGGATGTCGTCGGCATAGAGCGCGGCCGCCAGGGAGTGGCGGATGGGCAGGCGGTTGCCGCGGGCGGCGGCCTGCGTGCAGAATGCGACCAGATCCTCTTGCGGCTCGACGATGATGCCGAAGCCGGCGTGGAACGACCCGGCCTCGAACAGCCGCATGCCGATCACCTCCCCATCGGAGGCGGAGGCTTCGAGACTCTCGTCGACGAGCCAGAGGCGGCGTCCGGCGGCGAGCAGGTCCTCGAGCCATAGACCGGCCTGGGCGTGCCGCCCGGCCACCCGGAAGATCGACACGAACGCGCCCTCCATTCGGCGGGCGACCTCCTGCTCGCCCGGGTCGAGAGCGGCGAGGCGATCGCGCAGGAAGCCGTCGAAGACGCGCCGGCCGCGCTGGTTGGGCTCGAACAGCGCCACGTCGCAGAGCATATTGAGGACCGTGTCGTCCGCGAGGTGCGCCTCGTCGAGGAGGCCGAGATGCTTGGCGGCCCGGTTGAGGTCGGGCTTCCTGCAGGCATCCACGGCCTGCGCGAGGACGGCCTGGATCGCGCACCGGATCGGCCGATACTGGGCAAGGATGGTGCCCCGGGCTGTCGCCTTCTCGCCGGTCATGATCGTTCTCCCGCCCGCCAGGAGATAGGTCGCATGGAGAATATTCGGGAGCGGGCATCACCTAGGCCGGCGCCCGGGACAACGACTATCTCGACCTCGTCGAGCCGGCCTTCATCGCCTCCGGGCCGAACGGAGCGGACAGGTTCCGCTTCGGCGCCGTCGCCGCAAGCCTCGACGGCGCCTGCAGCCGAACCGATGTCGACTTCCGCTTCCAGGGCTCGGACGAGGGCGACGAGGTGTTCGGCGACGGCTGGGCCGAGTGCGACGGTGCCGACACGATCCACGGCGAGATCGCCTTGCGGAACGGCGACGAGACCACCTTCAAGGCCCGCCGCTGGCCGAGGCCGTGACGCGGCGCTCGGGGTCGACCGGAACGGCGCAAGCCTTGGCGGCAGTCTCGAGCCGCGTTCGCACCGACGGGCTTGCCGGCGCCACCATGTAGCCCGCGATGCGGTCGCCGATCATGATCGAGCTGTGACGTGGCTGGACGAGCCAGTGCAGCCCGATGAGGGCGCAGAGCACCGCGTCGAGCCGGTCCTGGTCGGCCTTGCGCGGGGTTGCGATCCGCGCCAGGTCGTCGGCCCAGTCCGCGAGCCCGGCGATCCTGGACTCGACCGCTTGCCGCCGCACCGCCGCGATCACCGCCTGCCAGCCCGCCAGCGTGAAGGTCTTGCGGCGGGCCGGGTTGTAGCGCGGTCCGCGCAGGCGGCCGTCGAAGGCGGGATCGAGGGACGGCATCGCCAGGGCGGGAAAGACCTCCATCAGGTAGAGGCCGCGGATGGCCTCCCGCGAGGCCTCCGGATCCTCCGTCGCGCCGAGCCGCTCCTTGAAGCGCCAGAGCGGGGCCGCGTCGTCGAACATCCCGGCCTTCCCGCGGTTCGCCGGCTGCACGCCGCCGCCGAGCCAGGAGATCAGGGAGGCCGCGACCCGATCGACCGGGCGCATCCCGGTCGCGTTCGGAACCAGGGTCGGCTGGTCGAGGGCGACGAGGCGCAAGTCGCTGATGGCGCTCTCCGCCTCGATCGCCGCGCGAGCCTCGTCGAACGAGGCGAGGCGCGGCGGCACGAGGGTGCGGCGGCCGGCCCGGTCGATGCGAATCGTGCAGATCGCACCCGGCGCACGAGGGTTGTCGGTCCAGGCCGAATCGAACCCGATAATGCTGGTCGTCCCGACCACGCTCACGGGCCGGCACTCCGCATGAGCATGGACCCCTCACCCAGCACATCGTGTTCGCGAAACCCGTCACCGAGCCGCTTCCGGTCCGTGACCCTGATCGAGTCACCAGGCCCTGTCGAGCTGCAGCCCTCGACCAGCGCCGAGGCCGGCGAGGGACTCGTGAAGAAAATGTCCTTGGTCAAGCTCAGGCAGCCGCCCTGCGGCGCGAGGGCGTTCTCGCCGGCGAACTGCTCGCGCAACTTGCCGAGGTTCACTGGCAAGCCGTCGGTCGTGGTCGGGCTGACGAGCGAGCCGGCGCGGAGCACGTCGCCGCCGCCGATCATGTCGAGATAGGCCTTGTGGGTTTCGCTGCGCGGTCGTGCGGTCGCATAGAAGCTCTGCCGCACGGGCGCCCGAACTGGCGCCATGGGCACGCCCGCCGGAGCTGCGGACCGGATCAGGCCCGCAGAACATGGCGGCGTGCCACATGTTTTTCCGGAAGCGTCGCTCCCCCTCTTCCGGCCTGCTTCGCAGGCCACCCTCCCGTGCGGGGGGTCGGGCGAAGGCGCTCCCCGCGCGAACTCAGTACTTCCGCACCAGGCTCACCAGCCGGCCCTGGATCCGCACCCGATCCGGCCCGAGCACCCGGGTCTCGTAGGCCGGGTTGGCGGCCTCGAGCGCGATCGACGAGCCTCGGCGCCGCAGGCGCTTCAAGGTCGCCTCTTCGTCGTCGATCAGCGCCACGATGATGTCGCCGGTATTGGCGGTCTCCTGGCGGCGGATCACCACGA
Source organism: Methylobacterium sp. ap11 (assembly GCF_900110515.1). NCBI lineage: Bacteria > Pseudomonadati > Pseudomonadota > Alphaproteobacteria > Hyphomicrobiales > Methylobacteriaceae > Methylobacterium > Methylobacterium sp. ap11. The sequence goes on along the minus strand of NZ_FOEB01000002.1, from coordinate 124,047 downwards.
GGTCGCCGTCGAGGATGCCGGCCTCGATCATCGAGTCGCCGCGCACCTCCAGGGCGTAGTGCTCGCCGCTGGCCAGGAAGTCCGGCGACATCGCCACCGTGCGGCTCTGGCTCTGGATCGCCGAGATCGGCGTACCGGCGGCGATCCGGCCCATCACCGGTACGCTGACCGAGTGGCCGTTCTCATCCGAGGCCGTCGCCATGGCGGGGATGCCGGCTTGCCGCTTCGGCTCGTGGGCGCGCCCGCCCTCGACGACGCTCGGGTTGAACCGCACCACCTCGGCCCCGGCCGCGGGAGCCGTCGCCGGCCCCGTCACCGTATCGGGGATGCGGATCACCTCGATCGCCCGGGCCCGGTTCGGCAGACGGCGCAGGAAGCCGCGCTCCTCCAGGGCGGTGATCAGGCGGTGGATGCCCGATTTCGACTTCAGGTCGAGGGCGTCCTTCATCTCGTCGAAGGACGGGGGGACACCCGTCTCGCGCATTCTCTGCTGAATGAAGCGGAGCAGGTCCAACTGCTTACGCGTGAGCATGTGACTCTCTCATCCCCGCGCTGCCGCGCTCCGGAAACAAATCGCGAACATGGTAAGCGTTCCGCAAGTGTTCCGCAAGCGGCTTTGAAAAAACGGGATGTTGGGGCGGAAGAAGCCGAGTACCACGCGCCATCGGACGCGGCTCCAGGGTCCAGACTCAGCATCGCCTCTCGCGGCTGGACAAGAACCCGGCCGTGCGGGCGTTCATCGCGGATCGTCTCGGCACCGACGACGTCGAAACCATACGCCGTGCGGCGATTGTCCGGTTCGAAGAGGAAAGCGTGCCTTCGCGCTCCGCCACGAACCCTTTCGCGATCAGACGACGCGCGGCCGGCGCCCGGACCGGCCACCGAAAGCGCAACCGGACAACGCCCCGACCACCCCGATCCGACCGGCGGGACCACAGATCATTCCGCTCGATCCCGGAATTCCTTCGCCAGTTATTGATCACCACCGCCAGAGAGCCGTGACGGGTACGGGAGCGTCGAGGTTACCGTCCGGGAGACTCGCGCCCATCTCGGCGTCGAGACCCAGCGCCAGTGGTCGGGCCGGGTGATCGCCCGCACCACCCCTGCCTGCTCGCCCTGCTCTCCGCAATCTCCTGTCGGCAGCGCGTCGGCCCGCTCGCGAACGCCGCAAGGCGGTGCAGGCCGCCCGGTACCCGAAGGCGCAACCCGCCCTCCCGGATACGCTCGCTGGCGTGAGCGCGTTTTGGCGACATCCCGGCTCCAGCGGCACAGAACGAAACCGTGCTTCGCCCCTGCCGCCGCCCGGGGCCCGCCCTCCCTGCAACGCAGCCTGAAGGCCAAAGTCGAGCTTAGTGCCCGCCCTCGTGGCCGTGGCTGGTGCCGATCACGCAGAGCGCCAGACCGGCGATACCGCCGATCGTGCCAAGCGGGGTCTGGTAGCGCCAGGAGGCGTAGTAGCCGGCACTGCCGATCACGACCCCGAGCAGGGTGAGCACGATGCCGCGGGCCGAGACTCCCGGCTTGTCCCGGTGCGGTCGGATGGCGTTCTGGTGCATCGCAGTCAAAGTCCCTCGCCGCACCGTGTCGATCCGCCGGCCCCCGGGGGGACCGCGGGAGCCGGGGGGCGGCCGCCCTCTCCCGCCGGGGAAACGCGGGAGACGCGGATTGGCTCACGGCGCCGGATCGACGGCCGGACGCGCGCGGCCGGGCTTACGGGAGAGCCCGGTCGCGCGTTGCGCTCAGCGGCCCTCGCCGCCGATGCGGGAGAAGTCCGCGACCTCCCGGGTCGCCGCCCGGAGCGCGTTGAGGAGCGCTAGGCGGTTGGCGCGCAGGGCCGGCTCGTCGGCGTTCACCGTCACCTTGTCGAAGAAGGCGTCGACCGGCGCACGCAGGGTCGAGAGCGCCCGCATCGCCCCCTCGAAATCCTCCACCGCCACGGCCTTGCCCGCCTCGGCGCCGGCCATCCGCAGGGCCTCGGCCAGGGCCGATTCCTCGGGCAGGCGCAGGAGGCTCTGGTCCGGCGCCGCATCGTAAGCGCGACCGTCCTTCTTCTCCTCGATCCGCAGGATGTTGGCGGCGCGACGGGAGCCGGCGAGCAGGTTCTTGCCGTCCTCGGTGTCGAGGAAGCGGCCGAGCGCCTCGACCCGGCGCACCACCATCAGGAGGTCGTCCTGCCCGGGCAGCGCGAAGACGGCGTCGATCAGGTCGTGGCGGGCGCCTTGGTCGCGCAGGTAGACCTTCAGCCGGTCAACGAAAAACGAAAAAAGGCTCTCACAAACCTCACGCGACTGTTTATCGATTTTTTCGTACTTACCCAAGCTTTTTCCGAAATAATCGTCATCAATAGCAGATTTGGCCACCTCATAGGACGGCTCACTTAAATCCATGCCTGCAATTGCAGAAAGGGCTTTCAATCTTGCGGCCGAATCATATTTTCGTGCGATTTCCAATGCGACGGGCATATGTGCGGCGCGGACGATGTAATCCAACCGCATTTTTATATTATTTTCGAGTAGGAGGCGAATTACACCTAGCGCCGCCCGCCGCAGGGCATACGGATCCTTACTGCCAGTAGGCTTCTCATCGATTTCCCAGAAACCTGCAAGCGTATCGAGCTTGTCGGCGAGCGCCACCGCCACCGAGACCGGCTCGGACGGCACCCGGTCGCTGGGCCCGAGCGGCTTGTAATGATCCTCGATCGCGGCGGCGACCGCCGGGTCCTCGCCCTGCTCGGCGGCGTAGTAGCGGCCCATCAGGCCCTGCAGCTCCGGGAACTCGCCGACCATCTCGGTGACGAGGTCGGCCTTGGCAAGCCGCGCCGCCCGCTCGGCGAGATCCGGGTCGGCCCCGACGACCGGCGCCAGCGCCCGGGCGAGGGCCGCGATCCGCTCGACGCGCCTGGCCTGGGTGCCGAGCTTCTCGTGGAACACGATGTTGCCGAGCTTCGGCAGCCGGTCTTCCAGACGGGTCTTGCGGTCGGTCTCCCAGAAGAACGCCGCGTCGGAGAGGCGCGCGCGCACCACCCGCTCGTTGCCGGCGACGATCGCGGCACCGCCGTCGGAGGCCACCAGGTTCGAGACCAGGATGAAGGCGTTGGCCAGGCGCTCGCGCCCGTCCGGGCCGGGCGCGCCGCGAAGCACGAAGCACTTCTGGTTCGCCCGGATGGTCGCGCGGATCACCTCCGGGGGGATGGCGAGGAAGCGCTCGTCGAAGGCGCCCATCAGGGTCACCGGCCACTCGACGAGGCCGGCCACCTCCTCCAGCAGACCCTCGTCCTCGACGAGGTCGAGGCCGCGCGCGAAGGCGAGGTCGCGGGCGTCGTGCAGGATGATGTCCTTGCGCCGGTCGGCGTCGAGCACCACGAAGGCCCGCTCCAGGGCCGGCAGGTAATCGGCGAAGCGGCGCACCTCGATCGCCTGCGGCGCCAGGAAGCGGTGGCCGCGGGTGGTGAACCCGACCTCGACCCCGTCGATGGCGAAGGGGACCAACTCGGGCGTCTCGGTCTCGGGACCGAAGCTCGCGACGATCGAGTGCAGCGGACGGACCCAGCGGAGCGAGCCCGGCTCGCGCGAGGCCGCGCCCCAGCGCATCGATTTCGGCCAGGGGAAGCTCTTGACGATCGCCGGGATGATCTCGGCCAGCACTTCGATGGTCTCGCGGCCGGGCCGCTCGATCACCGCGACGTAGAACTCGCCCTTCTTCGGGTCGGAAACGACCTTGGCCTCGTCGAGGCTGGCGAGGCCGGCGCTCTTCAGGAAGCCCTGGACGGCGCCCTCGGGAGCGCCGACGCGGGGCCCTTTGCGCTCCTCGCGCACGTCCTGGCCGCGGGCCGGCAGACCGGCGACGTGGAGGGCGAGGCGGCGGGGCGTCGCGAAGGCCTTGGCGCCCTCGTACAGGAAGCCGCGCTCGACCAGCGCGTCGGTGACGAGCTTGCGCAGGTCCTCGGCCGCGCGCCGCTGCATGCGGGCGGGGATTTCCTCGGAGAAGAGTTCGAGCAGCAGGTCGGGCATCGGGCGGCCTCGAGGCCCTTCGTCGGGAGGGCCCGGAATCGGGAAGGGGAGGATGGCGGGGTGTAGCGCCGGGCGGCGCGGATGTCAGGCGGCGGGCGCTTCCGCGAGGCCGCCCGCATCGGTGCGCCGCCAGGCCTCGCCGCAGGCTTTTGCCAGTTCGCGCACCCGCAGGATGTAGCTCTGCCGCTCGGTGACCGAGATCACCCCGCGCGCGTCGAGCAGGTTGAAGACGTGGCTGGCCTTGATGCACTGGTCGTAGGCCGGCTGCGCCATGCGGTGGCGCGGATCGTTGCTGTCCGCCCCCGGCTCGCCGGCTTCGAGGTAGGCCCGGCACGCGGCCTCGGCGTCGCGGAACTGCCGAAAGAGCATCTCGGTGTCGGCGGCCTCGAAGTTATGGCGCGAGTATTCCTGCTCGGCCTGCAGGAAGACGTCGCCGTACGTGACCTTCTCGTCGCCCTCGCGGCCGTTGAAGTTGAGGTCGTAGACGTTCTCGACGCCCTGGACGTACATCGCCAGGCGCTCGAGGCCGTAGGTCAGCTCGCCGGCGACCGGTGAGCATTCGAAGCCGGCGACCTGCTGGAAGTAGGTGAACTGGCTCACCTCCATCCCGTCGCACCAGCATTCCCAGCCCAGGCCCCAGGCGCCGAGCGTCGGGCTCTCCCAGTCGTCCTCGACGAAGCGGATGTCGTGGAGCGCGAGGTCGACGCCGATCGCCTTGAGCGACGCGAGGTAGAGCTCCTGCAGGTTCGGCGGGTTCGGCTTCAGGATCACCTGGAACTGGTAATAGTGCTGGAGCCGGTTCGGGTTCTCGCCGTAGCGCCCGTCCTTCGGCCGGCGCGAGGGCTGGACGTAGGCCGCCTTCCAGGGCTTGGGGCCCAGTGCCCGCAGGGTGGTGGCCGGATGGAACGTGCCGGCGCCCACCTCCATGTCGTAGGGCTGGAGGATCACGCAGCCCTGCGCGGCCCAGAACCGCTGGAGCGTCAGGATCAGGCCCTGGAACGAGCGGGTCGGCTGGAGGTCGGCGTCGATGGCGGTCATGGGCGGGGGCTTGCGGCTCGGGCGGGGTCGGATCGTGCCGCGACCCTTGGGAACCGGCGGCGCCCGAGTCAAGCGCGCGTGCGCCCCCGCACGAACCCGAAGCGGGGCTGGAACCGGAAAACGGTCAAGCTCGTTGACAGTACAGATCCGAACACGATGCCGCCGGGTGCGGTGCAAGACTAGGGGAGATTGTCCGTGACCCACCGCCTGACCTTGGTCGCCGCCGCCGCACTGCTCTCCCTGGTCGCGACCCCGCTGGTGGTGCGGGCGGGCGCGGATGCCCCGAAGACCGAGCCGACGGCCGCCGTCGAGGCGGCCAAGCCCGCCGCCGCCGAGGCGCCGCCCCCCGCCTGCCGCACGGTGCGGGTGGTCTATGCCGGCTACGGCACGCCGGCCTGCGGGCGGTAAGGCGGCGCCGAGCCTCGGGCCCAGGCCTGAACCTGGACCCGACCTCGCCGCGACCGGACACTCTTGCGAGACGACACGAGATCCCGGGGCCGCGCGCGCGGCCCCGGGATCTCGCGTTTGCCGGGGGGATTCGCCCGGCACAACCCTGCACCCGATGCGATCTACCGTCGGTTCGGCGATGGCGGTAAGACGGTCGTCGCCGCTCAAGCGCGACCGCGCGACGCCGACGTGGAAGAGACTTCTTTCCTCTCGCATCGCCGCAGAACCGACGCGCGTCCCGGGAGACACGCCATGTCCATCTCGACCGACCCCGCCGATCCCCGCGCCGCGATCCGCCGGGGCGCCATGACGCCGTTCCAGGTTGGCGGTGGCGGTCTGCGTGCTGATCTGCGGTATTATGCAGCAAGCTCACCGGAAAGCGTTGAGGTGAGATGGCAAGGCGCGGTCTGAAATTTGTCAGTGCGGGATATCAAGCGGATTTATCAACACGGCGCGTTGCAAGTTGGCATAATGGCTTGACATGCGCCCTGGACGGCGACAGTTTGCATCTTGCGCAGAGTGCCGCCTATGACCGACCCGAACCCCATCGACGCGCTAATTCAAAGGCGCAACGCCAACGTGACCAAGGCCACTCGGCTTTCTGAGCAGCTTGTGGCTTTGCGTCGTGAGAACGACGAGATTGATATCGCGATAAAGGCTCTTGATAGGCTCGGCTTCAAGGGGGCGCCCCCCGGCAAGCCCGCGGAGAGCACCGCTGCTGGGCTTGTTCAAGCCAAGCTAATAGATATAACCGTTCCTGATATGATCTTTGCTATCATCGGCGATGATATCATTGGCGACGGCGTTGATGCATCAACAATAATCGCCGAGATTAAGCGGCGCTATATGCCGGATCCAGATCCAAATATTATTCGACCAACGCTCTGGCGCCTAACGAAGGCAGGGCGACTGATGAAGATGGGCGGTAAATACTTTCTTCCAGATCCGTCCTCCATTGAGGAGGAGGAGGAAGAAGACGAGTCTGAGTCCGATGACTCCTCATCTTCTAAAAATGGGCCGGCCGGCGGTGGTGCGTCGGCCGGCCCAGATGCCGAGTCAGAATATGAGGACGATATCCTCTAAAATCTGACTCTCCGTCTCACCCCGCGTCCGGTCGGGCGCCAACGAGGAGAACGATATCGCGTCATTCACCCCCTCTAAGAGAGGGGAGAAGCCGGGTCAGCGGTTGCAACGCCAACCCGGCGACGAACATGCAAACTACCGGCTTGGAGGCTGACAGGCTGCGATGCTCCGCACAGCTAATGTCGCACGTCTGAGTCCAGCCTTCAAGCCGGGTAACCCAAAATCGCAGTTTAGCGAAAGGTTTACCTATGCCTTATGAGTTCCCGTGCGACCGCCTAACGGCTTGCCACATCCTCCACGCCGTGAAGGTTCTCGGGTGGAGCCAAGCACGAGCGTCCCACTATTTCTGCGTTAACGGCGGCACGGTCAGTAAGATCGTGCGCGGCCTCGCGCATCACGGGGCGGGGCCGCTGCCCTTCTGATCTAAGGGGTTACCAGCCCCGGTAAAAAAAGCCCGGCCGGGCTCTCCGCCAGCGTTAGCCCGGCCTCCTCAAACGCACGCTTCATCGCCAGCAGGTTGTTGGCAAGTGGCGGGCGGCGCGCAGGACCGCCGAGGGATCGGCCTCGGCGGCAGGCTCCGGCGGGCCCGGCGGGCGATGGTCGCCCCGGGCGCGGAAGTGCTGGAAGTTGCGGTGGCCGGCGGCCCGGGCCAGCATGTTCAGCATCTCGACGTGGCTCGGCGGGCTCGCCCGCGACGCCCATTGGGCGCGCAGCGATTTGGCCAGCGCCGACACGTCGCGGGTCGCGAAGGGGATCGGGTCTCTCGGCACGGTTCATCTCCGGATGCCGACCTGGGATCAGGTGTCGAGGGTCACCGGCTTGCGACGCGGCACGGGAACGAAGGCATGCCGAAGGACAACGGGCAGGTTTAGCTCCCCTCCTCGGGGCGGTGACGCCTGGGTGACTGCCGACCCGGAACCCATCGTAGCGGGTTTGCCCGCCGCGGCAACTCCCTGCGGGGGCCCTGGCGCACCTCACGCCGCCAGGCACGCCCGGGCCACCCGCAGGTAGTTGCCGCCGAGGATGCCGGCGGTCTCGTCCGGGGTGAACCGGGCGAGGAGGTGGGCGGCGAGGTCGGGCAGGGCCGCGTAATCCGGCAGGGCGCTCGGGCCGACGAGGCCCATCATGTCGGTACCGAGCCCGACATGGTCCGCCCCGACCACGTCCGCCATCCGGGCGATGCCCTCGGCCAGGGCCGCGAGGTCGGGAAACAGGCCCGCGGGCGGCCACAGGCCGATGACGCCGCCGGTCGCCGCGACGATCCGGGCATGGGCAGGGGTGATGCGGCGGGTCCAGGGCCGCGACCGCGTCGTGAGCGAGGTGTGCGAGAGGACGAGGGGCTTCGTCGCCACCTCGGCCGCGCGGCGCACCAGCGCCTCGGTCCCGTGCGCCACGTCGACGATCACCCCCAGCGCCTCGCACGCCCGGATCACCGCGGCGCCGAACCCCGTCAGGCCGCCATGGACCGGGGGCTCGGTCTGGATGTCGCCGAGCGCGTTCGCCCGGTAATGCGTGAGCTGGAGGTGGCGCAGGTCCGCCCGCCGGTAGGCCTCCTCGAGGGGGCCGAGGTCGCCCTCCAGGAAATCCGCGCCTTCCGCGGCGACGAGGATCGCAGGCTCGGCGGCCCGGGCCGCCGCGAGGTCGGCGGCGTTGCGCACCAGGCGCAGGCCCTGCTCGCGCACCAGGGCGTGCAGGCGGGCGAAGCCCCGCTCGGCGTAGGATCGCAGTTCGCCCGGCTCGGGCTCGCGGAAGGCGCGGATGCGGCCCTCCGGCGTCACCCGATGGGTCGGCGAATCCGATACGATCGCCAGGCAGGCGACCGCAAGGCCGCCGGCCCGCATCGGCGGCGCCAGCGGCGTGAACGGCGCGTGCCCCTCCGCCTGGCGCACCCGCAGCACGCGGCCGGCATGGCTGTGGCAGTCGATCGTCGGGCGCGCGGCGAGGAAGGCCGCGGCCCGCGCGCGGCGGGCCTCGGTCACCGCGTCGGTCGCGGCCTCGGATGCGGCGGCCGGCGCGGCATCCTGCGCGGCGGCGGCGACCGGCAGGCAGAGGAACGAGGCCGCCGCGACGAGGCCGCGGCGGGAGAGGCCCCGATGGGAGAAGCCCGGACGAGGCGGCGCGCGGTCGGGCACGACCACGGCGGCGTCGAGCCGGTAGCGCCAGCCGCACGGATCGTCGTGCAGGCGGCGAAAGCGGCCGTGCAGGGTCACCGCCCGGCCGTCGAGCGGGATCGGCCCATCGGCGCGCACCTCGATGCAGGCGGCCGGATGGCCCGGCAGGCAGCCGCCGCAGCAGGCGGGCTCCGGCACGAGCAGGCAGTAGCGCGCCTCGGCCGCCTCCGTCGCGGCGACCGGCCAGCCGGTGACGGTGACGAGGCGTGCATCGGCCCGGTCGGCCGCGCCGTCGAGGAGCGCGGTCCAGGGCAGGAGCGGCGCGGGTGGGAGCGGCGCGGTCATTTCCTGAGTTTCTGTCCGACGAGGAGGAGTCGCCGCAGCGCCGCCGCGGCGACCCAGCTGCCGGCCAGCGCGACCGCGAAGGCCGCACACCCCTTCGCGACGGGACCGGCCGTCAGCCCGAGCAAGCCGGCCTGCACCCATGTCACCACGGGATAGTGCAGCAGGTAGATCGCGAAGCCGTTCGCCGCGAGGCTGTCGAGGACCGGGCGACGGCCTCCGGCGACGCGCAGGAAGACGGCCGGCAGGGCGAGGCAGGCGGCGGCGCAGAACGCCACCTGCGCCGCGCCGACGAGCGCCAGCGTCGCGAAGCCCGGCAGGTGCAGCGCCCGGCCGAGTTGGGGCGCCGCCGCGAAGGCGGCCGCGGTCGCGACGGCCAGTGCGGCCCAGGCCCCGCAGCGGCGGGCGAGCGCCCGCCCGAACCCGGCCACCGCCGCCGGGCCGCCCCGTCCGAGCCAGGCCCCGGCGGCGAAATACGCGGCGTAGAGGCCGATGCGGCTGCCCTGGACGGCGAGCGGCCCGATCGCGAACCAGCGGACCGGGCCGACCGCGAGGAGGAAGGGCAGGAAGGCGGCCGCCGTGACGGCGACGAGCCCCGCGAAGGACCGACCCGGCCGCCCTGTATCCGCGGCGCGAGGGAGCGCCGGTCCGCGCGCGACCATCAGGGCGGCGCCGGCGTCGAACAGCAGCAGGACGCCGATGAACCAGGGCGGACCGCTCGGCCACGGCCCGGTCGTGACCGTCGCGAGCCAGAAATCCGAAAAACCCGGCGCGCCGCCGGCCTGGAGGAAGGAGGGGTAGTAGGCGAGCGGCATCAGCGTGAGGACGGCCGCGCAGAACGGCAGGCCGAGGCGCGAGAGCCGCCCCCGCAGGTAGGCCTTCGCGCCGTGCCGCGCGAGGCCGTCCCGGACGAACAGGCCCGAGAGCCCGAACAGCAGCGGCATGAAGAACCCGTCGTTCAGCATGACGAGGCGGTCGAACCCAATCCAGCGCGCGGAATCGACGATCGGCGCGGTCGACAGGGCGTAGTGGACCCGGTCGACATGACCGAAGGTGCAGTAGGCCAGCACCGCGTGGTGCAGCACGACGAGGCCGACCACGAACCCGCGCATCCGGTCGAGCGCGACGAGGCGCCCGGCCGGCTCGGCGGGGGAAGGGCGGGCGGTGCCTGGCATCGTCGCGGGGTCGGTTGACGCAGCGTCCCGTTGTAGGCCCGGCCCGGGCGCGGGGCCAGCCGCCCCGCGCATGATGGCCGGATGACGCGGGGGCACTATGTCCGGTCGCCTGCGACCCGGCGAGACGCTGCCGACGGGGCGCCCGCGACGAGAGGGGTCCCGGTGAAGGTCATCCATGACGATCCGCCGATGCGCGAGGAGATCGCGGCCGGCTTCTATCCCGCCTTCGAGGATCGCTGGCGCCGGGCCGAGCTCGCCGGGCGCTGGCTGATGCTGGCCTTCGTGGTCGTCTGCGCCCTCGGCCTCCTCGGGCGCGGGCCCCTCAGCGAGCACACCCGCTCCAACCGCGACGGATCGATCGTGATCCACTACGAGCCGGTGGCCCGGTTCGGGGCGCCGACGATCGTGCGCCTCGACACCCGGGTGCCGCCCGGCGGCGATCAGGTCGCGGTGACGATCGCCAAGGAGCTCGTCGACCTGTTCGGGCTCGAGAGCATCACGCCACGGCCCCAGACCTGGCAGGTGGCGGGGGGCAACATCCGCCTCGTCTTCCCGGTGATCAAGGGCGAGACGCACGCGGTGATCCGCTTCACCGGCTCGCCGAGCTTCCGCGGCGCCGTCGATCTCACCGCTCGCCTCGACGAGGGCGAGACCCTGTCCTGGTCGCAGTTCGCGGTGCCTTAGGGCGTTTCACGATCGCGTTGCAATCGCGAAGCTCTCTAAGCCATTTTTTTGTCGCATTTTTTGCGACGAACCGGTTTCCACTTCGTCGGAAAATGCTCTAGCGATGAATACCGTCCTCAAGGCCGCGGCGGCCTACATCATCGTGCTGTTCGTGATCCGGCTGATCGGGCGCCGCACCGCGAGCCAGCAGGCGCCGATCGACATGGTGGTGCTCTTCCTGTTCGGCGGCCTCTCGGTCAGCGCCGTGCTGGGCGACGACCGCTCGTTCGTCGGCGCGATGAGCGCGCTCTTCACCGTCGGGCTGATGCACGTCGCGGCGTCGTGGCTGAAGCTGCGCTTCGTCTGGTTCGAGCGCATCGTCGACGGCACCCCGATCGTGGTGTTCCGCGACGGCCGCTGGAACGAGACCGCGATGCGCCGCCTGCGCATGCAGCAGGCCGACATCCGCACCGCCGCCCGCCAGGAGAAGCTCGACGACCTCGACAAGGTCGCGGTCGCCATCGTCGAGCGCGACGGCACGGTGTCGATCCTGGAGAAGGAGTAGAGGCTCAGCGCATCCCCGCCGGCCGCTCCCCCACCGCCCAGGCGAGCGCCTGCTCCAGCCGGTCGTTGCCCCAGAACAGTTCGCCGTCCTCGGTGAGGAAGGTCGGGGCGCCGAACAGGCCGCGGGACTTCGCCTCCTCGCCGATCGAGCGCAGGCGGCTCTTCACCGGCTCCTGGGTCGAGGCGCGGATCAGTGCCGGCCCGTCGAGGTCGAGGCCGTTGAGGAGGTTCGAGACCGCGGCGGGCTCGGCGATCGACTGGCCGCGGGCGAACTCGGCGTCGTAGACCGCCCGGACGTAGGGCCCGATCCACGGCTCCTCGGCGCCGTGGACCGCGACCCGGGTCGCCGCCAGGCTGTTCTGGGGAAAGCTCTCGGGGCGCACCACCGGCGGCAGGCCGAGGCGGGCGGCCTCGCGGGCGAGGTCGCGCCACATGTGGCGGCCCTTGGCCGGGTAGAGGTTGAACGGCGAGGAGGTCCAGCCCTGCGCGGCGAAGACCGGCCCGAGCAGGAACGGGCGCCAGCGCAGGGTGACGCCGGCGGCCTCCGCGAGCGCCTCGATCCGCATGGCGGCGAGGTAGGAATAGGTCGACGCGAACTCGAACCAGAATTCGAGCGTGGGCCGGCGCAGCATCGCACCCCTCCGTGTGGCTGAAGCCGGCACCTTCGCGTCCGCGCGCGCCGCCCACAAGCACCGGGCCGGGCGTCGCTTCGCCACGGGCCGGAGCGAGGAGTGCGGCAACGCGGTTGCACGCGGCCGGGCCGGGCTGTTAAGCCCCGGCGCGTTCACTCAGTTCCCTTTTCGCTCGAGGCCCGACCCGCATGTCCGACCAGCCCCAGAAGCGCGTGAAGAAGGTCGTGCTCGCCTACTCGGGCGGCCTCGACACCTCGATCATCCTCAAGTGGCTCCAGACCACCTATGGCTGCGAGGTGGTGACGTTCACGGCCGATCTCGGCCAGGGCGAGGAGCTGGAACCGGCCCGCGCCAAGGCCGAGCTCCTCGGCATCAAGCCGGAGAACATCTTCATCGAGGACCTGCGCGAGGAGTTCGTCCGCGACTACGTCTTCCCGATGTTCCGGGCCAACGCCCAGTACGAGGGCATCTATCTGCTCGGCACCTCGATCGCCCGGCCCCTGATCGCCAAGAAGCAGATCGAGATCGCCGAGCGCGTCGGGGCGGATGCCGTGTCCCACGGCGCCACCGGCAAGGGCAACGACCAGGTCCGGTTCGAGCTCGGCTACTACGCGCTGAAGCCCGACGTGACGGTGATCGCCCCCTGGCGCGAGTGGGATTTCCGCTCCCGCGAATCGCTGATCGCGTTTGCCGAGCAGCACCAGATCCCGATCGCCAAGGACAAGCGCGGCGAGGCGCCGTTCTCGGTCGACGCCAACCTCCTGCACGCCTCCTCCGAGGGCAAGGTGCTGGAGGACCCGGCGCAGGACGTGCCGGACTACGTCTACTCGCGCACCCTCTCCCCCGAGGAGGCGCCCGACACGCCGACGATCATCACCATCGGCTTCGAGCGCGGCGACGCGGTCTCGATCGACGGCGAGACGCTGTCGCCGGCCACCCTGCTCGCCAAGCTCAACGAGCTCGGCCGGGCCAACGGCATCGGCCGCCTCGACCTCGTCGAGAACCGCTTCGTCGGCATGAAGAGCCGCGGCATGTACGAGACCCCCGGCGGCACCATCCTGCTGCCGGCCCACCGGGCGATCGAGTCGATCACCCTCGACCGCGGCGCGGCGCACCTCAAGGACGAGCTGATGCCGCGCTACGCCGAGCTGATCTACAACGGCTTCTGGTTCTCGCCGGAGCGCGAGATGCTCCAGGCGCTGATCGACAAGAGCCAGGAGATGGTCACCGGCACGGTGCGGCTGAAGCTCTACAAGGGCGGCGTCCACGTCATCGGCCGCGAGAGCCCGAACTCGCTCTACGACCAGGACCTCGTCACCTTCGAGGAGGGCGCGGTCGCCTACGACCACCGCGACGCGGCGGGCTTCATCAAGCTCAACGCGCTGCGCCTGCGCACGCTCGGCCAGCGCAAGCGCAAGCTGGGCGCGTAAGCGAAAAAAGGCCCGCTCCGGCGACGGAGCGGGCCTCGGACAGGAAAGATGCGACCGGCGAGACGCCGGCCGCGCGGCGTCTTACGCCTCGTCCTCGTCGTCGATGTCGACGAGGAACAGGATGTCGACGTCGTCCTCCTCGTCCTCGTCCTCGGTCTCGCCCTGGCTGTCATTGGCGGCCTTGGGCTCGTCCTCGTCCTCGAAATCCTCGTCGTCCATCGAGTCCTCGAAGGTCTCGACCTCGTCCTCGGTCGCGGGGCGCAGCTTCAGCGACTCGACCTTGCCCGTCCACAGCGGGCGGCCGTCGCTCTTCATGGTGCGCAGGTCGTCCTGGAAACCCTCGACCTCAAGAAGCTCCCGGGCCCGCTCCTCGTTCGACCGGATGATGGCGACGGCCGTGCCGTCGATCTCGAGAGTGAACATCGTGCTTCCCTTTTCAAGGGCCGCGCCGCTCGGGCGGGCGGGGCCGTGTTACGGGGGGAAAGGCCGGCGCGCCAGCCCCGTTCCGGGCGGCCGCGAGGGAAAGTCGCATGGGAAAGTCGCGTGAGCCGCGGGGCGGCGGGCCGGCTCAGCGGATGCCGAGGGCTCCGTCGTCGTTCGAGACGATCAGGATCCGCAGGTCGGAATCCGGCGCGTAATCCGTCGCCTCCCACACGAAGGTGGTCGGCCCCGTCTTGCGCACGCCGGTGCGGCAGAAGCTGACGAGTGCGGCCGGGCTGCCCTTGTCGACCGTCAGGGTGAAGCGGCCGATGCGCCCGGCCCAGTTGCGCGCCGTCGTCACGATGTAGGGCACCTCGATCGCCCGGGTCAGGCCCTGCTCCTTCATCGGCGAGGCGGCGATCAGGCGCCGCACCCCGGCGAGGCCGGCCTCGTCGAGGCAGTAGCGGGCGCGGTAGGCGGGGGTGGCCGCCTCCTCGCGCGAGAGCAGGTGGTTGCCCGTGACGGGGGCGTACGTGTGGGAGACGCGCAGCTCGCGGCCGGCCGGGAAGGTCTGCTCCCAGTGGAACTTCGCCTCGCTGCGCCACAGGCCCTCCGCATCGGCCTTGGCCTCCGAGAGCAGGCCGGCCTTCTCCAGCTCCCCGAGCACCGCCGGCGGCAGGCGCGCGAGCGCCGCCGCCAGGTCCGCGCGCCGCAGCGGGTTGAGCGGCAGGCCGTGGCGGGCGAGCAGGCCGGTCACCTCGCTCGTGCCGAGATGGGCCCGCTCCTCCAGGAGCGGCATCACCGGCGCCCCGTCGACCGTCACCGTGAAGCCGACGAAGTTCGCCCGATCGGCATGGGGCAGGTCGAGCGCGCTCATCGAGAGCTGCGCCCCGTCGATGGCCGGCAGCGGGAAGGCGACCCGGAGGGCCTTGGGCGCGGAGGCGCGGTTGCGGAAGACGTAGTCGACCGTGATGCGGTCGAGGCCGATGCGCAGGTCCTCGCTGGCGAGCGCGATGTCCGGGTCGCGCACCAGCACGAGGCCGCCGGCGTCGAGGGCGGCGGCGCTGTCGTTGGCCCGGGCCGGCACGGGAAGCGACGCCGCCAGGAACGCGACGGCCCCGATGCCGGCGGCCAGGATCGCACGAACTCCGCTGCCCACCATCGCTCTCTCCCGTCTCGAAATGATCGCGACGTCCCGAGGCGGACGCCGCGGACCGATGCCTCCGGCACGGGGGGTCACGGCCGCACGCACTGGCTCAGGCCCCCGATCCCGCTCGTCCGCCCCTGGATCCGGTTCGCGATCGCCCGCAAGGCCCGGGTCGGGCGGCGCGGGTTGCGCAGGATGGGGTTCGGCAGGGTGGCGACCAGCATCGCCGCCTCGCTCCGGGTGAGGTCGCGGGCGGACTTGCCGAACCAGTGCCGGGCCGCGGCCTCGGCCCCGAAGATCCCCTCCCCCCACTCGGCGACGTTGAGGTAGATCTCCATCGTCCGGCGCTTGCCCCAGACCAAGTCGACCATCAGCGCCAGCGGGATCTCGAGGGCTTTGCGCAGGTAGGAGCGTCCCGGCCACAGGAAGACGTTCTTCACCGTCTGCATCGTCACCGTGGAGGCGCCGCGGCTCGGGCCGTCCTCGTCGTCGACGACGCTCCACAGCGCGTCCCAGTCGACGCCGCCATGCAGGCACAGGCGCTGGTCCTCGGAGGCGACGACGCCCTGGACCAGCGCCGGGGCGATCGCCTCCAGCGGCACCGCGATGCGGCTCACCGGCTGGAGCGTGACCCAGCGGCCGAGCATCAGGGTTGAGGGCGGGGTCAGCGCGCGATAGACGAGCGCCAGGACCAGGACGAGGACGACCGCCATGACGGGCACGAGGAGCACGGCGCGCAGCACCCGCCGCCCGCGGGCCCGCGTCGCGCTGCCGGCGACCGGCGCGTGGCTCGGCTCCAGGCGGCGCATCGGCCGCAGGACGTTCCCGTCCCGGCCAGCCCCGTCGCGGTCCGCCGTGACGCGCGGCTCCTGAATCCGACCCTCCTCTCGGCGTGCCCGTCGATACGAGGACACCATGACGTCAACGCGGGCCCCGCAGCACACGACGCCGGGCCGTCCCCAGGAAAATACGATGGCCGGCACCACAGGATACCCGCAGGCAGGCGATTTCACGGCGCGGCTCGCCGCCGTCGCCAAGAGCACCGAAGGCTTCCTCGCCGAGCGCCTCGGCGACGGCGTGCAGGCGGGCGAGATCGCCCGGCCGCCCCGGCTGATGGAGGCGATGCGCCACGCCGTGCTCAACGGCGGCAAGCGCCTGCGCCCGTTCCTCGCGATCGAGACCGCCCGGATGCTCGGCGGCCCGTTCGAGGGCGCGATGGCGGCCGGCGCCGGCGTCGAGCTGGTCCATTGCTACTCCCTCGTCCACGACGACCTGCCGGCGATGGACGACGACGACCTGCGCCGCGGCCAGCCGACCGTGCACAAGAAGTACGACGAGGCGACCGCGATCCTGGTCGGCGACGCGCTCCAGACGCTGGCCTTCGAGATCGTCGCCGATCCAGCCTGGCAGGCCGATCCGCTGATCCGCTCCGAGCTGGTGCTGGGCCTCGCCCGGGCGTCCGGCCTCGGCGGCATGGTCGGCGGCCAGCTCCTCGATCTCGGGGCGGAGGGGCGCTTCGGCCCGGCCAACCTCGACGTCGATGCCACGCTCCAGCTCCAGGCGATGAAGACCGGCGCGATCTTGGCCTTCTCGGTCGATGCCGGCGCGCTCGTCGGCGGCGCCTCGCCCGAGGAGCGCCGCGCGCTCCTCGCCTACGGCCGGGCGCTCGGCCAGGCCTTCCAGGTCGCCGACGACATCCTCGACCGCGAGGCGTCCTCCGAGGCGATGGGCAAGCGCACCGGCAAGGACAAGGATGCCGGCAAGGCCACCCTCGTCGACCGCCTCGGCCTCGACGGGGCGCGTGCCGAGTGCGAGCGCCTGGTGGGCGAGTGCGAGACCGCGCTCAAGCCCTGGGGCGAGGCCGCCGCGACGTTGTGCGAGGCCGCCCGCTTCACCGTCGCCCGCAAGTCGTAGGCTCCTGACGGTCCCGCAGGGGGCTTCCCCCCCCCTGCCCTCCTCTCTCTACCCGGTTTGAAAGATCGCACCATGGCGACCCACAAGATCCTGCTCCTGCCCGGCGACGGCATCGGCCCCGAGGTCGCCACGGAAGTCTCCAAGGTCCTGGCCTGGTTCACCCGCGCCGGTATCGCCCGGTTCGAGACCGAGACCGACCTCGTCGGCGGTGCTGCCATCGACGCCCACGGCGTGCCGCTGTCGGAGGCCGCGATGGACCGGGCCAAGGCCGCCGACGCGGTGCTGTTCGGCGCCGTCGGCGGGCCGAAATGGGCCGGCGTGTCCTACGCCAAGCGCCCCGAGGCGGGGCTGCTTCGCCTGCGCAAGGACCTCGGCCTGTTCGCCAACCTGCGCCCGGCGATCTGCTACCCGGCGCTCGCCGAGGCGTCCGCCCTCAAGCGCGAGCTGGTCGAGGGCCTCGACATCGTCATCGTGCGCGAGCTCACCGGCGGCGTCTATTTCGGCGAGCCGAAGGAGATCGTGACCCTGGAGGACGGCCAGAAGCGCGCGGTCGACACCCAGGTCTACACCACCGGCGAGATCGAGCGCATCGCCGCGGTCGCCTTCGACCTCGCCCGCAAGCGCCGCAACAAGGTCGCCTCGGCCGAGAAGCACAACGTGATGAAGACCGGCGTGCTCTGGAAGGAGACCGTCACCAAGCTCCACGCCGAGCAGTATTCCGACATCGGGCTCGAGCACGTGCTGGCCGACAACTGCGCCATGCAGCTCGTGCGCAACCCCAAGCAGTACGACGTGCTCGTCACCGACAACCTGTTCGGCGACATCCTGTCGGACGTGGCCGCGATGCTGACCGGCTCGCTCGGGATGCTGCCCTCCGCCTCGCTCGGCGCGGTCGAGAACGGCACGCGGCGGGCCCTCTACGAGCCGGTCCACGGCTCGGCGCCCGACATCGCCGGGCAGAACCTCGCCAACCCGATCGCCATGATCGGCTCGCTGGCGATGGCGCTGCGCTACTCGTTCGGCCTGCTCGAGGCCGCCGACCAGCTCGAGGGCGCCATCACCCGCACGCTCGCCGCCGGCACCCGCACCCGCGACATCGCCGGCCCGGGCACCAACGCGGTCGGCACGACCGAGATGGGCGACGCGATCGTGCGCGAGCTGCAGGCGCAGGCGGGCTGAGAGGCGGTCGCTCCCTCCCGCAAACTCATCCCGAGGTGCCCGCGTCAGCGGGCCTCGAAGGAGGGCTCCAGAAGTCTCTGCGATTCCTGGAGCCTTCCTTCGAGGTCAATCGATCTTCGATCGACCGACACCTCAGGATGAGGTCGTGGATGGGATGACGTTCAAGCCGATCCTGGTTTTCGATCGACAGGGAGAACCACCATGCGCCTGTGCGTGTTCTGCGGTTCCAGCGACGGGGCCCGCCCGCTCTACCGCGAGGCGGCGACCGCGCTCGGGCGCCACTTCGCCGAGGCCGGGATCGAGCTGGTCTATGGCGGCGGCAAGGTCGGACTGATGGGGGCGGTGGCCGACGGCGCGCTCTCGGCCGGCGGCCGGGTCACCGGCATCATGCCCCAGGCCCTGGTGGAGAAGGAGACTGCGCATCGCGGCCTGACGGAGCTGCGCGTCGTCGCCTCGATGCACGAGCGCAAGGCGATGATGGCCGACCTCGCCGAGGGGTTCGTGGCGCTGCCCGGGGGGCTCGGCACCTTCGAGGAGATGTTCGAGGTCTGGACCTGGGCCCAGCTCGGCTACCACGGGAAGCCGCTGGCGGTTTTCAATGCCGGCGGCTTCTACGACGGGCTGCTGGGCTTCCTCGACTCCGTGGTGGAGGAAGGTTTCGTGCGCGAGCCGCACCGGGCGATGCTGATCGTCGGCACCGAGCCGGCCGACCTCGTGGCGCGGATCCGCGCCTACGAGCCGCCGCGGGTGATCAAGTGGGTCAAGGCGGAGGAGCGGTAACGGCCCGCCGCCGCGAGGATCGGGTGACGCGGAAACGGAAACGGGCCCCTTTCGGGGCCCGTCGTGCATCCGGATCGTGCCGCTCGGCTCAGTAGCCGTAGCGGGCCCGCGACAGCGGCGAGGTCGGATCGAGGTAGTCGACCGCCGAGAGGTCCACCGTGACGGCGGTGCGGCGGGCGCCGATAAACGGGCCGTTGGTGATCGGGTCGGGCAGGATGCCAGCGCCGCCGAAGCGCTCGCGGTTGGCGATGTAGGGCGGCGAGTTCAGGTAGGAGGCGGTGATGAAGTGCGGGTTGGTGGCCGGGTTGCCGGTCGCGCCCGAATTCGCCTCGACCACGTTGCCGGCATCGAGCCAGCTGCGCGGGCGCACCCGGATCGCGAGGCCCTGGCCGTCCTTGTAGCTGCGGATGACGTAGCTGTCCTGCGCCTGCGAGGCAGCGGTGCCGGCGCCCAGGGTCGCGAGGGAGAGAAGCCCGGTCAGGGCGAGAGTCTGGAAGCGCATGACGCACCTTTGCTGAACGTCGCCAGGGGTAGCGCCGTACCCGTTAAGAAACGGCGCCTATGGGGAAAAAGACGTGCGAGCGCGGCCGAGGTTCCGCCTCACGGCGAAGCCGGTCGCGAATGCCGCACTCTCGCCGCATTCTTGCGGATCGCCCGGCGGGGTGCCGGCACCGCCGCGGTGGTGGCCGGCTCCTCCGGCGGGCAGGCGGCCATGCGCGGGCCGGCCAGCATGGCGGCGACCGGCGCCGGCAGGTCGGCTCCCGGCAGCGCCGCGAGGCGCTCGACCGTGCAGGCGACCGCCTGCGGCTCGGGCAGCTGACCCAGGGGGGCGCAGAGCCAGCCTTCGAGCCGCAGGACGGCCGTGACCCGGAATGCCGTGCAGGCGCGCCGCCCCTCGCCATCCGCCAGGGTCGCGTCGACGGTCTCGAGGGCGCCGAACCGGCTCGCCACCTGGCCGCGCTCGCCGCTGCGCACCACCGCGAGGCCGCCGGCCTCCGCGGCCCGGCGCGCCAGGGCGACGAACAGGCTCCCCTCCCCGTCCGGTTCGGAGGACTCGGCGGCGACGAGGCGCAGGTACGGCGCCTCCTGGACCGCGAACTCGCCGGCCGTCAGGGTGTCCTCCCGCAGGCCCGGCTGCGTGCGGGCGCCGACGGTCGCCTCGCCGAGGCGGTAGCGGTCGGCTGCCGCCTCGCGCCAGGCCGGCGGCGCCACCGCGGGGGCGGCGTAGCGCGGCACGAAGGCGGTCGGCTCGGCGGCGCGCGGCGGGTCGGCGAGGCGCCGCTCGCTGGCGAGCACGCTGAGCAGCGCGATCACCCCGGCGGCGACGACGGTGCGCGCCAGGACGCGCAGGCGCCCGGCGCCGCGCGAGAGCCGGCGGGGCTCCGCGCGGCGCAAGGGCCGGGGCAGCAGCGGCTCGACGGGACCGATGTCCTGCACACCGATGTCCTGCACGAGGGCTCGGCCCGCCCGTGCCAGGGCGGCGTCGTCGAAGTCCGGCCTCTGTCGCACGGGCTCGCTCCTTCGGTTCGCGCAATCTCGCGAAACCAGGAATCGCATCGCATTTTAGCGATTTCCTTGACCGGGCCCGGCTTGTCCTCAGGCGGCGCGAGTCAGGGTGAACGGCACGCTAACGCGTGACGGGTCGCGGAATCTGTCGCCGGCTCCCGATCCCGTTCGCCATCCACCCCTTGACAGGTCGTCGCGTTCGGGCTGTTGCTGTGCGCGCTCGCGTACCCCGTCTCGGGTGCGCCTTTCGAGGACTGACCCCGCGCCATGCGGCTCGTGTCGACCACGACGAAACGCAAAGCCACGACGGCGATTACCGCCGCCGGCTGAAGCCTCGCGTCGTCCTCGGATCCCTCCCCGTCCGTGGCGGACGGAGGCCGGGCTCTCGAGAGCCCGCCTGAGATCGTCCGGGGAGGAGCATTCCGAACTGGAGCGATTGAGATGGGTTACAAGGTTGCCGTCGTCGGAGCCACCGGCAATGTGGGCCGCGAGATGCTCGACATCCTGGCCGAGCGCGCCTTCCCGGCCGATACCGTGGTGGCGCTCGCCTCCCGCCGCAGCCTGGGCCAGGAAGTGTCCTTCGGCGACAAGACCCTGAAGGTTCAGGCTCTCGACCAGTACGACTTCTCCGACACCGACATCTGCCTGATGTCGGCCGGCGGCGAGACCTCGAAGGAGTGGTCGCCGCGCATCGGCCAGCAGGGTTGCGTCGTCATCGATAACTCGTCGGCCTTCCGCTACGATTCCGACGTGCCCTTGATCGTGCCCGAGGTGAACGCCGACGCGGTGGTGGGCTTCACCAAGAAGAACATCATCGCCAACCCGAACTGCTCGACCGCGCAGCTCGTCGTGGCGCTGAAGCCCCTGCACGAGGCCGCCACCATCAAGCGCGTCGTCGTCGCGACCTACCAGTCGGTCTCCGGCGCCGGCAAGGAAGGGATGGACGAGCTGTTCAACCAGACCCGCGCGGTGTTCACCGCCGGCGAGGTCAAGATGCAGAAGTTCACCAAGCGCATCGCCTTCAACGTCATCCCGCACATCGACGTCTTCATGGAAGACGGCTCCACCAAGGAAGAGTGGAAGATGGTGGCCGAGACGAAGAAGATGCTCGACCCCAAGATCAAGCTGACGGCGACCTGCGTGCGCGTGCCGGTGTTCATCGGCCACTCCGAGGCGGTGAACGTTGAGTTCGAGCGCCCGCTCTCGGCCGAGGAAGCCACCCAGATCCTGCGCTCGGCGCCCGGCATCCTGGTCGACGACAAGCGCGAGAACGGCGGCTACATCACCCCGCACGAGGCGGCGGGCGAGGACGCGACCTACATCTCGCGGATCCGCGAGGACATCACGGTCGAGAACGGCCTGTCGTTCTGGTGCGTGTCGGACAACCTGCGCAAGGGCGCGGCGCTGAACACGGTCCAGATCGCCGAGGTGCTGATCAACCGCAAGCTGATCTCGCCCAAGCAGAAGGCGGCGTGAGCGCGACCGGGCTGTAGAAGCGGGATGAATCCCCTATAACTACCGACACCATGACCGGCCCGTCTCCCCTCGAGGCGGGCCGTCTTTCGTCAGACGCGGAGATTCTGCCCATGGCCCCGACCGTCCTGTCCGTCCGTGACGACACCCTGGCGGTGCTGGAGCGCCTCGGCGTCCCGGCCTCGGCCTTCGCGGCGGAAGGCGGAGAGGGCGGCCTGCCGGCGCGCTCGCCGATCGACGGCAGCGTGGTGACGACGGTCCGCGAGACCACCGCCGCGGAGGCCGAGGCGGCGCTGGCGCAGGCATCGCACGCCTTCCTCGCCTGGCGCCGGGTGCCGGGCCCGCGCCGCGGCGAGCTGGTGCGGCTGCTGGGCGAGGAGCTACGCGCCCACAAGGACGATCTCGGCCGCCTCGTGACGCTCGAGGCGGGAAAGATCCTCTCGGAGGGCCTCGGCGAGGTCCAGGAGATGATCGACATCTGCGACTTCGCGGTCGGCCTGTCGCGGCAATTGCATGGGCTCACCATCGCCACCGAGCGGCCGGACCACCGGATGATGGAGGTCTGGCACCCGCTGGGCGTCTGCGGCGTCATCACGGCGTTCAACTTCCCCGTCGCGGTGTGGTCGTGGAATGCGGCGTTGGCGCTGGTCTGCGGCGATCCGGTGATCTGGAAGCCGTCCGAGAAGACCTCCCTTACCGCGCTCGCCGTCCACGCGCTCGCCGCGAAGGCGGTGAAGCGCTTCGGGTCGGACGCGCCCGACGGCCTGCTCGGCCTCCTGATCGGCGGCCGGGAGCTCGGCGAGCGGCTGGTCGAGGACGAGCGGGTGGCGCTCGTCTCCGCCACCGGCTCGACCGCGATGGGCCGGCAGGTCGCCCCGAAGCTCGCCGCCCGCTTCGCCCGGGCGATCCTGGAGCTCGGCGGCAACAACGCCGCCATCGTGGCGCCGTCGGCCGATCTCGACCTGGCACTCCGCGCCATCGCCTTCGCGGCGATGGGCACCGCCGGCCAGCGCTGCACCACCCTGCGGCGGCTCTTCGTGCACGAGAGCGTCTACGATGCGCTGGTACCGCGGCTGAAGGCCGCCTACGGCTCGGTGCGGATCGGCGATCCGCGCGACCCCGCCACCCTGATCGGCCCGCTGATCGACGTTCATGCCGCCGACGGCATGGCGCGCGCCCTCGACGAGGCCCGCGCCATCGGCGGCACGGTGCATGGCGGCGAGCGCCTGCGCGACATCCGCGGCGAGGCGGCGGCCTATGTCCGCCCGGCGCTCGTCGAGATGCCCGAGCAGACCGGCCCGATGCGCCGCGAGACCTTCGCGCCGATCCTCTACGTGACCCGCTACACCGATCTCGACGAGGCGATCACCGCCCAGAACGCGGTCGCGGCCGGCCTGTCCTCGTCGATCTTCACCCGTGACCTGTCGGAGGCCGAGATCTTCCTGTCGGCGTCGGGCTCCGATTGCGGCATCGCCAACGTCAATATCGGCCCGTCCGGCGCCGAGATCGGCGGCGCCTTCGGCGGCGAGAAGGAGACCGGCGGCGGCCGCGAGGCGGGCTCGGATTCCTGGAAGGCCTACATGCGGCGCGCCACCAACACCATCAACTACGGCAAGACCCTGCCGCTGGCGCAGGGAGTGACGTTCGAGGTGTGAGAGCCCGCTTGACTTGAGCAGAAGATTTTGCCCGACTCTAGACCTCATCCTGAGGTGTCAGTCCATCGAAGATGGCCTGACCTCAAAGGACGGCTTCAGGGATCACTACGCCCGCTAGAGGCCTCCTTCGAGGTCAGTCGATTTTCAATCGACCGACACCTCAGGATGAGGTTGCGTGTAGGAGGCAAGATCATCCGTTAAGCTATTGCGTGTGTCGAACAGGCCCTGAGAAACACGGCCCGGCGCCGCCGCGGCGGCGGGCCGTTCCGGCTCACGCCGCCGGCATCGCCCGCTCGATCATCCGGGCGAACAGCGAGACGCCGTAGGGCGTCGCCTGGTCGTTGAAGTCGTAGGCCGGGTGGTGCAGGCCCGCACCCGGGCCGGTGCCGAGGAAGATGTAGGCGCCGGGCCGGGCGTTCAGCATGTAGGAAAAGTCCTCCGCGCCCATCATCGGGGCGACCGCCCGCTCCACCGCGCCCTCGCCCGAGACCTCGGCGGCGATGTCGGCCATGAAGCCGGCGCGCTCCCCGTCGTTGACGGTCACCGGGTAGCCGCGGCCGTAATCGGCGCTCGCGGTGGCGCCGAAGGCGGCGGCGATGTTCGAGGCCACCTGGCCGATGCGCGCCTCGCACAGGTCGCGGACCGATTCCGAGAGCGTGCGCACCGTGCCGTTGAGGATCGCGGTCTCCGGGATCACGTTGAAGGCGTCGCCGGCCTTGACCTGGGTGATCGAGATCACCGCCGATTCCACCGGGTCGACGGTGCGTGCGGCGATCGATTGCAGCGCCGTGACGATGTGGGAGGCGACGAGCACCGGGTCGATGCAGTTGTGGGGCGCCGCCGCGTGGCCGCCCTTGCCGCGCACCGTGATGGTGATCCGGTCGGCCGCCGCCATGATCGCGCCCGGGCGGATCGCGAAATGGCCCAGCGGCAGGCCCGGCATGTTGTGCAGGCCGTAGACCTCCTGGATGCCGAAGCGCTCCATCAGGCCGTCCTTCAGCATCTCGTCGGCGCCGCCGCCGCCTTCTTCCGCCGGCTGGAAGATCACCACCGCGGTGCCGTCGAAGTTGCGGGTCTCGGCGAGGTACTTGGCGGCCCCGAGCAGCATCGCGGTGTGGCCGTCGTGGCCGCAGGCGTGCATCTTGCCCGGCACCGTCGAGCGGTGGGCGACGCCGCTCGTCTCCTCGATCGGCAGGGCGTCCATGTCGGCGCGCAGGGCCACTACCTTGCCCGAGCCGCCGCTGCGGCCGCGGATGACGCCGACGACGCCGGTCTTGCCCAGCCCCGTCACCACCTCGTCGCAGCCGAAGGCCCGCAGCCGCTCGGCCACCAGGCCGGAGGTGCGGTCGAGGGCGAACAGCAGCTCGGGATGCTGGTGGAAGTCGCGGCGCCAGGCCGTGATCTCGTCGGTGAGGGCGGCGACGCGGTTGATGACGGGCATGTGACGATACGCTCGTGTGGGGGGCGGAAAACGGACGCGCAGGATGCAACAGGCAGACCGGCGCGCGGTCAACTCCCTCCGGGCGTTCGCGAATGGCGCGGGCCCGGCGCCCGGCGCATGACCTCGCCCGGTTGGCCCGAGATTTGTTAGAGCTGCGCGATCGTGCCGGCCCCGCGGGACGTCCTGCGAGACGAACCGGGGACGATGCATCATTTTTCATCAATCCGGCGTCGCGTGCGGCGCCGGAAGGCTCTAGTAAGAGCCTCAGCGTCCCCCGCGGAGTGTGCCCGTCGATGTCGTTCGTGAAGTCCCGCCCGCTGCTGGCCTGCCTGACCGCCGCCACCGCCCTGATGGCGGTGGCCGGTGCCGCGCCGGCCTCGGCCGCCAACACCTTCCGGTTCGCCTTCCAGGGCGACCTCAAGTCCCTCGACCCGTACACCCTGAAGGAGACGTTCACGATCGCGGCGCACGGCGCGGTCTACGAGTCCCTCGTCACCCGCGACAAGGACCTGAAGCTGGTCCCGGGCCTCGCGGAGTCCTGGGAGACCCCGGAGCCGACCCGCTACCGATTCAAGCTGCGTAAGAACGTCAAGTTCCACGACGGCTCGCCCTTCACCGCCGACGACGTGATCTTCTCCGCCGAGCGCGTGCGGGCGCCGGGCTCCAACTTCCAGACCAACGTGCCGGCGGACGCCACCTTCGTGAAGGTGGACGACCACACCGTCGACATGGTGCTGAAGAACCCCAACCCCATCGCCCTGTACCAGTTCGGCGGCTGGTACATCATGTCGAAGACCTGGGCCGAGAAGCACGATGCCCTGAAGCCCACCCCGGTCGCGGCCTCGGCCCCGAGCTACGCGGCGCTCCACGAGAACGGCACCGGCCCGTTCACCATCACCGAGCACCAGCCCGGCGTGCGCACGGTGTTCAAGAAGTTCGACGGCTACTGGGGCAAGGTCGACTCGAACCTCGACGAGGCGATCTTCACCACGATCAGCAACGACGCCACCCGCGTCGCCGCGCTGATCTCGGGCGAGGTCGACTGGGTCGACCCTGTGCCGCTCCAGGACCAGAGCCGGGTGAGTTCCAGCCCCAACGCCGTGGTGGTGAACGCGCCCGAGCTGCGCACGATCTATCTCGGCATGGACCAGACCAGCGACGAGCTGCGCGGCTCGAACGTGAAGGGCAAGAACCCGTTCAAGGACGTGCGGGTGCGCGAGGCGTTCTTCCGCGCCATCGACGAGGACGCGATCGTCAAGCGCGTCATGCGCGGCCAGGCGACCCCGGCCGCCCTGCTCATCGCCCCGCCGCTCTTCCCGCTCGCCGGCGAATTCAAGCGCCCGGCCTACGACCCGAACAAGGCCAAGGCGCTGCTCGCCGAGGCCGGCTACCCCAACGGCTTCGAGGTGCCCCTCGACTGCCCGAACGACCGCTACGTCAACGACGAGGCGATCTGCCAGGCCGTGACCTCGATGCTCGCCCGCGTCGGCGTCAAGGTGAACCTGATCGCCCAGCCCAAGGCGAAGTATTTCGCCAAGATCCTGAAGCCCGCCTTCGACACCTCGTTCTACATGCTGGGGTGGACGCCGTCGTCGATGGACTCGCACAACATCCTGTACGAGATCGCCGGCTGCCGGAACGACAAGGCCTCGCCGCGCGGCACCACCAACCTCGGGAACTACTGCAACCCGAAGGTCGATGCGCTGGCCGACAAGATCGAGCGCGAGACCGACCAGGAGGCCCGCAACCTGCTGATCAAGCAGGCCTACGAGATCGTCATGAATGACTGGGGCTACATCCCGCTCCACCAGCAGGCGCTGGCCTGGGGCGTGTCGAAGAAGGTGAAGCTGGTGCCGCGTGCCGACAACCAGATGATGCTGTTCTGGGTGTCGAAGGAGCAATAAGGCGCCTCCCCGACCAGTTCGCGTGAAAGGAAAGGCGCGGGTCGCCCCTCTCCCGTGTGGGAGAGGGGCCGGGGGTGAGGGTGACACGCTTCCGTCTAAAGTTCGAAGCGTTGTGCTGGCAGCGGCACGTCCTAAGCGAGACTCAGGACCGTAGCACCCTCACCCCTACCCCTCTCCCACACGGGAGAGGGGATCCCGCGCTTTTCTCGTCCAGATCAGAACACCCGAGGCTCTCGCCCCGGACCACACGAGAACACAAGAACCCCCCCATGCTCGCCTTCATTCTCCGCCGCCTGCTGCAATCCGTCGGGGTGCTGCTGGCGGTCGGGCTGATCGCCTTCGCGATGTTCCGCTTCGCCGGCGATCCGGTGAACCAGCTCGTCGCGCCGGACACGCCCTATGCCGAGCGGCTACAGATCCGCCAGAGCCTCGGCCTCGACGATCCGGTGCTGGTGCAGTTCGCCCGCTACGCCGGCAACGCCGTGCGCGGCCAGTTCGGCAACTCGTACCAGTTCCGCCAGCCGGTCTCGACGCTGCTCGCCGAGCGTATGCCCGCCACCCTCGAGCTCGCGCTCTGCGCCACCCTGTTCGCGCTCACCGCCGGCATCCTGATGGGGGTCTACTCGGCGCTCCGCCGCGACAGCGTCGGCGCCAAGCTCGTCCAGGCGATCTCGCTCGTCGGCGTCTCGCTGCCGACCTTCCTGATCGGCATCCTGCTCATCTTCCTGTTCTCGGTGACGCTCGGCTGGCTGCCCTCCTACGGGCGCGGCGACACGGTGCGGCTCGGCTGGTGGACCACCGGCTTCCTCACCGCCTCGGGCTGGCGGGCGCTGATCCTGCCCTCGATCACCCTCGGGCTGTTTCAGATGACGCTGATCATGCGCCTCGTCCGGGCCGAGATGCTGGAGGTCCTGCGCACCGACTACATCCGCTTCGCCCGCGCGCGCGGCCTCACCACCCGCTCGATCCATTTCGGCCACGCGCTGAAGAACACGCTCGTCCCGGTCATCACGGTCGCGGGCCTCCAGCTCGGCTCGATCATCGCCTTCTCGATCATCACCGAGACGGTCTTCCAGTGGCCGGGCATGGGCCTCCTGTTCGTGCAGGCGGTGCAGAACGTCGACGTGCCGATCATGGCCGCCTACCTGCTGCTGGTCGCCCTCATCTTCGTGACGATCAACCTCGTGGTCGATCTCCTCTACACCATCGTCGATCCGCGCCTGCGCCTCTCGGTGCGGCGGGCGACGTGAGGATTGTTTAGAGCCCATGGCCTCCCCCGCCCTCCCCGCCGCGGCGCCGCCGTCGCGCCTCGCGCGCTTCCTCGACTCCGACCTGTTTGCCAACTTCAAGCGCTCGAAGCTCGCCATCGCGGCCTTCGTCGCCACGGTACTGTTCATCGCGCTGGCGCTGCTGGCTCCCCTCATCTCGCCGCAGAACCCCTACGATCCGGCGCAGCTCGAGCTGATGAACGCCAGCCTGCCGCCGCTCTGGTACGCCGACGGCCAGGCGCCGTTCCTGATCGGCACCGACGACCAGGGCCGCGACGTGCTCTCGGCGGTGTTCTACGGCATGCGCCTGTCGCTCCTCGTCGGGGTGCTCGGCGTGCTCCTGTCGGGCTTCATCGGCATCGGCCTGGGGCTGATCGCCGGCTATGCCGGCGGCTGGGTCGACACCATCATCATGCGCGTCGCCGACGTGCAGCTGACCTTCCCGGCGATCCTGATCGCGCTCATCGTCGACGGCGTCGCCAAGGCGGTGGCCGGCGGCCACATGGAGGCGAACGCGCAGATCGCCCTGATCGTCCTGGCGATCGGCCTGTCGTTCTGGGTCCAGTACGCCCGCACCGTGCGCGGCTCGGTGATGGTCGAGAAGAACAAGGACTACGTCCAGGCCGGCCGGCTCATCGGCCTGTCGGCGCCGGTGATCCTCACCCGCCACATCCTGCCGAACGTCACCGGCCCGGTCTTCGTCATCGCCACCATCAACCTGGCGCTCGCCATCATCACCGAGGCGACGCTCTCCTTCCTCGGCACCGGCCTGCCGGAGACGATGCCGTCGCTGGGCACGCTCATCCGCACCGGCAACCGCTTCCTGTTCTCGGGCGAGTGGTGGATCGTCGCCTTTCCGGGCCTGGCGCTGGCCGGCCTGGTGCTGGCGATCAACCTGCTCGGCGACTGGCTGCGCGACGCCCTGAACCCCAAGCTGCAATGACCGACATGACCCAACCCGTCCTCTCGGTGCGCGACCTGCGGGTCGAGTTCGCCACCCGCCGCGGCGTGCTGACCGCCCTCGACGGCGTCTCCTTCGAGATCAACCGCGGCGAGGTGCTCGGCGTCGTCGGCGAGTCCGGCGCCGGCAAGTCGGTGACCGGCTCGGCGGTGATCGGCCTGATCGACCCGCCCGGCCGCATCGCCGGCGGCGAGATCCGCCTCAACGGCGAGCGCATCGACAACCTCCCCCCGGAGGCGATGCGCAAGGTGCGCGGCAAGCGCATCGGCATGATCTTCCAGGACCCGCTAACCAGCCTCAACCCGCTCTACCGGGTCGGCCGGCAGATCGAGGAGACGATCCGTACCCACACCGACCTGTCGGCCAGGGCCGCCCGCCAGCGGGCGATCGACCTTCTGGCCGAGGTCGGCATCCCGGCGCCGGAGCGGCGGATCGACGGCTTCCCGCACGAATTCTCCGGCGGCATGAGGCAGCGCGTGGTGATCGCGCTCGCGCTCGCCGCCGAGCCGGAGCTGATCATCGCGGATGAGCCGACCACGGCGCTGGACGTCTCGGTCCAGGCCCAGATCATCACGTTGCTGAAGCGCCTCGGGCGCGACCACGGCACCGCCGTGATGCTGATCACCCACGACATGGGGGTGATCGCCGAGGCCGCCGACCGCGTCGCGGTGATGTATGCCGGCCGCGTCGCCGAGATCGGCCCGGTGGCCGCCGTGGTGGGCGATCCCCTCCACCCCTACGCCAAGGGCCTGATGGGGGCGATTCCCTCTCTGTCGCAGGAGACCGATCGCCTGGCCCAGATTCCCGGCGCGATGCCGCGGCTCTCGGCGATCCCGCCCGGCTGCGCCTTCAACCCGCGCTGCCCCAAGGTGTTTGCCCGCTGCACGGTGGACCGGCCCGAGCCCCTGACGGTCGGCTCGCACCGGGTCGCCTGCCACCTCTACGACGCGACCGGACAGGCCGCCGCATGAAGCCCGACATCAAGCCCCACATCGCCTTGAAGCCCGTGATCACGCCCCAGCCCGACTACGTGCAGGTCCGCGACCTGCGCCGCCTGTTCGACGTCTCGCGCCCCTGGCTCAACCGGGTGATCGAGCGCCAGCCGCGCCAGTACCTGCGCGCCGTCGACCACGTCTCGTTCTCGGTCGCCAAGGGCGAGACCCTGGCGATCGTCGGCGAATCCGGCTCCGGCAAGTCGACGGTCGCCCGCATGGTGGTCGGCCTGATGCCGCCCTCCGACGGCGAGGTGACGATCAGTGGCATCTCGATGACCGACCCGCGCCAGGCCGCCGAGCGGCGCCTCTTACGCCGTCGCATCCAGATGATCTTCCAGGACCCCTACGCCTCGATGAACCCGCGCTGGCGGGTCGACCGGATCGTCTCCGAGCCGATCCGCGCCTTCGGGCTCCTCAGCGGCGAGCGCGAGATTCAAGCCAGGGTCGGCGAGCTGCTGACCCTGGTCGGCCTGCACCCCGACGACGGCAAGCGCTACCCCCACGCCTTCTCGGGCGGCCAGCGCCAGCGCATCGCCATCGCGCGGGCGCTCGCCTCCGAGGCCGAGTTCCTGGTCGCCGACGAGCCGACCTCGGCCCTCGACGTCTCGGTCCAGGCCCAGATCCTGAACCTGATGCGCGACCTGCAGGACCGGCTCGGCCTGACCTACCTGTTCATCAGCCACAACCTCGCCGTGGTGCGCCACATGGCGAACCGCATCGGCGTGATGTATCTCGGCCGCATCGTCGAGATCGGCGGCGGCCGCGAGCTCTTCACCGCCCCGAAGCACCCCTACACCCGCATGCTCCTCGATGCGGTGCCGGACCTGGCGCATGTCGGACGGCAGCGCGTGCCGGTGCAGGGCGAGATCCCGAACCCGATCAACCCGCCGTCAGGGTGTACCTTCCATCCGCGCTGCCCGTTCGCGAATGAACGGTGCAAGGCGGAGGTGCCGGTGTTTCGGGATGGGGTGGCGTGTCATGCGGTGGAGGAGGGGCGGTTGATGCCGGGGGGTGTGGCGGCTGTGGCGTAGTACCTCGGTCCTCGGTCAGCCCGAGGACCATTCTCGCACGTCGATGTGAACGGTACTTGGCCAACACGGCTCCGTGACGTCGCTTGCCGAAAAACCAGCTGTTAGGCGTTGCCTAACACCTAACAGTGGCGCTAACCTGCTTTCAGGAGGCGCAAATGACCCAGCAATCGACCCCCACTGATCCACATGACCCGATTCGAGTTTCAGCACCTCACCCCGGTACATATGTGAGGGATACAGCGTTAGCTCCAAAAGGCATTTCCGTAACAGAGACTGCCAAATTGGTAGGCATCAGCCGACCTAGCATGTCACTATTCCTGAATGGGCGAGTTGCTGCAACGCCAGACATGGCGATGAGAATTGAACGCGCCCTCGGCATTCCAGCAGCTAAAATATTGGAATTGCAAGCGATTTATGACGCCGTGCAAAGGAAAGATAATTCTGAAATACATAATGTGAAACAATATGTTCCTGCATTCCTAGAGTTAAAAGCAAAAGATATTGAACAATGGTCAAGTAAAAATATTTCATCGCGCTCAAGGTTTGCGGTATTTCTGAGGATACTTGCAAATTCGACTGGAGCAGCGCTGACAAAATCGGAGTTCCCCGGCAATGACGATGCCGAAACTCCGGGTTGGGACGGATTTACCGAAGCCAGTCAGGGAACCCCATGGGTCCCAGCAGGAAAATCTGGCTGGGAATTCGGAACAAACGCTGTTCCGAAAACA
The DNA here is from genome assembly GCF_900110515.1 of Methylobacterium sp. ap11. Lineage (NCBI taxonomy): Bacteria > Pseudomonadati > Pseudomonadota > Alphaproteobacteria > Hyphomicrobiales > Methylobacteriaceae > Methylobacterium > Methylobacterium sp. ap11. Next base: position 92,150 of record NZ_FOEB01000002.1, on the reverse strand, counting down.
AAAGCAGACTCTGATTTTAAAAAGAGCATATCTGCGCATTCCGCCACAGAGCGCTCTGAGATTACATTCATATTCGTTACCCCTAAGAGATGGCCTGGAAAAAAAAGTTGGGAGGCAGCAGCAAAAGCCAGCAAAAGCTGGAAAGATGTTCGCGTATACGACGCTGTTGATTTGGAACAGTGGGCCGAACAGTCGCTATCTGCTCAAGCTTGGCTTGCCGGCGAAACTAACATGCCAAATACGAATGTGAGGTCCCTGGATCAATGTTGGTCTGATTGGGCCAATGTGACATCTCCTCCCTTATCTAGAAAATTTTTCGAATATATGATTGATAAATATAAAACTGTAGCCTTAAACCATCTCCGAGATAAACCTCGCTCTCCATTAATTGTGTCTGCGGACTCGACCGAAGAAGGCTTAGGTTTTGTCTCCTGTTTGTTTAATGACGAAGCGCTCATCGGATTTCGTGATCAAATAATTGTAATCGATAAGCCGAATATTGTCCCAAGGCTTGCCATGGGCGCACAAACATTTATTGCCATAACAACAAATCGTGATGTCGAAAGGGAATTGGCGTCATTATCCAATTCGATGCATTCCGTAATTATTTCGTCCCGCAACACAGCAAATTCTGAACCACACATAGTTTTACATCCCGCTGATTATGAAAGATTCCAAGCAGGCTTGAATGAAATGAACAAAGAGCGAGACGAAATTGATCGTCTAGCTAATGCATCTGGCCGTTCTCTTACAGTATTAAGGAGACGATTGTCAAACGTACCGGCAGTTCGCACACCCGAATGGGCACGCAATCCAAAAATTGCTCGGCGCTTAATACCGCTTATGTTTGTTGGAAAATGGAGTAGCACAAATCCTGTAGATCGCGAAGGCATGAGCTTACTGGCAGATCGCTCCTACAAAACAATTGAACAAGATTGTCAAGAATTAGGACAACTTGACGATATCCCAATTATATCAATAGGTGAGTTTAGAGGAATTATTTCAAAGATCGACGCCCTCTTCGCTGTTGCACCGTTCGTTACTAGAGATGAACTTGAGAGATATTTTAGTTTAGCGGAAATGGTCCTATGCGAAGACGACCCATCATTAGATTTGGCGGATAAAGATCGTATCTACGCCAATATTCATGGTAAAACCCGAGAATTCACAGGTAGCTTCAGAAATGGCGTAAGCGAAACACTTGTGCTTCTTGCAGTCTACGGAAACGATCTATTCCTCAATCGCTTGGGTTTCAATGCAGAATTTCATGCCGCAAACTTAGTGAAGAAAATTCTACCAGTGCCCTTGATACTAAGAAATATAGAGGCGAACGATCAAGACTTGCCAGTTTACGCCGAAGCGGCGCCAAGTGTGTTCCTAGATATAATTGAGGACGATCTTCAGCAACCTGCCCCAGCTATCCTAGGTCTCTTACGCCCTATCGATAGCAGGTTGTTTGGTTGGCTCTCCAGCCGCACAGGATTACTTTGGGCTTTAGAGGATCTCGCATGGAATCCAAAAACATTTTTTCGATCCATAATTATTTTGGCAAGGCTGTCAGAAGTTGAAATCAACGATAATTTGTCAAATAAACCGATTAACTCATTACATTCAATTTTCCGATCATGGATGCCGCAAACAGCAGCCAATCATGAACAGCGACTCGCAGCGATAAAGTATTTGTTGGATAAATTTCCCCAAATCGGCTGGCAATTGTGTGTTAAACAATTTGGAGAAAACCAAGAGATAGGTCATTATAATCACAAACCCCGCTGGCGTACCGATGGATATGGCTTTGGCGAGCCGTTTAAAACCTGGGATCCAATTCTGTCTTTCCGGCGCGAAATGGTCGAGCTCGCATTTACATTTGAACCTCATAGTTTTGATACTTTATCTGATATTGTCGGTAGACTTGAGTCATTAGGAGAAGAATATCAAATAGATTTTTGGGAAATAGTCTCAAAGTGGGCACGGAATGCTGCCGACGCTGACAAAGCCTCACTTCGTGAAAAGATTCGTACCAGTACAATGTCACGCAGAGCAGTCAAAGCAAAAAAACCTACCGCTAGCGCGCCCTTAAGAGAAGCAGCCTCGAGAGCGTATGAAGCTTTGGAGCCCTCGGATTTATTAAATCGTCACGCTTGGTTGTTCCATAAATCTTGGGTTGAAGAGTCATGCGACGAAGTGCTCGCAGATGACATGGATTTTGAGAGCAGGCAAAGGCGTATAGATGCTCTTCGTATAACTGCATTGAAAGAAATTTATGCCGATAGAGGAGTGGCAGGTATCATCCAGGCTGCCGGCAATGGGGGAGCGGCTTGGCAGATCGGATGTCTATGCTCAAGCTCAGCTCTCACATTTGATGAATTGATTGAATTCCTTCAATTTTTATGGACAACTAAGAAGGAAAATATGACTCATTCCTTTGTTTTGCAGCAATTATTTTCAGGAGCGTTGCATATCCTCGATGATACTACAAGAGAAATAGCGATATCTCAAATATACCAAAAATACGAAGACGAAGAAAGGAGCCGTATACTTATCCATGCTCCGTTTCGCCGTAGTACATGGGTGCTTGTAGAAAAACTGACAACAGAAGCGCAGCGAATTTACTGGAGCGAGGTTGCTCCGGACTGGGGACAAAGATCCGACGATGAAACACGCGACGCCATGCGCAAGTTGCATCAATCGGGCCGGCCGCGCGCCGCTTTCGCTTGCGCGCGCTTTCATCTAGAAAATACCGATGCACGTCTGCTAGCAGGCATATTGCATTCTATGATTGATGATAGCGATGAAAAGGTGGATCATCATCAGATCGATCAATATCATATCGTTGAAGCATTGAAATTCATATCGCGTAGCAATGATATTTCTTTTGAAGAAAAGGTTTCTCTTGAATTTTCTTACCTGTCTCTGCTTTCGAACTATTCTGAACGTGGTAAAAATAATTATATCTCAAATTTAGAAATATACATCCAAAAAAATCCGGAATTTTTTGTCCAAGCAGTTGTATGTGCCTATCGACGCAATGATGATAATCTTGATCCACCCGAATTCATCATTCAACAAAAACATATAAAACGTATGTCCGAGCAAGCATATAAGCTTCTTGACAGCCTCACGCGTATTCCCGGATATAACGAGCAAGGAAATCTTACGACGTCAGAACTCATACATTGGGTCCAGACAGTTCGAAGTGCGTGCTCAGAACTGGCTAGATCCGAGATTGGCGATCAAATGATTGGGCAACTTCTGTCATATGCACCAGTGGGTGCTGACGGTACATGGCCTTGCGAGGAAGTTAGAGAAGTACTCGAACATATACGCTCTGATCATATAATGACAGGTGCTCGCATAGGGCGCTACAATGCGCGAGGCGCGGTATGGCGGGGCCCAGACGGCTCAGAAGAAAGAAAATTAGCTTCTATGTACGATCAATGGGCAGACGCTATACAATACACGCATCCATATGTCTCGTCGAAGCTTTTAACAGGAATGGCTAGTAGCTACGAGCAAGATGCGCGGCGCGAAGATACAGAAGGAGAAATTCGTCGCCGCTTACGCTGAATTTTTCGCAAGACCGGCCCCGACATTTTGTCGGTGGCCGGTAGAGACATCATACTAGATGTCAGCTCTTCACCGCCCCCGCCGTCAACCCACCCACCATATACCGCTTGAACACGTAATAGATCGCGGCCGGCGGCATGGCGTAGATCAACCCGGTGGTCATCAGCAGTTCCCACGGCGAGTCATCCGCCGCCAGGAAGCTGCCCAAGGCCACCGGCAGGGTCACGTCGGTGTCGCGGGAGAGGAGCAGGAAGGCGAACAGGTACTCGTTCCAGGCGAGCAGCAGCGCGTAGACGCCGATCGCGACCAGCGACGGGACCATCAGCGGCAGGTAGACGAAGCGGAAGAGCTGGGGCGGCGAGGCGCCGTCCATGATCGCGGCTTCGTCCAGTTCCACCGGCAGCTTGTCGGAGGCCTGCTTCAGCACCCAGATCGCGTAGGGGCTGGCGATCGTCACCATCGCGAGGATGAGCGCCCACTTGCTGTTCAGCAGCCCGTAGGCGCCCATCGTCTTGTACATCGGCACGGCCAGGAACGCGGCCGGGATGAAGTAGGTGAACAGCGCCATGTTCATCACGGTCCGGCCGCCCTTCACCTTCAGGCGGCTGATCGCGAAGGCCGCCGCGGTGGCGACGACCAGCGTCAGCACGCCGGTCGCGAAGGCGATGACCGCCGAGTTCCAGAATTGCTGCCAGAAGTTCGACAGGAAGTAGTGCTGCTGCCCGAAGACGATCCGAAAATTCTGGAGCGTCGGGTGGGCCGGAAACAGCGCCCCCGACATCGCGTCCTGCTTGGGCGAGATCGCGAACAGGACGAGGTGGTAGATCGGGATCACGGTCCAGAGCAGGACCGGGATGCCGATGAGGAGGAGCTTCGCCTCCGTGCCGGCCGCGCGCAGCCAGTTGGTGCGGGCGGCGGAGCGCTCCTCGGCAGACGGAGCGGCGCGGGCTGTCAGGGTCGTGCTCATTTCGAGAGCCTCTTCATCAGCACGTAGACCAGCGGCAGCACGAAGGGCATCGCGCAGACCACCGCCGCCATCGAGGCGTCGACCTGATCGAGGCGCAGATACCGGATGCCGAGGGTCGCGAGCACGTGGGTCAGGTCGGCGGGGCCGCCGCCGGTGAGCAGGTAGACCGAGTTGAAGTCGCCCAGCGTCCAGATCATCGACAGGATGGTGCAGGTCACGTAGAGCGTCCGCATCGACGGCCAGGTGACGTGCAAAAACTTCTGCCACTTGGTGGCGCCGTCGACGGAGGCCGCCTCGTAGAGGTCGGCCGAGATGGCGAGCCGGCCGGCGAGCAGGATCAGCGTCCAGAACGGCAGCGACTTCCAGATATGGACGCCGATGGCGAGCGTCAGCGCGAGGCTCGGGTCGTTGAGCCAGTTCGGGCCGTCGTCGCCGGTCAGCCGGAAGATCATCGAGTTCACGATGCCCCATTCGGGGTTCAGCATGAACCGCACCGACAGGATGGTGGGGATCGACGGCACCGCCCAGGGCAGGATGAACAGCACCGACAGCCAGCGGATCCACTTCCGCTCGTTGGTGAAGAAGCCCGACAGCACGAGCGCGATCGCCATCTTCACGTTGATGCCGACGATGAGGAACACCAGCGTGTTGACGACGGCGCGGGCGAAGATCGGGTCTTCGGCCAGATGCACGTAGCTCGCGGGGCTGCGCGCCAGCCACAGGCCGTAGCCGATCGGGTAGATGACGAAGAAGATGAAGATCAGCAGGTAGGGCGCGATCAGGATCAGCCCCCAGGCCTGCCACGAGGTCAGGCGGAAGGGCTGGGCCGCGGCGACCGGCGCTGCCTCAGCGACCGTTGCGGACATGGTCGGTCTCCTTGGTGAGGCCGTGAGGCGGGGGATGGGAAAACCGAGAGCGGGCCCCGAGCGCCACGCGATCGGACCCCGCTCGGGATGGTGTGGGTTGAGGCACGGGTGCCTCCCCTGTTGTTCCGCGGGGCTGGGCGGGACTGTCCTTCAACGAAAGAGGCGCGGGATCCCCTCTCCCGTGTGGGAGAGGGGTAGGGGTGAGGGTGACACGCTTCAGTGTGAAGCTCAGACCGTTGTGCTGGCCGCTCAACGCTTAGTGCTGAACTCAGAACCGTAGCACCCTCACCCCCAACCCCTCTCCCACACGGGAGAGGGGAGTACCTGCGCCTTTCCTTGCCCCGAACAGCCCTTTCTGTTTACTGCCCGGCGATCTGCTTGATGCGGGCCAGCATCTCGTCGGCGGCCTTCTCGACCGGGACCTTCTCGCTCACCACGCGGTTCATCGCCTTGGCGAAGACGTTCTCGTTGTTGACCAGCGTGAACTTGTAGTTCTTCACGTAGTCGAACGGCTCGGTGCCGGACTTGAACTGGTTGTAGACCGCCTTGCGGTGCTTGTCGGCCTGCCAGAACGGGCTCTCGATCGAGTCCTTGGTGACCGGGAACCAGCGGCCGATCGCGCCCTCGACGTAGGGACGGAGGTTGTCCTCCTCCATGATGAACTTCACGAATTCCTTGGCCGCCGCCTTGTTCTTGGCGCCCGAGAAGACCACGCCCTGCTTGACGTCGGCGCGGTAGGTCATCGGCTTGCCGTCCGGCCGGGCCGGGAACGGCGCGGTGATGATGGTCTCCTCGTAGGCCTTCTTCGAGGCCTCGCGCTGCTCGGGCGTGTTGTTCGGGTTGACGCTGTCCTCGTACCACTTCGCGGCGATCGAGATGGTGAAGTTGTGCGTCATCACCGTGGTGCGGTTGTGGAACGCGACGTTGTTGTCGGGGTCCTTCCAGGTCGTGGCGGACGGCGGCACGCAGCCCTTGATGTAGGGGTCGGTGTAGTCCTTCAGCGCCTTGACCACGCCCTCGCGGGTCTTGGGGTCGTCGACGGTCAGCTTGCCGTCGGCGTCGACGAGCTTGGCGTCGTAGGCGTCCATGAAGGCGTAGAAGGACTGGAAGCTGTCGGTCGATTCCACCCCCATCGGCGCGCCGATGCCGTAGGTGCGGGTGCCCGAGGCCTTGCGGTAGCCGGGCTGGACCTTGTCGCACCAGAACGCCCAGTAGTCGGACCATTTCTGCGGGATGTCGGCCTGCTTGAAGCCGGCCTTCTCCAACATGTCGCCCCAGATCTCGGTGTGGAGCGTCTGGCGCTTGAGCGGGAAGCCGTAATAGGCCTTCTTGCCGGTCTGGCCGTTCATGAGCAGCACGTGCTCGACGGTCTGGGGCGCGAAGCGCGGCATCATCGGCTGGAGGATGTCGGTGAGGTCCTCGAGCTTGCCCTCGAAGGCCCATTTGCCGGCGGCCTGGTTGTTGTAGGTGTCGGAATAGCCGACATCCGGCGGCGAGCCGGAATCGAGCGCCGCCACGGTCTTGGGGATCATGTCCTGGATCGCGTATTGCGACAGCTCGACCTTGATCCCGGTCTTCTGCTCGAACTTCTTGATCGTCGCCCAGAGCGACTCGTCCTCGGACCGATAGAAGCCCTTGCTGAACCAGACGGTGAGCGTCTTGTTGTCCTGCGCCACGGCCGGCAGCGCTGCCATAACGAGGGCGCCCAGCGACAACGCTCCCGCGATCACTCGCTTCATCGATCGATTCCTCCCAACGCCGCCCCGTTGGTCGGGAGGCTTATGCCGCATATCAGCACGCCCGGCGGGCCGAGGCAATTCGGCGAAAGTCAATCGACGGTCCGGATCAAGCGAAATTATATGGCGCGCGACGGCGCATGACGCGCAGGATTATTCCATCGGTCGACACATTCCGCACGCAACGGCGCGGCCGCGCCCCGCCGCAATACACGGCGTTCCTGCATCGACGCGCCCCGGGCCCGACGCGATACGCTGGCGCTAACAAAAGACCGACGACGCCGGACGCGGCCGACCGGGCTTCACGACGCCGGTGCGGACAGGGCCGGCGGCCCCGCCGCCACCCGGAACCGCGCCCTCCCCTCGGCCTTGGCGGCGTAGAGCGCCGCGTCCGCCGCCGCGTAGAGCTCGGCGGAGGAGCGGCCGTCGGCGCGGGCGATGCCGATCGAGGCGCCGATGCTGAAGGTCCGGCCGGCCCAGGCCACCGGCTGCCCGAGCGCGGCGACGAGGCGGGCGGCGACCTCCTCGGCGATGCCGGGCGCGGTCGTGGCGAGGAGGACCGCGAACTCGTCGCCGCCGATCCGGGCGACGAGGTCGCCGTCGCGGCACGACCCGCGCAGGCGGCCCGCGACCTCGACGAGGCAGGCATCCCCGGCCGGATGGCCCAGCGTGTCGTTGACCGGCTTGAAGCCGTCGAGGTCGATCAGCAGCAGGGCGCCGAAGGGGGAGCGCCCCGGAGTTTCGTCGAGGGCGGCGAGGCGGGCCTGGAACGTCGCCCGGTTGGCGAGGCCCGTCATGGCGTCGAACTCGGCGAGGTAGCGGGTCCGGTCGGCGAGGAGCTTCTCTTCCGTGATGTCCTGCTTCATCCCGAAGATCCGCACCGGGTCGGCGCCCTCGCACTCGACCACCGCGTTGATGCGGATCCAGCGGCGGCGGCCCTGGCCGGTGACGATCTCGGCGTCGAGGGTGAAGCCGCCGCGCTCGGCGATGGCCCGCCCGCGGGCCTCGGCGAGCGCGGCCCGGGAGTCCGGCGCGTAGCAGGCGACGATCCGGTCGCGGTCGAGGGGCGCGTCGCGCGGCAGGTCGAACATCGCGTAGACCTGATCGGTCCAGGTCAGGGTCTCGTCCGGCAGGGCGCATTCCCACACGCCGATCCGCGCGGCGGTCGCAGCGCGGTCGAAGATCTTGCGGCTGTGGGCGAGCGCCCGCCCCTGGGCGGCCAGGGCCTGCGCCAGGCCCTCCCCCGCCCGGGCGAGGCGGCCGAGGCTCTCGGCGGCGGCGGCGAAATCGGCCAGCCGCCGCTCCTGCGCCCGCGTCAGGCGGCGGGGCCGGGAATCGAGCAGGGCGAGGAGGCCCGGTCCGGGCTCGAGCGCGTGGGTCGCGACGAAGCGCCAGCCCGGCGCGCCGGCGACCGCCGGGTGAGCGCGCCAGCGCGGGGCGGCGAGGTCGGGGACGACGCGCAGGCCCTCGCCGGAGACTGCCCGGCACAGGGCGGCCGCCGCGGCGTCGGGCGTCGCGCCGCCGCTCGCCCAGGCGGGCGCCCCGCCCTCGTGGGCGAGCAGCAGGACGGCACGCACGGCGAAGGCCTCGCGGACGCGATCGAGGAACGCGACCACGGTGTCCGCCCCTTGTGCGAGGGACGAACGAAGGTCGGTTGCGTCGTACAACCCGTTGCTCGCGTGCATTGCAGGCGGATGTCACATGCCGAACAGTCTGACCGAACGTAATGGCCATGACTTAAGACATGATTGATCGGCCGGAATTCGCCGGTCAAGCTCCGTTCGTCGAGGGACCGGCGGCGAACATGGTCGCCGCCGCCGCGAAACCGTCGGCGGCGGCCTGCCTCAGCCGCGGGTGAAGCGCAGGCTGTCGCGGGTGAGCTGGTCGATCGCGGTGCAGCCCATCAGCTTCATGTCGCGCTCGATCTCGATCCGCATCAGCTCCAGCGCCCGCTCGACGCCGGGCTGGCCCGCGGCCGCGAGCGGGAAGAGGTAGTAGCGGCCCAAGCCCACCGCCTTGGCGCCGAGCGCCAGGGCCTTGAGCACGTGGGTGCCGCGCTGCACCCCGCCATCCATGATCACGTCGATCCTGTCGCCGACGGCGTCGACGATCTCGGCGAGCTGGTCGAAGGCGCTGCGCGAGCCGTCGAGCTGGCGCCCGCCGTGGTTCGACAGCACGATGCCGGTGCAGCCGATCGCCACCGCCCGCTTGGCGTCCTCCACCGACATCACGCCCTTGAGGCAGAACTGGCCGCCCCAGTCGCGCACCATCTCGGCCACGTCGTCCCAGGTCATGCTCGGATCGAGCATCTCGGTGAAGTAGCGGCTGATCGAGAGGGCGCCGCCATCCATGGCGATGTGGTTCTCGAGCTGCGGCAGCCGGAAGCGCTCGTGGGTGACGTAGTTGATCCCCCAGGCCGGCTTCATCGCGAACTGCGCCATGCCGCCGAGGGTGAGCCGGAACGGAATCGCGAAGCCGGTGCGCTTGTCGCGCTCGCGGTTGCCGCCGGTGATGCTATCGACAGTCAGCATCATCACCTCGATGCCGGCCTGCTTGGCGCGGGCCATCATCTCGCGGTTCAGGCCGCGGTCCTTGTGGAAGTAGAACTGGTAGACCTGGGGACCGCTGCTGATCCGGCGCGCCTCCTCGAGGCTGACGGTGCCGAGCGAGGAGACCCCGAACATCGTGCCGAACTTGCCGGCCGCCGCCGCCACGGCGCGCTCGCCCTGGTGGTGGAACAGCCGCTGCAGGGCGGTGGGCGAGCAGTAGACCGGCATGGCGAGGCGCTGGCCCATCACCGTCACCGACATGTCGACGTCGGTGACGCCGCGCAGGACGTTGGGAACGAGGTCGCAGGCCTCGAAGGAGGCGGTGTTGCGCCGGTAGGTGACCTCGTCGTCGGCGCCGCCGTCGATGTAGTTGAAGATCGGGCCGGGCAGGCGGCGTTTCGCCATGCGGCGGAAGTCGTGGAAGCTGTGGCAGTCGCTCAGGCGCATCGGGGCTCTCGCATCAAGGCTGTCCCGGGGGCGATCCCCCGGGCGCGGGGAACCGCGCGGCCAGGCAGAGGGAAGGACGGGGGCCGGGGGTCGCAGCCCCCGGCCCGGTTGGAGGATCAGTGCGCCGGCACGAGCGCGGTGAAGGGCGGCACGTAGGCCTGGAGCATCACGAGGCAGCCGACGAGGCAGGCGAGCGCGACCGAGTGGAAGAACACGTAGCGCAGGATCTTGGCCTCGCCGCCGTACCATTGCGTGGCCGTGGAGGCGACGACGATCGACTGGGCGTCGATCATCTTGCCCATCACGCCGCCCGAGGAGTTGGAGGCGGCCATCAGGGTCGGCGAGAGGCCGAGCTGCTCGGCGGTGATCTTCTGCAGGCCGCCGAACAGCACGTTCGAGGCGGTGTCCGATCCGGTCAGGGCCACGCCGAGCCAGCCCAGCATCGCGCCGAAGAACGGGTAGATCCAGCCGGTCTGCGCGAAGGCGAGGCCGAGCGTCGCGTCGGTGCCCGAATACTTGGTGACGTAGCCGAGCGCCAGCATCGCGGCGATGGTCAGGAGGGAGTAGCGCACGAGATAGGTGGTGCGGCCGTATTCCCGCAGGAGCCGCAGCGGGGAGAAGCCGAGGATCAGCCCGCCGACGAGGCCCGCGAGCAGGATGCCGGTTCCGGTCGCCGAGAGCAGGTTGAGGGTGTAGACCGCGGCCTCCATGGTGGGCTTGGCGACGACCGGCGGCATCTTCACCACCAGGTTGTGCAGGGCGGGCACCGGCAGCTTCCAGACCCAGAGCGAGTCGAGCCAGGCGCGGAATTGCGGCGTGCCCCAGGCGAAGACGAACACCGACAGGATCATCCAGGGCGTCCAGGCGCGCAGGACCGCCCGGGTGGTGTGGGTCTTCGGCTCCGCGACCGGCGCCTGCGCGCCGTCGTCCCCGGTCGAGGTCCAGATCTTGGCCGGGCGCCAGACCCGCAGGAAGCCCGCGAGCGCCGCCATCGAGCAGAGCGCGGCCACCACGTCGACGAGCCAGGGGCCGTGGAAGTTCGAGACCAGGTATTGCGGCACCGCGAAGGACAGGCCGGCGACGAGGAGCGCGGGCCAGACCTCCCACATGCCCTTGCGGCCGGCAAAGGCCCAGATCAGCCAGAACGGCACCAGGACCGAGAAGAACGGCAGCTGGTGGCCGATCATCGCCGAGAGCGCGATGAGGTCGAGCCCGGTCACCGCCGAGAGCGCGATGACGGGGGCGCCGAGCGCCCCGTAGGCGACCGGCGCGGTGTTGGCGATGAGCGAGAGGCCCGCGGAGGCGAGCGGCGAGAAGCCCAGGCCCATCAGCATCGCGGCGGTGACCGCCACCGGCGTGCCGAAGCCCGCCGCACCCTCGAAGAAGGCGCCGAACGAGAAGGCGATGAACAGGAGCTGGAGCCGCCGGTCCGGGGTGATGCCGGCGATCGAGTCGCGCAGGACGTCGAACTGCCCGGTCTTCTCGGTGAGCCGGTAGAGGAAGATGACGTTGAGGATGATCCAGCCGATCGGCAGGAGGCCGAAGGCGGCGCCGTAGACCGCGGTGGCGCCGGCCATCGGGGCCGGCATGCCGAAGCCGAGCACCGCAACCGCCAGGGCGACGGCGAGGCCGGCGAGCGCCGCGACGTGGGCCTTGAGGTGCAGGAGGCCGATGCCGCCCAGCAGCACGACGATCGGCAGGGCGGCGAGCGCCGTCGACCAGACGCTGTTCGACAATGGATCGTAGACTTGATTCCAGCTCACCTTGTGGATCCTCCCTTCTCGACTTCCTCGCCCTCTCGGACCGTCTCGCCCGTTGCGGGCGCGTGCGGGTCCTTCGGACCTCTCTTGCGGATGCGGCTGCCTTCGATCCGCGCGGCCGCCATCGCCGTCCCGCACCGGGTGCGGGGGCGTGAGCGGGCGCGCCGGCCGACGGGACCGCGCGACCTCGATGACCGACTTGAACCAGAGGTAGGGTAACGGTAAAATGATTTTACCAAACCGGTCAATTGGAAATCGCAATTTCCCGCATTATAGTGCCGGTCAGGGTGACGGTGGCCGGCGGAGCGCGGGATGGAGCAGGACCCGATCAAGGGCGCGAGCGTGGCCGAGGGGACGGCCCGCCACCTCAAGGACCTGATCCTCGAAGGCTCGCTCAGCCCCGGCGACCTGCTGCTCCCCGAGCGCGACCTGGCGCTGCGCCTGAACGTGTCGCGCCCCACCCTGCGCCAGGGGATGAAGATCCTGGAGGAGGAGGGCCTGCTGGTCGCCTCGGGCGGTGGGCGCGCGGTGGCGCCCCTCGGCCGGGAGATCACCGATCCGCTGATCGCGCTCATCGCCTCCCACGCCGAGGTGGTGGACGACTACCTGGAGTTCCGGGCGACGACGGAGCGGATGGCGGCCCGGCTCGCCGCCGCCCGGGCCAACGCGGTCGACCGCGACCGGCTCACCGCCTGCATGGCGCGGATCGACCGCGCCCACGAGGAGGGGGTGCACCGGGAGGAGGCCGAGGCCGACGTGGACCTCCACGTCGCGGTCTACGAGGCGAGCCACAACCTCGTGGTGCTGCACACGATGCGGGCCCTGTCGGGGATGCTGCGCCAGGGCGTGATCGAGAACCGCGAGAAGCTGTTTGCCCGCCCGGAGACCCGCGACCGTCTGCGCGCCCAGCACCGGGCGATCTACGAGAGCGTGATGGCCGGCGACATCGAGACCGCCGGCGAGGCCGCCGAGGCGCATATCCACTACACCCACCAGGCCCTCACCGAGATCAAGGCCGCGGAGGCCCGGCTCCAGGTCTCGCTGCGCCGGCTCAACGGCGGCAGCGTCTCGGTGCGGCGCAAGGGCGAGCGGTAGAGCCCTTCTCCGACGCCGCGGGCGCCGCCTCCTCGCGGGCGGTCCGGTGAGCGCCACGGGGAAGGCGCACCGGCCCTCGGGCGGCGCGAGCGGATGTCGCCCGCCTGGAATGCCTCCAGGCCGCGTTGACGGGGCCGGCCGCGAATGTCAGCCTTGCTGCCATATTTGCGTGGTCCCGAGAGGCCGGAGGAACCGGCCCCCACCGCGCCAGGAGGAGGAACACGCGATGGGTTCGCCCGCGACCACCCCGTCCCTTCGGTCGGTCAGCCTCGACGACAAGTACGACCTCTCCCGCGATCGGGTCTTCGTCACCGGCACCCAGGCCGTGATCCGGATGCTGCTGATGCAGCAGGCCCGCGACCGGGCGGCGGGGCTCAACACCGCGGGCTTCGTGTCGGGCTATCGCGGCTCGCCGATCGGCGGGCTCGACCAGAACCTGGTGCGGGCCAAGAAAGTGCTCGACCAGGCCGGCATCGTCTTCCAGCCCGGCCTCAACGAGGAGCTGGCTGCCACCGCCCTGTGGGGCGCCCAGCAGGCCGAGATGCGCGGCGAGGGCCGCTACGACGGCGTCTTTGGCCTCTGGTACGGCAAGGGCCCGGGCGTCGACCGCTCCGGCGACGTGTTTCGCCACGCCAACATGGCCGGCACCTCCCGCCACGGCGGCGTGCTGGCGCTGATGGGCGACGACCACACGGCGGAATCCTCCACCGTCGCGCACCAGTCGGAGTTCCACTTCGTCGACGTGATGAGCCCGATCCTGAACCCGGCCGGCGTGCAGGAGATCCTGGATTACGGGCTCTACGGCTACGCGATGAGCCGCTATTGCGGCACCTGGGTCGCCTTCAAGTGCATCAAGGAGAACATCGAATCGACCGCGAGCGTCGATGCGCGCCTCGACCGGGTGAAGATTATCTTGCCCGACGACTTCCTGATGCCGCCGGGCGGGCTCAACATCCGCACCCCGGACGGCATCCTGGAGCAGGAGGCCCGCCTCCAGGACTTCAAGCGCGACGCGATGCTGGCCTTCGTGCGCGCCAACAATCTCAACCGGATCGTGCTGTCGGGCGGGCGCCAGCCGAAGATCGGCATCATCACGGTCGGCAAGTCCTATCTCGACGTGCGCCAGGCGCTGGACGATCTCGGCCTCGACGAGGTCAAGGCCAACGACATGGGGGTGCGCCTCTACAAGGTCGCCTGCCCCTGGCCGCTGTCGCGGCGCGAACTGGCGGAGTTCGCGGACGGCCTCGACCTCGTGATGGTGGTCGAGGAGAAGCGCTCCTTGATCGAGGTGCAGCTGCGCGAGGAGCTGTACGGGTCGCGCCACCAGCCCGTCTGCATCGGCAAGCGCGACGAGGAGGGCCACTGGCTCTTCCCGGTGAAGGGCGCGCTCGATCCCAACGACATCGCGGTGGCGCTTGGTGAGAGGCTGCTGCGCTACCACCGCAACGACGACCTCGCCGGCCGCGTCGCGCGGCTCAAAGGGGCGCAGGAGCGGCTGGCCCAGACCGCCGACATCGCCGCCCGGGTCCCACATTTCTGCGCCGGCTGCCCGCACAATTCCTCGACCAAGGTGCCCGACGGCATGCGGGCCTATGCGGGCATCGGCTGCCACTACATGGCGCAGTGGATGGACCGCGAGACCGACGGCTTCACCCAGATGGGCGGCGAGGGCGCGAACTGGATCGGCGAGAACGCCTTTTCCAAGCGCGGCCACGTCTTCCAGAATCTCGGCGACGGCACCTACAACCATTCGGGCTCTCTGGCCCTGCGATGGGCCGTCGATACCGGCACGACGATCACCTACAAGATCCTGTTCAACGACGCCGTGGCGATGACCGGCGGCCAGCCGCACGAGGGCGGGCTCACCGTCGACCGCATCGCCGCGCAGGTGCGGGCGGAGGGCGTCGAGCGCATCGCGCTCGTCACCGACGAGCCGGACAAGTACCCCTCGACGGTGAGCTGGCCGCACGGGTTGACGATCCACCACCGCGACGAGTTGGACGCGGTCCAGCGGGAACTGGCCACCGTGCCGGGCGTCTCGGTGATGATCTACGACCAGACCTGCGCCTCGGAGAAGCGCCGCCGGCGCAAGCGCAACGCCTATCCCGACCCGGACAAGCGGGTGATCATCAACGAACTCGTCTGCGAGGGCTGCGGCGACTGCTCGGTGCAGTCGAACTGCGTCGCGGTGCAGCCGGTCGAGACCGAATTCGGCCGCAAGCGCCGCATCGACCAGTCGAGCTGCAACAAGGACTTTTCCTGCGTGAAGGGCTTTTGCCCGTCCTTCGTGACGGTGCACGGCGCCAAGCCCCGCAGCAAGCCGGCCGGTGTCCCGGTCGCGACCGACGCGGCGCCGGATGCGGGGATCCCCGAGCCGGCGATTCCTGCGATCGACGGCACCTACAACCTGATCGTCACCGGCGTCGGCGGCACCGGCGTGGTGACGGTGGGGGCGATCCTCGGCATGGCGGCGCATCTCGAGGGCAAGGGCCTCGGCATGATCGACATGGCCGGCCTCGCCCAGAAGGGCGGCGCGGTGTTCAGCCACGTGCGGCTGGCCAACCACCAGAAGGACATCCACGCGATCCGGGTCGGGGCGGGCGCGGCCGACCTCGTGCTCGGCTGCGACCTCGTGGTCAGCAGCAACCGCAAGGTGCTGTCGGCGATCGCGAAGGGCCGCACCCACCTCGTCGTCAACACCGCCGAGGTGATGCCGGGCGAGTTCACCCGCCGGCCCGATTTTTCCCTGCCGGCCGAGCGGATCAAGCGGGCGATCCGCGAGGCCGCCGGCGCGGAGCACGCCGACTTCACCGACGCGACGAGCCTCGCGGTCTCGCTGCTCGGCAATGCGCTCGCCGCCAACATGTTCATGCTGGGCTTCGCCTGGCAGCGCGGGCGCGTGCCGCTGTCGCGGGACGCACTCCTGAAGGCGATCGAGCTCAACCGCGAGGCGGTGGCGATGAACCGCGCCGCCTTCGCCTGGGGCCGGCGCGCGGCGGCCTCGCCCGAGACCATGCGGGCGGTCGAGGCCCCGGCCCCGGACCTGGCGCCGGACCTCGACGGGGTGATCGCCAAGCGCGTCGCCTTCCTCACCGCCTATCAGGACGCGGCTTACGCCGATCGTTACGCCAAGGCTGTTTCCGCCGTGCGGGCGCGGGAAGCCGCGATCGTGCCCGGCCAATCGGCCCTGACCGACGCCGCCGCCCGCTCGCTCTTTCGGCTGATGGCCTACAAGGACGAGTACGAGGTCGCGCGACTCTACACCGACGGCAGCTTCCAGGCTCAGGTCCAGCGCACCTTCGAGGGCGAGAACCTGCGCTACGAGTTCCACCTCGCGCCCCCGCTCCTCGCCCGCCGCAACCCCGCCACCGGCCGGCCGCGCAAGATGACCTTCGGACCCTGGATGATGACGGCGTTCGGGATGCTGGCCCGGATGAAGCGCCTGCGCGGCACCGCCTTCGACCCATTCGGCTACACCCGGGAGCGGCGCGAGGAGCGGCGGCTGGCCCAGGACTTCGAGGCACTGCTCACGGAAATCGCCCGAGACCTCACGCCCGCCAACCACGCCGCGGCGGTAGGCCTCGCCGGTCTGCCCCAGCGCATCCGCGGCTACGGGCCGGTGAAGGCGAAGAACCTGGAGGCGGTGCGGGGCGAGGAGGCGGCGCTGCTGGCGCGGTTCCGCACCGACGACGCCCCGCTCGCGACGGCGGCGGAGTAAGCGCCTGCCTCCTCTCCCCGCGGGCGGGGAGAGGGCCGTGTCGCCGTTCAGGCGGTACGGCAAGCGAAGGCGCAGCCGGAGCGAGGGTGAGGGGGTGGAGCCGGAAGAGCCTCATCCGGGGATACCCCCTCACCCTCGCCCTTCGGGCTTGCTGCATCCCTTGAACAGGGACGCAGCCCTCTCCCCGCCCGGCGGGGAGAGGAGTTCCCCGCGCTGGTCCTTCCCCGGTTTGCCCTACCCCTCCACCTCTGCCACTCCTGGCACGCGTCACACCCACCCGGAGCCCCCCGGCATGAAGGACTTCCCCGCCGCCTATCAGGTCAGCGAGGGCTCGGCCCTGTCGGTCGACCGGCCGTTCTACGAGCGGATCGCTACCGAGACCGGCGGGCGCACCCTGGTCGATGCGTTCACCGTCCCGATCCGTACCGGGCGGGCCTGGAGCGTGCCGGCGGGCCACGTCTTCCGCGTCGTCGCGCCGGAGGGGCCGCAGGTCGGCGACCTCAACATCTGGAACCGGCACGATCCGCGCGAGCGGCTGTGGGCGGCGCGCACCCGCCAGCTCCAGGGTGCCCACGTCACGACCTTCGACCGGCTGTGGTCGACCCTGCCGTTCCTGCGCCCGCTCGTCACCATCACGGCCGACACGCTGGCGCATTACGGCACCGACGAGTATGGCGGCCGGGTCCACGACCTCCTCGGCACCCGCTGCGACCCCTACGTCAACAAGCTCCTGACCGGCCAGGACTTCCACTTCCACTGCCACTCGAACCTCACCCGCGCGGTGATGCCGTTCGGCCTGACCGAGTTCGACGTCCACGACGTGCTCAACGTGTTCCAGGTCACCGGGCTCAACCACGACGACCTGTACTTCATGCGCGACTGCCCGGCGCAAGCCGGCGACTACCTCGAATTCTTCGCCGAGATCGACCTGCTCTGCGCCCTCTCGACCTGCCCGGGCGGCGACCTCTCGGTGCCGCTCTGGGGGCCGGACGCCCGCGACCCGATCGAGGTCTGCCGGCCGCTCGCCATCGAGGTCTACCGGCTGGCGCCCCAATTGACCGAGGGCTGGCGGAGTCCGGAGGTGGCCCCCTATCGCGGCCAGCACGGGCTCCACGCCGAGAAAGGCTGGTGGGACAAGGCCTAGCCGGGCGGCCGCGCCAGACCTGGCGGAGCGGCAACGCCAGAGCTAGCGGAGCGGCAGAGCCAAACAGACCGCCACCAGGATCACCGCGTAGGCGACCGTGCGGAACATCCGGTCGGAGGCGCGGCGAAAGCCGTGCGAGCCGACCCAGAGGCCGAAGCTGTAGGGCAGGAGCAGCGGCACCGCTTCCGCGAAACGAGGGCCGGTGAGGACCCCGGTCGCCGTGAACACCACGCCCGAGACCAGCGTCGAGAGGCCGAAATAGGCCATCAGGTTGTCGCGGACCTGGCGCGCGGAGGCGCGCTGGCTGGCGAGCCAGAACACGGCGAGCGGCATGCCGCCGAGCGCGGCAAAGCCGCTCGCCAGCCCCGAGGCGCCCCCCGTGGCGAGCGAGAGCGGCAGCGACGGCTCCGCCTTGTAGCGCCATCCCGAGACGAGCGCGGCGAGCGCCAGCAGGATGGCGCCCGCGGTGATCCAGCGGGTCAGCATCGGATCGAGATGGGTGAGGAACTGGACGCCGACCGGCAGCAGCAGGGTGGAGCCGATCAGCAGCGGCACCACCTCGCGCCAGACCGCCCGCGGCGCTGAGCGGGCGCCGAACCACAGCGAGAACGGCGCGTCGACCACCCAGATCAGCCCCACCGCCGCCGCCGGTCCGACGGCGGCGGCGGCCACCGGCACGAACACCATCGCGAAGCCGAAGCCGGTGAAGCCGCGCACCAGCCCGCCGACGAGCGTGGCGACGAACAGGGTGGCGGCCCGGGCGTCGAGCGGCAGGACATCGACGAGGTGCAGGGCGGCGGGATCGAGTGACATAAGGTCACCACGCGCCCCACGGCTACGATTCGTCAAGGTCTCGGGCGCAAGGGTGCTTCAGGCATGTTCACGGAACGTCCCGTGCTGGCGGCGCAGCGTTTTCCCGGCTAGAGACCGGCGCTCTTCGCGCCGGGACGGTTTTTCGGCATGATGCGGGCGCCGCCCGCATCCACGGCAAGGACACCTGAGCGGCGATGAGCGAACCGATCCGCATCCTGGGCATCGATCCGGGCCTGCGCCGCACCGGCTGGGGCCTGATCACCGTGACGGGCACCCGCCTCGCCTTCGTGGCGAGCGGCACCGTGACCTCGAACGGCGACGACGACCTCGCCACCCGGCTGTGCAGCCTGCACGAGGGCCTGACCAAGGTCGTCGCCACGATGCTCCCCGACGAGGCCGCCGTGGAAGAGACCTTCGTCAACAAGGACGCGCAAGCGACCCTGAAGCTCGGCCACGCCCGCGCCGTCGCCCTGCTGGTGCCGGCCCTCGCCGGCCTGCCGGTGGCCGAATACGCGGCCAACCTGGTGAAGAAGACCGTGGTCGGCGCCGGCCACGCCGAGAAGGACCAGGTCGGCGCCATGGTGCGCTTCCTCCTGCCCAAGGCCACCGCCGACACGGCGGACGCGGCGGACGCCCTCGCCATCGCCATCACCCATGCGAGCCACCGGGCCTCGCGGGCCAGGGCGGCGACCCATGCCGCGGCGGCGGGGCCGGGCGCCGGCCGGATCGCCCGGGCGATGGCGCGGGGGTGACTCCCCGCGAGGTGCGGTCGCTTCAGCCGTGCCCGCCGCAGCTACAGCCCAAGGCGTGCCCGCCGGGCCATGGCGAGGCCCGGATCACGCGGCAGAAATTCCCCCGCTGGAAGCGCGGGTCCTTGTCGGCGAGCACGTCCGCCTTGACGTTGCCGAAGGTGGTGTCGGGCTTGTGCCGGATGCCGTCGTAGAAGGCCTGGATGATGTCCTCCTTGAAGTCGGGCGTGCGCGGGAAGCCCGACACCACGGCTTCGCGCTCGGCATCTGAGTAGTGGCCGTAGGTGAGGCCGAGCACATCCATCTCGACGCCCGCCGTGACGAGAGCGATGACCGGGTGCATGTGGACTGGGATGCCGGGCGTCGTGTGCAGGGCGACTGCCGTCCAGACCGTAGTGATGTCGGCTTCGGGGATTCCGTGCGCGCGCAGGAAGTCGCGTGCTGCATTGGCGCCATCCACCTCGAAGCGCTCATCGGCGCTGGCATGATCGGGCATCAGCCCGAGATCGTGGAACATTGCTCCGGCATAAAGCAATTCACGGTCGAAGATCAGGCCGCGATGAAGACCGGCCAGAGCCCCGAACTGGTAGACCCGGCTCGAGTGGTTGAAGAGTAGTTCGGTCTCGTTATCGCGAATAAAGTCGGTGATCGCACGGGCGAGCGTGCTGTCGGGGATGGCGGCTGCGGATGGGCGGGTCATGGCGGGATCTCCTTTGCACCGTCGACCATCCTGGGCTACGACCGACATGGAGCGTCAGCAATCGCCGTATCCATACATATCCTGCCACCCCACGGGCGCGAACGGACATGATGATGTATCGAACGAAGGGCGAGGAAGCCTTGGGAGCCGGTTCACCGGCCGCACGGAGCGTCGCTGTCCTGGCCCTTCCCGGCGTGCAATTGCTCGACGTCGCCGGCCCCCTCGACGTCTTCGCCGAGGCGAACATCCAGGTTGGACACGCCGCCTACGATCTCGCCCTGGTCGGCACCACTCCGGGCCCGATCGAGACCTCCTCCGGCCGGCGCCTCGTCGCCGATCAGGTTGTGGGAGGGGACGCCCCCGCCTTCGACACGCTGCTGGTCGCAGGCGCACCGCACATGCACCTCCATGAGGCGGATCCGGCCCTTTGCGGCTGGCTCGCCGCGGCGGCGGCCCGCGCGCGGCGCTACGGCTCGGTGTGCAGCGGGGCCTTCCTGCTCGGTCAGGCCGGGCTTCTCGACGGCCGGAGGATCACGACGCATTGGGCGGCCGCCGAGGCCTTGAGCCACCGCTTTCCCCAGGCGAAGGTCGAGGCCGACGCGATCAGCGTGTTCGATGGCCCGCTCAGGACAGCGGCGGGCGTAACGGCCGGGCTCGACCTTGCCCTGGCCCTGGTCGAGGAAGACCTCGGAAACGAAGTCGCCCGCCGGGTCGCGGCGCAACTCGTCATGTTCTTCAAGCGTGGCGGCGGGCAACTCCAGTTCAGCCGCCGCGGTATCGGCCTCCCGGCCGGTCGCTCGGCCTTGCAGGAGGTCCAGCGCTGGGTGGCGGCGCATCCGTCCGAGAACCACAGCGTCGCCCTGCTCGCGGCGCGCACTGGGACGAGCCCGCGCCACTTCGCCCGCTTGTTTCGCGCCGAGACAGGATTGACGCCGGCGGCCTTCGTCGAGGCGGTCCGCATCGAGGCGGCGCGGCGGCTACTAGAGGAGGGTCGCGCCGCCACTAAGCAGGTCGCTGCGGAATGCGGTTTTCGTGACGCCGACACTCTGCGCCGAGCCTTCCTGCGTCGGCTCGGCCTCACGCCCGGGTCTTACCGCGACCGTCATGCGGACCGCCGGGAAACAGAGGCGCCACCCGCCTCAGACCGCTTGTCTTAAAAAACGATCGTTCGTATGAATGGGGAAAATCCGAGGGAGGGCGCCGATGATCCCGAACGCCGCGCGTGAGTTCAATTTCGGCCTGGGCGAGACCGCCGAGGCGATCCGCGACAGCGTGCGCAGCTTCGCGCAGGAGAAGATCGCGCCGCGGGCCGAGGAGATCGACCGCACCAACACCTTCCCGCGCGACCTCTGGCCCGAGATGGGGGCGCTCGGGCTCCACGGCATCACGGTCGAGGAGGAGTACGGGGGCCTCGGCCTCGGCTACCTCGCCCATTGCGTGGCGATGGAGGAGGTGTCGCGGGCCTCTGCCTCGGTCGGCCTGTCGTACGGGGCGCATTCCAACCTGTGCGTCAACCAGATCACCCGCAACGGCTCGGACGCGCAGAAGCGGAAATACCTGCCCAAGCTCATCTCCGGCGAGCATGTGGGAGCGCTGGCGATGTCGGAGCCGGGCGCCGGTTCGGACGTGGTGTCGATGCGCACCCGCGCCGAGAAGCGGGGCGACCGCTACGTGCTGACCGGCTCCAAGATGTGGATCACCAACGGTCCCATCGCCGAGACCCTGGTGGTCTACGCCAAGACCGACCCGGCGGCGGGACCCCGCGGCATCACCGCCTTCCTGGTCGAGAAGGGCATGAAGGGTTTTTCGACCGCCCAGAAGCTCGACAAGCTCGGGATGCGCGGCTCGGACACCTGCGAGCTGGTCTTCGAGGAGTGCGAGGTCCCCGAGGAGAACGTGCTCGGCCAGGTTGGGCGGGGCGTCAACGTGCTGATGTCGGGCCTCGATTACGAGCGGGCGGTGCTGGCGGCGGGGCCGCTCGGCATCATGCAGGCCTGCCTCGACGTGGTGATGCCCTACGTCCACGAGCGCAAGCAGTTCGGCCAGGCGATCGGCGAGTTCCAGCTCGTCCAGGGCAAGCTCGCCGACATGTACGTCTCGACCAACGCCGCCAAGGCCTACGTCTACGCGGTGGCCCAGGCCTGCGACCGCGGCGAGACCACCCGGGAGGACGCGGCCGGCGCGATCCTCTACGCCGCCGAGCGGGCGACGCAATGCGCC
This sequence comes from Methylobacterium sp. ap11, assembly GCF_900110515.1. NCBI lineage: Bacteria > Pseudomonadati > Pseudomonadota > Alphaproteobacteria > Hyphomicrobiales > Methylobacteriaceae > Methylobacterium > Methylobacterium sp. ap11. The sequence goes on along the minus strand of NZ_FOEB01000002.1, from coordinate 69,819 downwards.
CTCGACGCGATCCAGCTGCTGGGCGGCAACGGCTACATCAACGACTACCCGACCGGACGGCTCCTGCGCGACGCCAAGCTCTACGAGATCGGCGCCGGCACCAGCGAGATCCGCCGGATGCTGATCGGCCGCGAGCTCTTCAATAAGTCCGCGTGAGGTTCGAGCCGATGCCGGTCATCCCCACCAGCGCCGACCTCACCTCCGGGGCGGCGGAGCAGAACCGCACCGCTTGGGAGCAGCTGCGCTCCGCCCTCAAGAGCCACCGCGCCAAGGCCGCGGCGGGCGGGCCGGCGCGGGCCCGCGAGCGCCACGTCGCCCGCGGCAAGCTCCTGCCGCGCGACCGGGTGCTGCGCCTGCTCGATCCGGGCTCGCCGTTCCTGGAAGTCGGGGGGCTCGCCGCTCACGGGATGTACGGCGACGACATCCACGCCGCCGGCGTCATCACCGGCATCGGCCGGGTGGCGGGCCGCGAGGTGATGGTGGTCTGCAACGACGCCACCATCAAGGGCGGCACCTACTACCCGCTGACGGTCAAGAAGCACCTGCGGGCGCAGGAGATCGCGCTCCAGAACCGCCTGCCCTGCCTCTACCTCGTCGATTCCGGCGGCGCCAACCTGCCGCAGCAGACCGAGGTCTTTCCCGACCGCGAGCATTTCGGCCGGATCTTCTACAACCAGGCGCAGATGTCGGCCGCCGGCATCCCGCAGATCGCCTGCGTGATGGGCTCCTGTACCGCCGGCGGCGCCTACGTGCCGGCGATGTCGGACGAGAGCGTGATCGTGCGCCGCCAGGGCACGATCTTCCTCGGCGGTCCGCCGCTCGTGAAGGCGGCGACCGGCGAGGTGGTGAGCGCGGAAGACCTCGGCGGGGCCGACGTCCATGCCCGGCTCTCGGGCGTCGCCGACCACTACGCCACCGACGATGCCCATGCGCTCGCCATCCTGCGCCGCATCGTCGGAGGCTTGAACACCGTCAAGCGGCCCGACCTCGACATCGCGGCCCCGGTCGAGCCCGCCTACGGGGCGGGCGACCTCGACGCCCTGGTACCGACGGACCTGCGCAAGCAGTACGACGCGAGAGAGCTGATCGCCCGCCTCGTCGACGGCTCGGAATTCGACGAGTTCAAGCGGCTCTACGGCACCACGCTGGTCACGGGCTTCGCCCGGCTGCACGGCATGCCGGTCGGGATCCTCGCCAATAACGGCATCCTATACTCGGAGAGCGCGCTGAAAGGCGCGCACTTCATCGAGCTGTGCTGCCAGCGCCGCATCCCGCTGGTCTTCCTCCAGAACATCTCCGGCTTCATGGTCGGGCGCGAGGTCGAGGCCGGCGGCATCGCCAAGAACGGCGCCAAGCTCGTGACCGCCGTCGCGACCGCCGCGGTGCCGAAGCTCACCGTGATCGTCGGCGGCTCGTACGGCGCGGGCAATTACGGCATGTGCGGCCGGGCCTACTCGCCCCGCTTCCTGTTCGCCTGGCCGAACTCGCGCATCTCGGTGATGGGCGCCGAGCAGGCGGCGAGCGTGCTCGCCACCGTCAAGCGCGACAACATCGAGGCCGGGGGCGGCGCCTGGAGCCCGGAGGAGGAGGAGGCGTTCAAGGCGCCGATCCGCGCCGGGTTCGAGGAGGAGGGCTCGCCCTACTACGCCACGGCGCGGCTGTGGGACGACGGCATCATCCTGCCGGAGGAGACGCGCCGGGTGCTCGGCCTCTCGCTCTCGGCCTGCCTCAACGCGCCGGTGCCGGAGACCCGGTTCGGCCTGTTCCGGATGTGAGGACAGCATGACCACACGCCGCCTCGCCTCCGTCCTCGTCGCCAATCGCGGCGAGATCGCCTGCCGGGTGATCCGCACCGCCCGGGCCCTCGGGATGCGCACCATCGCGGTCTATTCCGAGGCCGACCGCGACGCGATGCACGTCGCGCTCGCCGACGAGGCCTTCCTGCTCGGCCCGGCGCCTGCGCCTGAATCGTACCTGCGCATCGACCGCATCCTGGAGGCGGCGCGGGCGAGCGGGGCCGAGAGCATCCATCCGGGCTACGGCTTCCTGTCGGAGCGGCCGGACTTCGCCAACGCCTGCGCGGAGGCCGGCATCGTCTTCGTCGGTCCCCCGGCGTCGGCCATCCGCGCCATGGGCCTCAAGGATGCGGCGAAGGCGCTGGTGGCAAAAGCCGGCGTGCCGGTGGTGCCGGGCTATCACGGTGCGCGCCAGGAGCCCGACTTCCTCGCCGCGGAAGCGGCTTCCATCGGCTATCCGGTGCTGATCAAGGCGGTGGCCGGCGGCGGCGGCAAGGGCATGCGCCGGGTCGAGGGGCCGGAGGGCTTCGCCGATGCGCTGGCTTCCGCGCAGCGGGAAGCCCGGAACGCGTTCGGCGATCCGCGGGTGCTGGTCGAGAAATACGTGCTCTCGCCGCGCCACGTCGAGATCCAGGTGTTTTGCGACGCCCACGGCAACGCCGTGCACCTGTTCGAGCGCGATTGCTCGCTCCAGCGCCGCCACCAGAAGGTGATCGAGGAGGCGCCCGCCCCCGGCATGCCCGAGGAGGTCCGAACGGCGATGGGCCGGGCCGCCGTCGAGGCGGCGAAGGCGGTGGGCTATGTCGGCGCCGGCACGGTCGAGTTCATCGCCGACGGCCGCGAGGGCCTGCGCCCCGACGGCTTCTGGTTCATGGAGATGAACACCCGGCTCCAGGTCGAGCACCCGGTGACCGAGGCGATCACCGGCCACGACCTCGTCGAATGGCAGTTCCGCGTCGCCTCCGGCGAGGCGCTGCCGGTCGACCAGGCGGGGCTCGCGATCCACGGACACGCCGTCGAGGCGCGGCTCTACGCCGAGGACCCGGATCACGGCTTCCTGCCCTCGACCGGGCCGTTGCGGGCGCTCACCCTGCCGTCGGGCCAGGGCATCCGGGTCGATACCGGCGTGCGCGCGGGCGACCGGGTGACCCCGTTCTACGATCCCATGATCGCCAAGGTGATCGCCCACGGCGCGACCCGCACCGAGGCCCTGGACCGGCTGGCGGCGGCGCTCGGCCGCACCCTGGTGGCGGGGCCGAAGACCAACGTCGCCTTCCTGAAGGCGCTGGCCGAGGCTGAGGATTTTCGCGAAGGCCACTTCGACACCGGCTTCATCGACCGCGATCTCGCGGCCCTTACGGCACCGAGCCCGCACCGCGACGCCGCGATCCGGGCCGGACTTCGCGCCCTGGTGGCGCGGGAGGCCCCCGCCGGCACCGGCTCGCCCTGGGACGCGGCGGACGGGTTCCAGCTCGGCGAGGCCCGGCGCCAGGCCTACCCGTTCGTGATCGAGGGCGAGCCGGCCGAGGCCGCCCTGCAATGGGGCCCGACCGGCCTCGCGGTGGCATACGGCACGGCCGGCCCCGAGCCCGATGGCGTCACGGTGGTGGAGGCTCCGCCCGGCGTGCTGGTGCTCGCCGAGGGCCGCCAGATCGCGCTCTCCCCCCCCGATCCCTTCGCGGTCGACCTCGATCACATCGACCAGGGCGGCACCATCAAGGCGCCGATGCACGGCCGCCTCGTCGCGGTGCTGGTCGCCCCCGGCGACGCGGTGGTGCGCGGCCAGCGCCTCGCGGTGGTCGAGGCGATGAAGATGGAGCACGCGCTCACCGCCCCCAGCGACGGCACCGTCGCCGAGGTGCTGGCGGAGGCCGGCCAGCAGGTCGCCGAGGGCGCCCGCCTGATCACCCTGACCACGGAGGACGCCGCGTGAGCACGATTCCGGCTTCGACCCACCCGCGCGGCGGGCTGTACTTCGAGGATTTCGAGGTCGGCGCGACGCTCCGCCATCGCCTCACCCGCACGGTGACGCAGATGGACAACATGCTGTTTTCCAACATGACGCTGAACCCGCAGCCGCTCCACATCGATGCGCATTTCTGCGCCACCGAGACCGAGTGGGGCAAACCGCTGATGAACTCGCTGTTCACGCTCGGCCTGATGATCGGCATCTCGGTCAACGACACGACCGTCGGCACCACCATCGGCAACCTCGGCATGACCGAGACGCGCTTCCCGGCGCCGCTCTTCGAGGGCGACACCGTGAGCGTGACGACGGAGGTCGTCGCCAAGCGCGAATCGCGCTCGCGGCCCACCGCCGGCATCGTCGACCTCGTCCACCGGGCCTACAACCAGGACGGCATCCTGGTGGCGGAATGCCGGCGCCAGGCGATGATGCGCAAGCGACCCGTCACGGAGGCCTGAGGATGCGCTCTCTGCTGTTCGTCCCCGGCGATTCGCCCCGCAAGCAGGAGAAGGGCCTGGAGGTCGGAGCCGACGCCCTGATCCTCGACCTCGAGGATTCGGTCGCCCTGCCCGAGAAGGGCAAGGCCCGCGAGGTCGCCGCCGGCTTCCTGGCGCGGATGCGGGCGGTCGCGGGTCGGCCCAGGCTCTACGTCCGGGTCAACGCCCTCGATACCGGCCTCACCGAGGACGACCTCGCCGCCGTGATGCCGCACGCGCCGGACGGGATCATGCTGCCGAAGGCCGAGGGCGGCCCGAGCGTGGCGCAGCTCGGCGCCCGCCTCGCGGTCCACGAGGCCGAACACGGGCTGCCCGACGGCGCCACCCGCATCCTGCCGATCGCCACCGAGACGGCGCGCGCCGTCTTCGCGCTCCAGAGCCTGCCGGGAGCGAGCCGGCGGCTCTCCGGCGTCACCTGGGGGGCGGAGGATCTTTCGGCCGATCTCGGCGCCGAGACCAACCGGGGCGAGGACGGCGCCTGGACCGGGCCGTTCCAGCTTGCCCGCAACCTGACCCTGATGGCGGCGGCCGCCGCCGAGGTCGACGCCATCGACACCATCAACGCCCTGTTTCGCGACCTCGACGGGCTCGCCCGCGAATGCCGCGCGGCGCGGCGCGACGGGTTCACCGGCAAGATGGCGATCCACCCGGCGCAAGTGGCGGTGATCAACGACGCCTTCACGCCGACCGATGCGGCACTCGCCCAGGCCCGCAAGGTCGTGGCCGCCTTTTCCGAGGCGCCCGGGATGGGCGTCGTCGGGATCGACGGCGAGATGTTCGACCGGCCGCACCTGCGCCGGGCGGAACGGCTGCTGGCGCGGCAGACGTGAGGCGGCGCACTCCGTCTCCCCCCGGGGCCGCCGAGCGGCACCCGGGGCGTCACCTCAGATCCAGCGCTTGCGCCGCTTGAAGCTCTTCAGGTTGCGGAAGCTCTTGCGCTGGTCGCCGGCGCCGCCGAGGTAGAATTCCTTCACGTCCTCGTTGGTGCGCAGCTCCTCGACGGTGCCGTCGAGCACCACCTTGCCCTGCTCCATGATGTAGCCGCGGTCGGCCACCGACAGGGCGGCACGGGCGTTCTGCTCGACGAGCAGGATGGTGACGCCGAGGTCGCGGTTGATCTGGCGGATGATGGAGAACACCTCCTTCACCAAGAGCGGCGAGAGGCCCATCGAGGGCTCGTCCATCAGGATCAGGCGGGGGCGGGCCATCAGGGCGCGGCCGATCGCCAGCATCTGCTGCTCGCCGCCCGAGAGGTAGCCGGCGGCTCCCGTGCGCTCCTTGAGGCGCGGGAAGTAAGTCAGGACCCGTTCGAGATCCTGGCCGACCTCGCGGTCGCGGCGCGAGAAGGCGCCGAGGCGCAGATTCTCCATCGGCGTCATGTCGGAGACGATGCGGCGGCCCTCCATCACCTGGAAGATGCCCCGGCGCACGATCTTGTCGGGCTCGATGCCGTCGATGCGGGCGCCGTCGAACACGATCTCGCCGCGGGTGACCTCGCCGTCCTCCGAGCGCAAGAGGCCCGAGATGGCCTTCAGCGTGGTCGACTTGCCGGCGCCGTTGGCCCCGAGCAAGGCCGTGATCGAGCCCGCCGGCACGTCGAGGCTCAGGCCGCGCAGGACTAGGATCACGTCGTCGTAGACGACCTCGACGTTGCGCAAGCTGAGGAGGGGAGCCGGCGCGGCGTCGGAAGTCGGGCGCTCCAGGGTCATGACCTGCGACATCGGATGGCTTTCGTTTCAGCGAGATGCGACGTCGAACCCTCCCCCCTCTGCGGGGGAGGGTTCAGGGCGGCGGGTCACCTGTTGAGGACGGCCCTCACCACCCCTGCCACTCGCTCTTGCGCGGCAGCGTCACGGTCTTGACCGGCTCGAGCTTGATCGTGCCGGCCTTGATCAGGTCGGGCAGCGCGCCGTCGGTCGGGCCCGAGACCTTGGCGCGGTAGATATGCACCTCCATCATCCCGCGATGGTCGGTGGGCGACCAAGTCGAGGGGACGCAGACGCCCTCCATCCCGGCCGGCACCCAGTCCTTCTTCTGGTAGAAGCCCTTGCGGACGTTGGGGCCGGCCAGCCCGCCGTTGTCCTTGGCCCAGGCCAGGGCCTCGGTCATGTAGAGGGCGGCGCAGATGCCGGTGTAGTAGTGCACCGGCCGGTAGGCGGTACCGGCGGCGTCCGACACCTTCGAGATCTCGGCCGCCATCGCCATGCCGGGCGCGGTGCTGCCGCTCACCGCCGCGGTGCGGACCGGGAAGACGACGCCGTTCGCCGCCTCGCCGGCCGCCTTGGCGGCGTTCTCGTCCATGCCCCAGACGTTGCCCATGAACTGGATGTCGGTGCCGACCGACTTGCAGGACTTGAGCAGAGAGATGTTCGAGCCGCCGGTATTGCCGAGATAGGCGTAGTTCGCCCCGGCGTTCTTGGCGGTGAGGCACTGCGCGGTGTAGTCGCCGGGAGCGAGCGCGAAGACGATCGCCGGCAGCACCTCGAAGCCGAGGTCCTTCGCCATCGCCTCGCCGGCTTCCTTGGGCGAGTTCGGATAGGGGTGGTTGCCGCCCATGTGGACGTATTTCGGCTTGCCGGTCTTGCCCTTGGCCTTCCAGTCGTCGGCGGCCCACATCAGCATGGCGCGCAGCGCATCCGAGTAGGACGGGCCGTAGAAGAAGTTGTAGGGCGCCGCCTTGGCCTTGCCGCTGGCGCCGGTCGGGTCGCTGACCTGCGCGGCGTAGGAGCCGGAGATGTAGGGGATCTCGTCCTTGGTGACGAAGGCGGACAGGGCCTCGGTGTCGGCGGTGCCCCAGCCCTGGATCGCCGCGACCTTGTCGCGCCCGCCGGTCCACTTCTTGTAGAGCGCGACGGCGCGCGGCACCTGGTAGCCGTAATCGACCGACTCGACGTTCATCTTCTCGCCCTTGATGCCGCCCTTGCGGTTCACGTAGGCGAGGGCATCGGCCACCCCTTGCGCGTAGGGCACGCCGACGTCGGAGGTGGCGCCGCTCTGGTCGGCGAGGTGGCCGATCGGGATCTCGGCGGCGAGGGCGGGAACGCTGAGCGCGAGGGCGGCGGCCGAGGCGAGGGACAGGCGAAGCATGGGTGATGTTTCCTCCGGTTGGTGGGCTGGTTCGCCAGCCTCGTCGGTGAATTCAGAATTCGTGGACCGGATTGATCGGTCCTATCCCACCCGCGACCTCATCCTGAGGTGCGAGCGAAGCGAGCCTCGAAGGAGGGCTCCAGATGTCTCGGAGCGTGCTGGAGCCCTCCTTCGAGGCCGCTACGCGGCACCTCAGGATGAGGTCGCGGGTGGGATAAGAGGGATGCTCACGGCGCTGCCGCCCCAGGTCAAGACAAGGTCTAGTGCGAGAACGGATACAGCTTCCAGTACGCCTTGATCTGGCGCCAGCGATGGGCGAGCCCGTCGGGCTCGAACATCAGGAAGAGCACGATCACCAGCCCGATCGCCATCTCGCGCAGGAAGGACAGGTTGTCCTTGAGCGAGAGCGCGCGATCGAGGGCGGAGCCGCGGACCGCATCGGTGATCCAGCCCATCGCTTCTGGCACCAGCACCATGAAGGCGGTGCCCATCAGGGTGCCCATGATCGAGCCGAGGCCCCCGATGATGATCATGCCGAGGAACTGGATCGACAGCAGGATCCCGAACCCCTCGACCGAGACAAATTGCAGGTAATGGGCGTAGAGAGCGCCGCCGATGCCGGCGAAGAAGGCCGAGAGGCCGAAGGACAGGGTGCGGTAGCGGGTGAGGTTGATCCCCATCATCTCCGCCGAGAGGTAGTGGTCGCGCACCGCCACCAGCGCCCGGCCGTCGCGGGAGCGCATCAGGTTGGTGGCGAGCACGAAGGTCAGCACCAGGTAGGCGAGCACCACGTAGAAGTAGCGGTGGTCGGTGTCGAAACTGAACCCGAAGATCGAGAAGGGGTCCGCCGCCGTACCGGCGACGCCGCCGGTGAACCAGTTCGCCCGGGCGAAGAAGTCCTGCAGGATGTATTGCGCGGCCAGCGTCGCGATGGCGAGGTAGAGGCCCTTGAGCCGGGCCGCCGGCAGGCCGAAGATCAGTCCCACCGCGGTCGTCATCACGCCGGCGAGCGGAATCGCGAAGAAGACGGGAATCCCGTAGTTGTTCGACAGCCAGGCGGAGGCGAAGGCGCCGAAGCCGAAGAAGGCCGCGTGCCCGATCGAGATCTGCCCGGTGAAGCCGACCAGGATGTTGAGGCCCAAAGCCGCGACCGCGAAGTAGCCGATCTGGATCAGCAGGCTCAGCCAGTAGCGGTCGAGCACCAGCGGGGCGCAGCAGAGCAGCGCCAGCCCCGCCCAGACCGCGTAGCGGCTGCCCGCGGTCGGGAAGATGGTAGTGTCGGCGGCGTACGTGGTGCGGTAGTCGCCGGCGGGAATCAGGCTCTGGGTCGCCATCAGACGCGCTCGATGTCGCGGGTGCCGAACAGGCCGTAGGGCTTGATCATCAGGATCACCACCAGGACGTAGAAGGGAACGATCTCGTAGAGGTTGCCCCAGTGCAGGTACTGGCCGTCGACGTATTGCGCGACGTTCTCCAGCACCCCGATGACGAGGCCGCCGATGACCGCGCCGACGACCGAGTCGAGCCCGCCGAGGATGACGGCCGGAAACACCTTGATGCCGTAGAGCGACAGGGCCGAGGACACGCCGTTGACGATGCCGACGACGATGCCGGCGACCGACGACACCACCGCCGAGATCGCCCAGGCGAGCGCGAAGACGTTGCGGACCGAGATGCCGAGGGATTGGGCCACCTGCTGGTTGAAGGCGGTGGCCCGCATGGCGAGCCCGTGCTTCGAGTACTGGAAGAACCAGGCGAAGCCCGCCATCATGGCGACCGAGATGCCGAGGCTCATCAGGTACACGGTCTGGATCTCGAGCCCGAGGAACGACACCGACTGGGTCTGGAAGATCGGCGGGAAGGGCTGGGCGAAGACGCCGAACAGCCACTTGCACAGGGCCTGGAAGAAGATCGACAGGCCGATCGTCACCATGATGACCGAGATGATCGGTTCGCCGATCAGGGGCCGCAGCACCACGACCTGGATGGCGATGCCGAAGACCAGCATGAACGCGAAGGTGATCCCCATGCCGACGAGGAACGGCAGCTGGTAGGTGGTGAGCAGCCACCAGCACACCCAGGCGCCGATCAGCAGGAACTCGCCCTGCGCGAAGTTCACGACCTGGCTCGCCTTGTAGATCAGCACGAAGCTCATCGCGACCACGCCGTAGAGGGCGCCGACGATCAGCCCGTTGACCACGAGCTGGAGCAGGAGGTGGGTGTTCATGGGCGCGAGCCCCTTCTCAAGCGAGCCCTATTCGGCGGCGGCGAGGATGGCGGGGGCCGCCGTGAGGTCGATCACCGGCAGGGTGGTGCGGATGCGCTGGGTCGTGCCGTCCTGGAACCGGATCACCGTATCGACCCGGTAGCTCGGCGCGCCGGCATAGATCGTGTCGATCAGATCGGCGTATTTCTCGTTGATGACGCCGCGGCGGACCTTGCGGGTGCGGGTCAGCTCGCCGTCGTCGGCGTCGAGCTCCTTGTAGAGGAGCACGAACTTGGCGACGCGCTGCACGTCGGTGAGCCCGGCATTGACCTTCTCGACCTCACGGCGGATCAGCTCGATCACCGCCGGCTTCGAGGCGAGGTCGGAATAGGTCGTGAAGGCGATGCGGTTCTTCTCGGCCCATTTCGCCACCACCGCGTAGCGGATGCAGATCAGCGCCGCCAGGTACTCGCGCCCGGCGCCGAGGATCACGGCCTCGGCCACGTAGGGCGAGAACTTCAGCTTGTTCTCGATGTATTGCGGCGAGAAGCGCTCGCCGTGGATGTTGACGGCGAGATCCTTGATCCGGTCGATGACGACGAGCTCGCCCTTCCTGTCGACGTAGCCGGCATCCCCGGTGTGCATCCAGCCGTCGCGCACGTCGCTCGGGGTGTCGGGGCCGGCCTTGTAGTAGCCGTGGAACATGTTGGCGTGGCGCGCCAGCACCTCGCCGATGCCGTTGCGGTCGGGGTCGAGCACCCGGATCTCGATGCTGTCGTCGAACGGCACGCCGACCGTGTCGAAATCGACCGTCTTGCCCCGGTGCAAGGTGTAGGCGCCGAGCGTCTCGGTCTGGCCGTAGAGCTGGCGCAAGGGCACGCCCATGGCGCGGAAGAACCGGAACGTGTCGGGGCCGAGCGCCGCCCCGCCGGTCGCCGCGGAGGTGAGCCGCGTGAAGCCGAGCCGGTCGCGGAGCGCCCGGAACAGCAGGGCCTCGGCGGCCGCGGAGTGCGTGCCCTGGTCGAGGGCCGCGAGCCCCATCTTCATGCCGCGCTCGTAGAGGGCGCGCTTGAACGGCGAGGCGTCCATCATCCGGGCACGCACGTCGGCGGCCACCGCCTCCCAGACCCGCGGGGCGAACAGCACGAAGGTCGGGGCGATCTCCCGGAAATCGTGCATCAGGGTGTCGGCGTCCTCGACGAAGTTGACCTTCATGCGAGAGAGCAGAGCCTGACCCAGCGCGTAGACTTGCTCCATGATCCAGGGCAGCGGCAGCACCGAGACGTAATCGTCCTGCGGCCCCTTCGGGTCGGCGGCGAGGTAGCGGGCGCAGTGGCGCAGGACCCGGCCACCGCTCAGCATCGCGAGCTTCGGCCGCGCCGTGGTGCCGGACGTGGTGCAGAGGATCGCCACCGCCTCGGCGTCGGTCGCATCGACCATGCGGTCGTAGAGGCCGGGATCGGCGGCGTGCATCGCCTCGCCGCGGGCGGCGAGCGCGTCGGCCGAGATCAGCCGGGGATCGTCGTACTTGCGCATCCCGCGGGGGTCGCAATACACGATGTGGCGCAGGCTCGGGACCTGATCGGCGAGGTTCAGGAGCTTGTCGACCTGCTCCTCGTCCTCGGCGATCACCGCCTTCACCTCGGCGAAGGCCAGCAGATACTGGACCTCGTCCTCGAGCGCGTCGCGGTAGAGGCCGAGCGACAGGGCGCCGAGCGCATGGGCGGCGATCTCGCCGGCCACCCAGTCGGGCCGGTTGTCGCCGATGAGCCCGACCACGTCGCCGCCGTCGATGCCGAGATCGGAGAGGCCGAGCGCGAAGGCGCGGGTGCGGGCGTGGTACTCGCCCCACGTCGTCGGGCGCCACAGCCCGAAGATCTTTTCGCGGAGCGCCACCTCGTCCGCATGCGCGGCGGCGTTGCGGCGCAGCAGCTTCGGGAAGGTGTCGGCGGCTTGCGCGATCGCAGCGAAATCGGTCGTCACGACGCGGCCCTCGCGGGTTCGGGAGCCGCCGGCTCCTCGTCGTCCTCGCCGAGATAGGCCTTGCGGACGTGCGGATCGGCGAGGACCGCCTCGGGGCGGCCGAGCGCGATGCGGCGGCCGAAATCGAGCACCATGACGCGGTGCGAGATGTCCATGACCACGCCCATGTCGTGCTCGATCATCACGACGGTCATGCCGAACTCCTCGTTGAGGTCGACGATGTAGCGGGCCATGTCCTCCTTCTCCTCGAGGTTCATGCCGGCCATCGGCTCGTCGAGGAGGATCAGCTTGGGCTCGAGCGCCATGGCGCGGGCGAGTTCCACCCGCTTGCGCAGGCCGTAGGAGAGGGTGCCGGCCGGCGCCTTGCGGTAGGCCTGGAGGTCGAGGAAATCGACGATCTCCTCCACCCGGCGGCGATGGGCCAGTTCCTCGCTCCGCACCCCCGGCAGCCAGTAGAGCGAGCCGGTGACGAAGTTGTTGCGCATCAGGTGGTGGCGCCCGACCAGGATGTTGTCGAGCACGCTCATGTGGTGGAACAGCGCGAGGTTCTGGAAGGTCCGGCCGATGCCGAGCTTGGGGCGCTGGTTCGGCGTCGCCTTGGTGATGTCGCGGCCGTCGAGCAGGATCTGGCCCTCGGACGGCTTGTAGCGGCCCGAGATGCAGTTGATCATCGAGGTCTTGCCGGCGCCGTTGGGGCCGATGATCGAAAAGAGCTCGCCCTTCTCGACCGCGAAGCTGACATCCGTCAGTGCCTTCACGCCGCCGAAGCGCAACGAGATCTGGCGAACCGCAAGGGTTTCCGCCACGCCTGACCCTCCCTGGGATGGCGGCCGCGCTCGTGTCCGGCGCCGCTCTGCCTGTGGCGGATGCCCGGTATGCGTCCGGGTCATCCGTCGTGAAAATACGTTCGACTGTTTTTTTCCGAGCGTCAAGTGCTACACTGGCGCGACGAAAGTCGAGGGGCGATCAGCCCCGCGAGGGCAGGATCAAGGGCAGCATGGCGCGTATCGCAGGCTCGTCGGGACCGCGGACCGAGGAGGCCATCCGGCGGGCGGGGCTCAGCCTCATCGCCACCCACGGCTACGCCGCGATGAGCCTGCGCCAGCTCGCGGCCGAGGTCGGCATCCAGCAGGGCTCGCTCTACAACTACTTTCGCAACAAGCAGGAATTCCTGTTCGACCTCATCCGCGGCCACATGCTCGACCTGCACGCCGCGCTCGATTCGGCGCTGCTGGCGGAGGGCAGCGCCGAGGCGCGGCTGACCCGGTTCACAGAGTTCCACGTCGCCTACCACGTCGCGCGGCCGCAGGAGGTGTTCATCTGCTACTCGGAGCTGCGCAGCCTCGAGCCCGACAACCTCGCCGCCGTGGTGGCGATGCGACGCGACTACGAGCGCAAGCTCGGCGACATCCTCGACCACGGCCGCGCCACCGGCGAGTTCCGCCTCGCCGATACCCGGATGGCGACGCTCGCCATCCTCGCGATGCTGTCGGGCATCTGCACCTGGTACAAGCCGGGCGGGCGCCTCTCGACGGACGGATTGCAGGAGATCTTCACCGGCATGGTCCTGGCGCTCGCCAGAGGCGAGACGCAGCCGCTCGCCAGAGGCGAGACGCAGGACGAGGTCGCGGACGCCGTCGCGGTGCCGGTGCGCCGACGCGGGACCCTGCGGGCCGGGGTCGGGTAGGGCCTCGCATCGTCTATCGACCGTGCAGCCGGCGACGCCGGACCGCGCGGGCGGCCGCATCTCCGCATAGGCTGCCGCAGCGGCAAGATCTCGGCGAGGATCCGAACGCCGCAGCAAGAGCTAACAAAATAAACCAGGCCTTCACTTTCCAGCCTCTATTTCCCGGCGGACATCCGGCAGGGTCCGGATCCGGAGTGGCCGCCCCATGTTCGTGCTCACCCTTCCCCGCAAGTTCGCGCTGCTGATCGCGCTCGCCGCCACGAGCCTGGTCGCCTTGGGCGGGATCGCGCTCAACCATCAGTACGAGGCGATGCTGGCGCAGCGCATCGAGCGCCTGTCGCTCATCACCGAGGCCGCCGCCAACCTCGTCGAGCGCTACCGGCAGAAGGCGATCAAGGGCGAGATCACCGAGGCTGCGGCCCGCGAGGCCGCGCTCGCCGACATCGCGGCGATGCGGCACGGGCGCGACAACTACCTGTTCGTGAACGACAGCGCCGGCACGGTGATCGCGCATCCGGCCGCCAAGGTGGTCGGCCGCAACCTCATGGGCGTGACCGACCCGACGGGGTTCCGCTACGTCGCCGACGTGATGCCGCGGGCCAAGCGCGACGGCGCGGCGACCTTCCGCTACACCTGGATTCCCGAGGGCGAGACCGCGGCGGTGCCGAAGATCGGGCTCTTCCGCCTCTACGCACCCTACGATTTCTACATCGGGACCAGCGACTACGTCAGCGACCTGAGGGCGATGGTCGTCGCCCAGGTCGAGCGCCTCGCCCTCGCGGCGCTTCTCATCGTGCTCGTCCTCGGCGGCGCCTCGCTGATGATCGTCCGCTCGATCGTGCGGCCGATGGAGCGCCTGCGCGCCGCGATGACCGCCTTGTCGGAGGGACGCACCGACCTCGCGGTGCCGGAGACCGGGCGGCGCGACGAGGTCGGGGCGATGGCCCGCACCGTGCTGGTCTTCCGCGACAACGCGATCGAGCGCGAGCGGCTGCGGGGCGAGAGCGACGCCGAGGAACTGCGGCGGATGCGCCGCGCCGCCGCGCTCGACGCGCTGATCCGGGGCTTCGAGGCCGCGATCACCGGCGTGGTCGGAACCGTGGCGACCGCCGTGCGGGACCTGCGCGGCACCGCCGAGACCATGACGGCGACCGCCCGCGAGACCGCCGTGCAATCCACCACCGCGGCGACCGCCGCCGAGCAGGCCTCGTCGAATGTCGGCACCGTGGCGGTGGCGGCCGAGGAACTCGGCGCCTCGGTTCAGGAGATCGGCCGCCAGGTCGACAGCTCGGCCCGGCTGGCGCAGTCGGCCGTCGCGGAGGCCGGGCAGACCGCCCACCAGGTCCGGGCGCTGACCGAGGCCACCGCCCGCATCGGCGACGTGGTCGGGCTGATCTCGTCGATCGCGGCGCAGACCAACCTGCTCGCGCTCAACGCCACCATCGAGGCCGCCCGCGCAGGGGCCGCCGGCCGCGGCTTTGCCGTGGTGGCGGCCGAGGTGAAGGAACTCGCCGGCCAGACGGCGCGCGCCACCGAGGAGATCACCTCGCAGATCGCCGCGATCCAGGCCTCGACCGGGCAGGCGGCCGGCGCGATCGGCACGATCACCGCGCGGATCGAGGAGATCTCCGGCGTCGCGACCTCGATCGCCGCGGCGGTCGAGGAGCAGGGCGCGGCGACCCAGGAGATCGTCCGCAACATCGCGCAGGCGGCGGACGGCACCGGCGAGGTCACCGGCAACATCGCCGGGGTGGCGGGCGCCGCCGAGGCGACGGGGGCGGCCGCCGCCCGGGTCCTCGCCTCGGCCTCCGATCTGTCGCGCCAGTCCGAGGCCATCTCGGCGGAGGTCGATCGCTTCCTGGCTCAGGTCCGGGCGGCCTGACGCCCCGGGCGAGCGGACGCCCGCCCAAGACCGGCGGACGCCCAAGCCCGGCGTCTGCCCAACCCCGGCGGCCGCCCCTCCCTCAGCCCACCGGCCGCTCGTCGGCGATGACCTTGCCGTCGTTCGGCAGGCTGCCGGGGGCCACGACCTCGACGGTGCCGCGCAGCTTCGTCACCGCCCGCAGGGTCTCGGACACCGCCTCGGCCAGGGCGGTGTCCGCGCTCCCGGCCTCGGCCCGCAGCGTCATGGCGTCGGCCTCGCCGGCCCGGGTCACCACCAGGCGCAGGCGGCCGAGCTCGGGGTGGCGGCGGGCGATCTCGGCGACCTGCTCGGGGCGCACGAACATGCCCTTCACCTTGGCGGCCTGGTCGGCCCGGCCCATCCAGCCGCGGATGCGGGCGCCGCCCGGCAGGGTCGCCGTGAGGTCGCCGAGCGCGTAGCGGATCAGCGGCCGGTCGAGGTCGAGCACCGTGACGACGATCTCGCCGACCTCGCCCTCCGGCACCGGATCGCCGGTGCCCGGCCGCACGATCTCGAGGATCAGCCCGTCGGCGACGAGGAGGCCCGGCTCCCCCGGCGTCTCGTAGGCGATGAAGCCGACATCCGCCGTGGCGTAGGCTTGGGCGGCGGCGATGCCGCGCCCCTTGAGTTCGGCCTGCAGCGAGGCCGGGAAGGCGGCGCCCGAGACCAGCGCCTTGGTGAGCGACGACACGTCCCGCCCGGCCGTCCCGCCTGAATCGAGCAGCACCTTGAGGAAGTCCGGCGTGCCGACATAGCCCGCCGGCCGGTAGGCCTCGATCAGGTCGAGCTGCTGCTCGGTGTTGCCGGGCCCGGCCGGGATGACCGCGCAGCCGAGCGCCCGGGCGGCGGTGTCGAAGATGAAACCGCCCGGCGTGAGGTGGTAGCCGAAGGTGTTGAGGACGACCTCGCCGGCCCGGAAGCCGGCGGCCCTGAGCGCCGGCGCGCCGCCCCACGGATCCTCGCCCGATCGCTGCGGCTCGAAGATCGGCCCCGGCGAGGTGAACAGGCGGGCAAACCCGCCGGCCGGCCCCGGCACGAAGCCGCCGAAGGGCAGCGCCTCGCGCTGGCGCGCCGGCATCTCGCCCTTGCGCAGCACCGGCAGGCGGGCGAGCGCGGCGCGGTCGGTGACCGCGGCGGGATCGATCCCGGCGAGGTGCGCGGCGTAGGCCGGGGCCGCCATGGCGGCCGCGAGGGCGGCGGGAAGGCGCGCGAGCAGCGCGGCGGGGTCCCGGGTCTCGGTATCGGGCATGAAGGGGCGTCCTCCCGGAGATGAGCCCGCGCGTTGGCCGCGCGGTGCGTCAGGATCGATGGGGCCAGGCCGTTTCGTCGGAGCGCGGGCATTCGCGCCGGGCGGGCCGCCGCGACGCGCGCGACGACGGCCGTCCCGGCCGCATCCTACGACAGCGTGGGCGATCTCGACAGTCGGTCTCGGGGGAACGCCCGCCGGGGCGCCGCCCGCAAGACCGGTCAGGACGGACGGGGCTCGGCTCCGGCATGGTGACCGGCATGGACCGACCGCCCGCCCCCGACCTCGTCGCCGACACCCTCGCCTGGATCGAGGGCCGGCTCGACGAGCGCCTGACGCTCGCGCGCCTCGCCGACCGGGCGGGGCTCTCGCCCTACCACTTCTCGCGCCTGTTCACCGCCCGGATGGGTCTCGCGCCGATGGCGCATGTCCGCGCGCGCCGCCTGGTGCGGGCGGCCCGGCGCCTCGCCGCCGAGCCCGGCCTCGGGGCTCGCGGTGGCCGACAGCCCGGATTTCGAGCTCTACGACGGCCGCTTCGCCACCGACCGGCCGGGCACCGTCATCGACGTGCACGTGCTCGTCGTGGCGTGAGGCGGCACGCGACCGGCGCGGCGGCCCCTTCCAGCCCATGCCCTTCCCGCTATGCCCTTGCCGCCCATGGTCGATATCTTGGAAACGATCGGTTTCGATCGTTTCTATTTTCAAACAGAAACACCAGGGACACACTGCCTCCCTCGACACCGCGCCGCCGGGCGCCCCGATGGAGACGACCATGAGCAAGCCGTACAATCGCCTCGACCTCGACCAGGCCGTCGTCCTCCTGGTCGACCACCAGGCCGGCCTGATGTCGCTGGTGCGCGACATCGATCCCGACCGGTTCAAGAACAACGTGCTGGCGGTGGCCGACCTCGCCGCCTACTTCGAGCTCCCGACCATCCTCACCACCAGCTTCGAGGACGGCCCGAACGGCCCGATCATGCCGGAGCTGAAGGCGAAGTTCCCGGACGCGCCGTTCATCGCCCGCCCGGGCCAGATCAACGCCTGGGACAACCCCGATTTCGTCGCCGCCGTGAAGGCCACGGGGCGCAAGCAGCTCGTCATCGCGGGCGTCGTCACCGAGGTCTGCGTCGCCTTCGTGGCCCTGTCGGCGATCGCGGAGGGCTACGAGGTCTTCGCCGTCACGGATGCCTCCGGCACCTTCAACCCGCTGGTGCGCGACGGGGCGTGGAACCGGATGTCGGCGGCGGGCGTGCAGCTGGTGAACTGGTTCGCGGTCGCCTGCGAGCTGCACCGCGACTGGCGCCGGGACGTCGAGGGACTGGCGACGCTGCTCGGCGACCACATCCCGGACTACCGCAACCTGATGACGAGCTACGCCGCCCTGCGGCCGCAGGCCCCCGGCGCCTGATCCGACGCTCGGCCGGGCCCGCCCGCCGACGGCGGGCCCGCGTCCGGCGGAGCCGAGGTCACGACCTCCCGGGCACGGCCTCCGCCTTCCGCCGGTGCAGCAACCGCCCGTCGATCGCCACCAGCCCGGCGCCGATCAGCGCCATGCCGAGGAGCTGGCGTCCCACCACCGGCTCGCCCAGAACCAGGGCACCGAGGATGAGCGCCGAGACCGGGATCAGGAAGGTGACGAGCATCAGGTTCGTCGCCCCGGCGCTCGCCAGCAGGCGGAAGAAGATCACGTAGGCCAAGGCGGTCGAGAGCGCGGCGAGGCCGACGACCGCCGCGACCACCGGGACCGGGGGCAGCGACAGGGTCCAGGGCCGGTCGACCACGAGGGCGACGGGCAGCAGCAGGGCGGTCGCGGCCGTGACCTGGCCGGCGGCGGCCGCGAGCGGCGGGACGCCCATGCGCTTGAACCGCCGGCCGTAGATCCCCGCGAAGGCGTAGGAGAGGGCCGCGAGCAGGATCGCGCCCTGCGCCAGGAACTCCGCGCCGAGGCCGGCGAGCAGCGAGGGCCCGATCATCACGGCGACGCCCGCGAGACCTGCCAGCACGCCGGCGAGGCGGTGGGCCGTCAGGCGCTCGTCGGTGGTGAGGAGGTGCGCCACCACCACGCCGAAGAGCGGCGTCGTGGCGTTGAGGATCGCCGCGAGGCCCGAGGCGATGTGGGTCTGGCCCCAGGCGATGAGGCAGAACGGCACCGCGTTGTTGAGGAAGGCCGCCCCCAGGAAGGCGCGCCAGGTCGCAGCACCCCGCGGCATCGGCAGGCCCCGCAGCCGCAGCACCGCGGCGAGGATCGCGGCCGCGAGGCCGACGCGCAGGACCACCAGGGTGAGGGGCGGCAGCGCCGACAGGGCGACCCCGACGAAGAAGAACGAGCCGCCCCACAGGACCGAGAGGCAGAGGAGCAGGCCCCATTCGGCGGGGGTCATCGGGCGGTTGGCAGCGGGCTGCATCAGATTCTCCCGTGAGGACGCCGCAGCTTGGCGCACGGGATGCCCCCGCGGCATCCCGGTCCTTGCGGTGCAATCCGCCCGGCGCTCAATCGCGCCAGAACGGCTTGTCCGCCTCGCGCATCGCGTCGGCCCGCGACAGACCGACATCCTTGAGGAGCCCGTCGGGGCAGGTCATCAGGGCGCGCCGCTCCCGGCGGCGGTCGGCCCAGAGCTCGAGCCGCTCGAGAAGCGCGACGGGGTCGCGCCGGCGCGCGGGCGCGAGGCGGAGGGTAGGAACGAGGCGCAGGTTTCCTCGGCCAGCGACGAGGCTCGTCATGGCTCTCTCCAGGTCGGACGATCGGGTTCGTGAGGGAGAGATTGCCTTTCGGGCACCGCGCGCGCAAACCAGATCGCCTCGTCCTTCGCCTCAGGAAATCTGGGCCAGCGGGAGATCTGCACCATGGCTCTCGATCTCGGACCCCGCCGCCGCCTGCCGCCGCTCAACGCCGTGCGGGCCTTCGAGGCCGCCTCGCGCCACGCGACCTTCCACGAGGCCGGGGACGAGCTCGGGGTCAGCGCCGGCGCGGTGGCCCAGCAGGTGAAGATCCTGGAGGGCTGGTTCGGCCTTCCCCTGTTCCGCCGCCTGCCGAGCCGCGGCGTCGCCCTGACGCCGGCCGGCCAGCGCTTCGCGGCCGCCGCCGGCGAGGTTCTGGACCAGCTCGCCGAGGCGAGCGCCCGGCTGCAGCGCCTGGGCCGGGACCACGTGCTCACGGTGAGCACCACCCATTCCTTCGCCAGCCTGTGGCTGATCCCGCGCATCGGCAGCTTCCGCGCGCGGCATCCCGACCTCGACGTGCGGGTGGTCGCCAACAACCGCCTGGTCGATTTCGCCCGCGACGACGCGGACCTGGCGATCCGGCACGGGCGCGGCCGCTATCCGGGCCTGCGCTCCGACCTCCTGATGCACGACGTGGTGTTTCCGGTCTGCAGCCCGCATCTTCGCGACGGCACGCCGCCGCTGCGCACGCCCGGGGACCTGGCGCGCCACACCCTGCTGCACGACGACGACCCGATCGACCTCGAGGCGGTGGGCTGGCCGCAATGGCTCGCCGCCGCCGGGGTTCCCGGCATCGACGCCTCGCGCGGCCCCCGCTTCACCCACACCTTCATGGTGCTGCAATGCGCCACCGCTGGCGGCGGGGTCGGCCTCGCCACGCGGGTGCTCGGGGGCGACCTCGTCGCCGGCATCGGGCAGGGCGCGACCGGCCTGGTGCGGCCCTTCCCCGACGAGGTGGCGAGCCCCTACGGCTTCTTCCTCGTCACCCCGACCGAGACCGACGCCCCGAAGGTGGCCTCGTTCCGCGCATGGATCACCGCGCAGGCGGAGGAGTGGGGCCGGTGAGGGCGGGCGCCTCCGCGTCGCCCGACCACGAGACGCCGCGCCCGTCGCCGAGCAGGATCCAGGTGCCGGGATCGGGCTGCGGCCGGCCGGGCAGCAGGCCGCGCAGGGCGGCGGCGAGACGAGAGAACCAGAACGACATCATCGAACGCGACTCCGCAGCGGCAAGGCAGGAGCAGGGGGGCGGTCCCCCGGATGGAGCAAGCGTTGTGCCGCGCTAGCCCGAGCGGTTCCATGATCGGGCGTCCCGATTCCTTGACCCTGCGTCCGCGGCGGTCGCTGCCGGTCAGTCCCGCAGGGCCGCGTGCGCGGCGAGGAAATCGACGAAGCAGCGGATGCGCCGGGACAGCCGCTCCTGCCCGGCATAGAGCGCGTGGATGTCCTCGGCGTCGCCGGGGCTGAAGGCCTCCAGCACCGGCACGAGGCGGCCGGCCAGGAGATCGTCCTCGACGTGGAAGCGGGCGAGGCGGGCGAGCCCCGCCCCGCCGAGCGCCATCCGCCGCACCACCTCGCCGGAATTGCCCAGGAAGTTGCCGCGCACCGGCCGCTGCGACACCGCCCCGTCGACGAGGAACGGCCAGGTGTCGAGGGAGCGGCGGAAGCTGAAGGCGAGGCAGTTGTGGTCGGCGAGGGCGTCCGGGTGGGCGGGCGTGCCGGCCCGCGCGAGATAGGCCGGCGAGGCCACCACCGCGAGGCGGCTGCGGCCGAGGCGCCTGGCCCGCAGGCTCGTGTCGCGCAAGGGGCCGATGCGGATCGCCACGTCGGCCCGGGCCTCGACGAGATCGACCACGTCGTCGGTGAGGGCGAGGTCGACCCGCATCCTGGGATGCTCGGCGAGGAAGCGCGGCAGCACCGGCAGGATCACCTTCGTGCCGAACGGCACCGAGGCGTTGACCCGCAGGAGGCCGCTCGGCACCGCGGCCTCGCGGCCGAACCCGTCCTCGATCGCGGCGAACTCGGCGATCAGCTCGGCGGCCCGGCGCAGGTAGAGCTCGCCCTCCGGCGTCAGGGTCATCGACCGGGTGGTGCGCCGGATCAGGGCGACGCCGAGGCGCGCCTCCAGCCGCGCCACCGCCCGGCTCACCGCCGAGGGCGTGCGCCGCAGCGCCTTGGCGGCGGCCGCGAAGCTGGCGCGCCGCGCCACCTCGACGAAGGCTTCCATCTCGCCCAGGCGGTTGTCCATGGCCGGTCCATTGGTGCGTCCGATGCACGAGTATCGTGCCGGCCCGCGCGCTGGTCATCAATCGCCGGCATCGTCATCTCGGGGTCTCACGACCGGAGACCCCCGGGGTCTCCCTGCACGGAGAACACAGCCATGGACCTCAGGATCGGCGGCCGGACCGCCCTCGTCACCGGTGCCACCGCGGGCATCGGGCTCGCCATCGCCCGCCGCCTGGCGGCGGAGGGCGCCACGGTGGTGCTGCCCGGCCGCAACCGGGAGAAGCTCGACGCGGCGGCGCGATCGATCGCGGCCGAGCCCGGCGCGACGCCGCCCCGCACGGTGCTGGCCGACCCGGCGACCGCCGAGGGCGCGGCGGCGCTGATCGCGGCGGTGCCGGAGGTGGACATCCTCGTCAACAACCTCGGCATCTACGAATCGAAGGCCTTCGAGGCGATCACCGACGCGGACTGGCACCGCCTGTTCGAGGTCAACGTGGTCTCGGGGGCGCGGCTCGCCCAGGCCTACTTCCCCGGCATGCTGGCGCGGAACTCCGGGCGGATCGTGTTCGTGTCGAGCGAATCCGGCCTCGTGCCGCCGCCTGACATGCTGCACTACGCGGTGTCGAAGACCGCCCAGCTCACCATCGCGCGGGGCCTGGCGCAGCGCACCCGGGGCACCGGCGTGACGGTGAATTCCGTGCTGCCCGGCCCGACCCGCTCGGAGGGCATCGTCGACTTCTTGAAGAGCGTCGCCTCCGATCCGGACGCCCCGGCGGCGGCGCTCGAAGAGGAATTCTTCCGGGTCCACCGCCCGCTCTCGCTGCTCGCCCGGATGATCGAGCCCGACGAGATCGCCGGCCTCGTCGCCTATCTGGCGAGCCCGCTCGCCGCCGCCACCAACGGCGCGAGCCTCAGGGTCGAGGGCGGGATCGTGCCTACCATCGCCTGAGCGCGCCCGCAGCGTAAAGCGTGGCCGTACCGGCGAAACCGGGTGCAGGCTCGGCCGTTGAGGGGAATGCCCGCTACGGAAGGCCCCGCCCGGTTGCTCCGCGTCCTCACCTACAACGTCCGCCGCTGCCTGGGCGGCGACGGCCGCCTCGACCCGGCACGCATCGCCGCGGTGATCGCGGCCTGCCGGGCCGACGTGGTGGCGCTCCAGGAGCTCGATGTCGGGCGCGCCCGCTCCGGCGGGATCGACCAGGCGGAGGCGATCGCCGCCCGGCTCGGGATGCGCTCGCACTTCCACCCGGCGCTGCGGGTGATGGAGGAGCTCTACGGCGACGCGATCCTGACCGCCCTCCCCTGCCGGCTGGTGCGGGCGGAGGGGCTGCCGGAACGGGCCGGCCGCGAGCCGCGCGGCGCGCTCTGGGCGGCCATCACCGTCGGCGACGCCGAGGTCCAGGTCGTCACGACCCATCTCGGCCTCGGCCGGCACGAGCGGGCGGCGCAGGCTGAAGCGCTCCTCGGCCCCCGCTTCCTCGGCGATCCGGCCTGCCGCGATCCCGTGGTGCTGCTCGGCGACTTCAACGCCCTGCCGGGCTCCGCCGTCCACCGCCGCCTCTCGGCGCGCCTGCCGGACGCGGAGGGAAGCGCCCGCCGGGCCTGGGCCCGGCCGACCTTCCCGGCCCGCCTGCCGCTCCTGCGCATCGACCACGTCTTCGTCAGCCGCGGCGTCGCGGTGCGGGAGGTGCGCCGGGTCCAGGGCCGGCTCGCCCGGACCGCCTCCGACCACCTGCCCCTCGTCGCCGACCTCGACCTCGCGCCCGCCGTCGCGCCCCGCCACACCGCGCTCCGGGAGGAACCCGCGTGACGACCCCACACGACCAGGATAAGCGCGAAACGACCTCCGGGCGGCGCCGGTTCTGGACCATCCTCGCCACGCTCGTCAGCGTCGTGCTCGGCGGCTACCTGCTCTACCGCACGCTGTCCGGCTACAGCCCGGGCCAGCTCGTCGATGCGGTGCGGGCCGTGCCGGCGCGCCGGCTCCTCGCGGCCGGAGGCTTTGCCGCCGCGAGCTATCTCTGTCTCACCGGCATCGACTGGCTGGCCTTGCGCGCCGCCGGCACGCCCCTGCCCTACCGGCGGGTGGCCCTCGCCGCCTTCATCAGCCTCTCGCTCGGCCACAGCATCGGGTTCGCGGGCCTGAGCAGCGGAGCGATCCGCTACCGCTTCTACACCCGCTGGGGGCTCGGCACCGCGGACGTCGCCAAGGCGGTCCTGTTCTGCGGCGTCACCGTGGCGGTCGGCCTGATGGCGCTCGGCGCCGTCGCGGTGCTGGTCCATCCGGGCCTCGCCCGGGAGGTGACGGGGCTCGGCACCGGCTCCGTCCTGGCGGCGGGGCTGGCCTGCGCGGCTTTCGTCGCGGGCTATCTCGCCCTCGCCGCCTGGTGGCGCAAGCCGCTGACCTTCCGGCGCTGGTCGATCGAGATGCCGCCGCTGCCGCTCGCCGCCGCGCAGGTGGCGCTGGGCGCCGTCAACTTCGCCCTGGTCTCGGCCTGCCTGCACCAGGTGCTCATGGCGGTCTCCGACGTCGGCTACCTCGCCGTCGCCTCGGTCTTCGTCATCGCCAACGCGGCGGTGCTCATCACCCACGTCCCCGGCGGCGTCGGGGTGATCGAGAGCGTGGTCGTGCACCTGCTGCCGAAGACCGACGTCATCGGCCCGCTGATCGCCTTCCGGTGCATCTACTTCCTGATCCCGCTGGCGCTCGGCCTCGTCGCCTTCGCGGCGACCGAGGCGGTGTTCCGGTGGCGGGATGCGGGGAGGGCGGGCGCCGCTACCCCGTCCCGAACGGCCGCTCCGGGTCGAGCAGCTCGGAGCTGACCAGGGGGTCGAGCAGGCCCTCCTCCTCCGGCACCTCGCAGACCCGCAGGCTGCGGGGACCGCCCATGTGGCGCCGGATCGCCGCGATCAGGCCGTCCCGCTCGGCGGCCTCCGCCAGCACCTCGGGGGCCACGCCCAGATGCTCGGCCGCCAGGCGGTCGCGCAGGGCCCGGATCGCCCGGCGCTCCTCGGGGGTCCGGGCCTCGACCGCGAGGTCGCACTCGGTGTCGAGGGCGACCGAGCGGTTGTTGAGGTTCGAGGAGCCGATGCGCAGGAACCCGTCGTCGACGATGACGAGCTTGGCGTGGACCTCGATCTCGCAATCCCCGGCCTCGTCGGTCTCGTCGGCGCCCTGCGCGCCCGGCACCACCGGGTAGGCGACGAGCAGGCGCCCGAAGCGGTCGACGGCGCGCAGGCGGCGCAGCACCCGGTCGCGCGGCGTACCCATGGCGACGCGCTCGGTGAAGTTGTGCGAGCGGCGCGTGATCACCACGACGATCTCGGGTCCGTCCTCCGCCGTGAGGTGGGCGGCGAGCGCGTCGGCGACGAAGTCGGCGGTGAGGTACTGCGCCTCGAGGTAGAGGGTCTTGCGGGCCGCGGCGAGCGACGCGGCGGTGAGCGCCGCCACCTCCTCGACCGACGGCTCGTCGCCCTGGAGCGGCATGGTGCGGGCGACGGCGACGGGCATGTCGGTGAAGAGCGGCGCCAGGTCCGGCGGCCAGACCGGCGCGGCGCCGCGCACGGGCTCCAGCACCTCACCGGTCGCGGCGCGCCAGCGCTCGCGGGCGATCTCGCCGAGCCGCGCCGCGGCCTCGCCGTCCACCGCCATCTGCAGGTCGTGGACCGGCGGATAGAGTTCCCCGTCGGGGTTGGTGCGCAAGGGGTCGCCGGCTTCGTGGGCCGGGGTGTCCCAGCGCCCGACCGTCAGGTCGATGCCGCCCGCAAACGCGATGCGGTCGTCGATGCAGACGAGCTTCTGGTGGTGGGCGGCGTAGAGCGGGTGATGGGTGTCGAGACGCAGCTCGACCCGCGGATGGGATTCCCACTCGGCCCCGAACAGGAGCGGCAGAGCCGCGCCCGGCCCGTGCAGGGTGGCGACGCTCCAGACCAGCACCCGCACCTGGAGGTCCGGCCGCCGCGCCGCGAGGTCGCGCAGGAGCGGACCGAGCGGGGGCGATTCCTCCGGGGATGCGTCGTGGCGCAGGCGGATGCGCCCGTCGAAGTCCCAGCCGACGATCAGGATCGAGGATTGCGCCTGGCGCAGGGCCTCCTCCAGCCGGGCGAAGTACTCGGCGGAATCGACCATCACGGCGACCCGCTCGGCCCGCGCCACGCACCAGCAGGTGCGGCCGGGCTGAAACAGGGTCTCGCGCGCGGGCGCGAGGGCCGCGGGTTCGCCGGTCACGGGGTGCTCGTCGCTCATCGGGCCTGTCCGGTCATGAGACGCTCGTTCCCTCCTGCACGCCTAACGGTGTCGAGTGCCGGAACGGCAAGCGGAGCCATCCGTTCCGCATGCCGGCCGTCCACGGCCGATTCCGCCGGCCCCCGGTTCCCAGCGCCGGCCCGCCTCCCTACCTTGCCGTCGGCAGGCCGGAGGCGATCACCG
The DNA here is from genome assembly GCF_900110515.1 of Methylobacterium sp. ap11. Lineage (NCBI taxonomy): Bacteria > Pseudomonadati > Pseudomonadota > Alphaproteobacteria > Hyphomicrobiales > Methylobacteriaceae > Methylobacterium > Methylobacterium sp. ap11. The sequence continues at coordinate 44,075 of NZ_FOEB01000002.1, read as the reverse complement.
TTTCGATGGGCAGGACGCTCTCATTCACCGAACGCGACATCCTGCGCAACTGCGGGCATGCCTCCTTCCACGACGGCGCGAGCGACCTGGCGAACGGCCAGGTGCTCGATGTCGAGACGGACGGGGACGGCTACCTCGAGGGCGACGTCGAGAGCCGCAGCGGAAAGACGGTGTACAGCGTCTCGATCGAGGTCGAGAGGGCGGGCCGCGATACCGTCATCCTCGGGCTCTGCACCTGCCGGGACCGCACCAATTGCCGGCACGTCGCGGCGGTGCTGCTCGGGGCGTTCCGGGGCACCGCCCTGCGCCCTGCGCCCCCGCCGACCCCCGAGACGCGGGCGGCCCGGCTGCTCCAGCTCCGGGACGCCGCCGGCCCCGAGGCCCTGCCGGAGGAGCTGGAACGCTGGATCCAGAGCCTCGACCGCGCCCGCAGGACCGGCGGCGAGGCGTTTCCGCCCGAGATCGACCGGCGCCTGATCTACGTCCTCCTGGCCCTGCCCGGCCGCGGCGGCACGGCGTCCCGCCTCGGCGTCGCACCGATGCAGGCCCGGATCCTGAAGAGCGGGGCGATGTCCGCCAAGGCCCGCCCGGTCGAGCCCTACGGTGTCGTCCACGCGGCGACCCCGGGCGCCTACCTGCGCCCGTCGGACCTGCGCATCCTCAAGGCTCTCGCCGGGCGGGAGCGCGAGGCCGAGGGCGAGGCGCCGCCGGCCTATCCGCTGCTCGACCAGACGGGCGCCGAGATCCTGGAGCAGGTTCTGGCGACCGGCCGGGCCCGGTTCGGGACCGTGCTGGGACCGGCCCTGGCGGCGGGTCCGTCCCGGCCCGGCCGGATCGACTGGGTCGAGGGCGAGGAGACCCTGGCGCCCCACCCGCGCCTCGCGGACGGGGACGGCACGGGCCGAGGGATAGGCCGGGAGACCTGCGAAGGGACTTGCGAAGCGACGGACGGCGCGCCGGTCCTGGCGCTCGCCGCCCAGCCGCCGGCCTATCTCGACCCGGAGGCCGGGCTCGTCGGGCCGATCGAGGTCGGGATGCCGCCCCACCTCGCCGCCGCCCTCCTGGCGGCGCCGGCCGTGCCCGCGGCCTCGGCGCAGGCGCTCAACGCGGCGCTGGCCGCGGCGGTGCCCGGCCTCGCCCTGCGCCTGCCGGAGCCGCCGCGGGAGCGGATCGTCGACACGCCGCCGGTGCCGGTGCTGCGCCTGTTCCAGATCGAGGTGCCGGCACCCTACGTCTACGGCCGGCCGCCGGTGCCGGTGCGCCTCGCGGCGCTCGCGTTCCGCTACGGTCCGGTGGCGGTGCCGTTCGGCGACCCGCGGCAGCGGCCGAGCAAGCTCGCCGGCGGCCGGCTCCAAGTCGTGGAGCGCGATGGGCGGGCCGAGCAGCGGGCGGTGGCGCGGCTCCTCGCCCACGGCCTGTCGCCGCTCCAGGAGCGCCGCACGCCCCTGGCCCTCGGCCACGCCCAGCACCAAGCCCATGCCCGGGACTTCCTGCCCGATGCCGGCGAGGAGGCCTGGACCGCGATCCAGGCCGAGGCGCTGCCGGTCCTCGCGGCGGAGGGGTTCGAGATCGTCACCGATCGCAGCTTCCGCGGCCGGGTGCTGCGCCCGGACGCGGCGGTCGAGTTCGCGATCCACGAGAGCACCGGGATCGACTGGCTCGAACTCGATCTGGGGATCGAGGTCGAGGGCGAGCGCATCCCCCTCGCCGAGCCGGTGGCCGCGCTGCTGGCCCGGCCCGGCTTCTCGATCGAGGCGCTCGACGAGGCCTCGCCCGAGCCCGTGATGGTGCCGCTGCCCGACGGGCGGGCGCTGGCGCTGCCGGCGGCCCGGCTCAAGCCGATCCTGCTCGCCCTGCGCGAACTGAGCCTCGGCGGCTCCGGCGAGGGCGGGCGCCTGAGGCTCGGCCTCGTCGACGCCGCCACGCTCGCGGCGCTCGAGCGGGCGAGCCGGGCCGCGATGGTGGCCTGGCGCGGCGGCGAGGCCCTGCGCGCCATGGGCCGGCGGCTGCTCGCCGAGGGCGGCATCCCGCCGGTCGCCCCGCCGGAGGGTTTTCGCGCGCAGCTGCGGCCCTACCAGGCCGAGGGGCTGTCCTGGCTCGCCTTCCTGCGCGAGGCCGGCCTCGGCGGGATCCTCGCCGACGACATGGGGCTGGGCAAGACCGTCCAGGCGCTGGCGCTGATCGCCCGCGAGAAGGCCGAGGGGCGCCTCGACCGTCCGGCCCTCGTGGTCGCGCCGACGAGCCTGATGGCGAACTGGCGCCGGGAGGCGGAGCGCTTCGCCCCCGGCCTCGCGGTGCTGGTCCTGCACGGGCTCGGCCGCCGGGAGCATTTCGACGCGATTCCCCGGCACGACCTCGTGCTCACCACCTACCCGCTCGTCGCCCGCGACCAGGCGGTGCTCGGGGCGCAGGAGTGGCACCTCCTGGTCCTCGACGAGGCCCAGACGATCAAGAACCCGGACGCGGCGACGACCCAGATCATCCGCTCGCTCGCCGCCCGGCACCGGTTCTGCCTCTCGGGCACGCCGCTCGAGAACAACCTGGCGGAGCTCTGGTCGCTGTTCTCCTTCGCCTGTCCGGGGCTCCTCGGCGAGCGCCGGACCTTCGCGCGGGACTGGCGCACGCCGATCGAGAAGCACGGCGACGCCGAGCGCGGCCGGCTGCTGGCGCGGCGGATCCGGCCGTTCCTGCTGCGCCGGACCAAGGAGGAGGTCGCCCGCGACCTGCCGGCCAAGACCGAGATCACCGAGGAGGTCGAGATGGGCGAGGCCCAGCGCGCCCTCTACGAATCGATCCGCCTGGCGATGCACGCCCGGGTGCGCGAGGCGATCGCCGCCAAGGGCTGGGAGCGCAGCCGGATCGTCGTCCTCGACGCCCTGCTCAAGCTGCGCCAGGCCTGCTGCGACCCGCGCCTGCTGAAGCTCGACCACGCGGCCGAGGCCGGCTCGGCCAAGCTCGAACGGCTGGAGGAGCTGCTCGAGGCGCTGCTCGCCGAGGGGCGCCGGGTGCTGGTGTTCTCGCAGTTCACCGCGATGCTCGACCTGATCAAGCCGCGCCTGGTGCAGGCCGGCATCGCCCATGCCGAGCTGACCGGGCGCACCCGCAACCGCGAGGCGGTGCTCGCCCGCTTCGAGGCCGGCGAGGTCCCGGTCTTCCTGATCAGCCTCAAGGCCGGCGGCACCGGCCTCAACCTCACCGGCGCCGACACGGTGATCCTGTACGACCCGTGGTGGAACCCGGCGGTGGAGGCCCAGGCGATCGACCGCGCCCACCGCATCGGCCAGGACAAGCCGGTCTTCGTCCACCGGCTCGTCGCGGCGCGCAGCATCGAGGAGAAGATGGAAGCGCTCAAGGCCCGCAAGAGCGCGCTCGCCGAGGCCTTGTTCGACCACGACGGCACCCCGACGCGCGCGCTGACGCCGGCCGACATCGACGCGCTCCTGGAGGCGTGATCCTCACGCCGCCTGTCGCATCCCCGCCGGGCTCAGCTCCGGCAGGGCCGCCACCGCGGGGCGGGCGAACAGGTAGCCCTGGAACAGGGTGATGCCGGCCTCCCGCAGGGCGGAAAGCTCGTCCTGCGTCTCGATCCCCTCGGCGATCACCGCGACGCCGAGCGTCCGGGCGATGCCGATCACGCCCGACACGATCGCGCGGCGGGCCGGGGAATCGGCGATGCCGCGGATCAGCTCCATGTCGAGCTTGATCAGGTCGGGCTGGAACCGGGCCAGCAGGCCGAGGCCCGCATAGCCGGCGCCGAAATCGTCGAGCGCGGTGAGGAAGCCGCGCTGGCGGTAATCGGCGACGATGCGCTGGACGTGGGCGACGTCGGTCATGCGCTCGTTCTCGGTGAACTCGAACATGATCCGCCGGTGCGAGAACCCGATCCGCCGCGCCGCCTCGAGCGTCGCCCGGATGCAGGCCGCCGGCTCGTAGACGGCGTTCGGCAGGAAGTTGATCGACAGCCGCACGTCGCCGGCCGGAAACAGCCCGCCGGCCAGCTCGATCGCCTTGGTGCGGCAGGCCTGGTCGAAGCGGTAGCGGTTGTCGTCGTTGACCTGGCCGAGGATGTAGCCGGCGCCCTGACCCTCGGTGCCGCGCACCAGCGCCTCGTAGCCCCAGATTTCGTTCTTCTCGATGTCGACGATGGGGTGAAAGGCCATCGTGAAGGCGAAGGGAAGCGGTTCACCGCTCCGGCATTGCCCACATCCGCTCCGCTCGGTCATCGTACTGCTCCGGACCCGCCGACCGATACCCTCCCAGGGTTACCTTCATGTAAGGTAAAACCGGTGGCTCCCGGGCGGGATTCGACGATCTGTTTCGTGAGGAACCGAGGCGAGGTCGTGCGACGCGGGCTCCGGCACGTCGAGGCCCGGATCCCCCGGCCGGCGCGGCCACGAAGATCCCGGCGACGGGCGGGGCGGCGTCGGACCGTACATCTCCGGTCGCCGGGACGTCTCTCTCGCTCATCCTCGGACGCAGCTTGGGCGATGTCTCCTAAGAATCGATGTGGCGATCCGCATGCCCCGAGTCATCGTCCGGACGATCGGCAAGGTCGTTGCAAGCGGGATCCATCCTCCGGTGTCGCCGTCTCCTGCGTCAGGCGCGCCGCAGCCAGTCGATCAGCCCGGCGCCCGGGGCGAGCCAGACGAAGGCCCACAGGAAGGCCGAGGAGACGTTGGCGAGCCAGAACGGCAGCCGCGGCAGCAGGGCCACGCCGGCGATGAGCGGCACCACCGCCCGGGCCGGGCCGATGAAGCGGCCGACGACGATCGCCCAGGCGCCCCAACGCTGGCAGAACGCTTCGCCCTTCTGCACCATCTCGGGGTAGCGGCTGAGCGGCCACATCCGCTTGGCGCCGTCCTTGTAGTAGCGGCCGACCTCGTAGGAGACCCAGTCCCCCAGGATCGCCCCGATCGCCGCGCCCACCATCACCGGCAGGAACGGGATCGCGCCCGAGCCGATCAGCGCCCCGATGCCGATCAGGATCACGGTCGCCGGCACCAGGAGCGAGAGCACCGCCAGGGATTCGCAGAAGGCGATGATCCCGGTGATCACCGGCGCCCAGGCCTGGTGGTCGCGCACGAAATCGAGCACCGTGGTGCGCAAGCTCTCGAAGTCCATCGTGAACCTTGACCTTGGGGTGGCGGGCAGCGGGGACAAGTCGCGAGTCCACGAGGACGTTCCGCCCCGCGGGGCCGTATCGATCCGGCGCGGTGAGCGCCGGGTAAATCCCCCCGCTCGGGGCGGTTGCCAGGAGGGCCCGATCCGGGGATCGTGCGGGCCTCGCGCCCCGGCCCCGGCCGAGGGCGCCCCTGCGAGGATCCCGCGTCGCGATGAACGTCCTGTCGATCCAGTCCCACGTCGCCTACGGCCATGTCGGCAACGCCTCGGCGGTCTTCCCGATGCAGCGCCTCGGGGTCGAGGTCTGGGCCGTGCACACGGTGCAGTTCTCCAACCACACCGGCTACGGCGCCTGGCGCGGCCGGGTGTTCGACGGGCCGGCGATCGAGGAGCTGGTCGAGGGCATCGCCGAGCGCGGGGTGCTGCCGACCTGCGACGGCGTGCTGTCGGGCTACATGGGCTCGGCCGATATCGGCACGGCGATCCTCCGGGCGGTCGAGCGGGTGCGGGCGGCCAACCCCGCGGCCCTCTATTGCTGCGACCCGGTGATCGGCGATGTCGGCCGCGGCGTGTTCGTGCGGCCCGGCATCCCGGAATTCATGCGCGACCACGCCGTGCCGGCGGCCGACATCATCACCCCCAACCAGTTCGAGCTCGACTACCTCAGCGGCATCGAGACCCGGACGCTGGCCGACGCGAAGGCCGCCGTCGCCGCCGTGCAGGCGAGCGGCCCCAAGGTGGTGCTGGTGACCTCGCTCCACACCGAGGAGACGCCCGGGGACAGCATCGACATGCTGGCCGGCGAGGGCGGACGGTTCTGGCGCCTGCGCACCCCGCGGCTCTCGCTCGGCGTCAACGGCGCGGGCGACGCCACCGCGGCCCTGTTCCTGGTGCACTACGCCCGCACCCGCTCGGCCGGCGAGGCGCTCGGCGCCTCCGCCGCTTCGATCTTCGGCCTCCTGCGGCGCACCGAGGAGGCCGGCGCCCGCGAGATCCTGACGGTGGCGGCGCAGGAGGAGTTCGTGGCCCCGAGCCGCACCTTCCCGGTCGAGGCGGTGTGAGCGATCACGCCTCCAGCGCCAGGAGCGCGAAGCTCGCGAGCCAGTGCTCGCCCATGTAGTCGTCGGCGAGGTGCGGCAGCGCCGCGGCGAGGTGCCCCTCGGCCGCCTCGCGCAGGACTGGGCCCCGCGGATCCCCGTCGGTGAGCGCGCCGGCGAGCGCCCGCAGGCACCAGGCCCGGCTGAGGTTGAGCCCGTCGAGATGGGCGATCTTGCCGTCGCTGCGGTCGGTGACGGTGGCCGGCCGAAACAGGGTCTCGGGCCGGCGCTCGGCGAGGTTCGGCAGGAAGCGGTCGAACCACGGCCCGAACGCGTCGGCCGGCAGCAGGCGGCGCAGGCACTCGGCCTCGATCAGTGCGGAGGACAGGAAGTCGTCGCCGCTCGGCTCGCCCCAGGCCGGGCAGTCGGCATCCTCGCCGTACCAGCGCAGGGCGGTGGCGCGCAGGAGGTCGGTCAGCGCCGTGTCCCCGGTCCCGTCCGCGTAATCCGCCGCCATGCGCAGCCCGAAGGCGGTGTTGAAATGGGTGCCGACCCGCACCGGGTAGGGCGAGAGCGGCAGGAAGTCCCGGAAGCGCCGGGCGACGATCTCCGCCATCGGGGCGAGCGCCCGCGCCCAGCGCGGATCGGGCAGGCGCGCCAGCTCGTCGGCGAGCTTCAGCGCCCAGGCCCAGCCGTAGGGCCGCTTGAAGCCCCGCGCGGTCGGGGCCTCCAGGTAGGCGCACTCGCCCGCGACCTTCTCGGGCGTCAGCTGCCGGTCGAACAGGGCGCGGATCGCGGGGGCCTGCGGTCCCTCGGGGAAGAGCCGCAGCACCCGGGCGAGCAGCCAGTAGCCGTGGACGCAGGAATGCCAGTCGAAGCTGCCGTGGAACACCGGGTGCAGGGCGGCGGGCGTGCGCGCGTCCTCGGGACCCGCCAGGGTGTGGTCGGGCTTGTTGGGGTATTCCCGGGTGACGTGGCCGAGGGTGAGCGCGGCGAAGCGGGCGCCGGTCTCGGGGGTGAGGGCGTGGGGCATGGTAGGGCGCTCCGGCGGATCGTCCCGCACGCCTACACCATCCGGGGGCGGCGTTTCACCTTGCCACCTTTATTTTCGAGAGTTACAAAAAATAGGTGAGAATGGTCTGGGACGAACCAAAGCGAGAGAGGAACCGCCAGGCTCCTCCTGCCGGCCACGGACTCGATTTCGCCGATGCGCGCGATCGTTTCGAGTGGGACACCGCGGCGATCAGCGAGAGCTACAGCGGCAGATCCGGCGGCGCTCGATACATCGCGACCGGCTATCTCGACGGCAAGCTCGTGACGCTCGCCTTCTCGCTCCTCGGTACGGAAGCCATCTCAGCCATCAGCCTGCGGACCGCCAGCAACCGCGAGAGGAGAGCCTATGCCGCACAAGCCGGGTAAGCGAACGGTCCCGATGCTGAGCGACGCCGAGGAGGCAGAGCTGCAAGCCCGCATGAAAGCGGATCCGGATGCCCGCGAGATGACGGACGAGGAACTCGGTCGCCTGCGGCCCGCCCACGAGGTGTTGCCGCCCGACGTGTTCGCCGCGCTCATGAAGCGCGGGCGGCCCAAATCGCCGGGCCGGCTCGTGCAGGTCACGCTGCGGCTCGACCCCGACGCCCTCGCGGCCTTCAGGGCCACCGGCCCGGGCTGGCAGACCCGGATCAACGAGACGGTCAAGCGCGCGGCGAAACGGCTTGGGCAAGACCCTTTTGGGCAAGACCCTTGAACCGTCTCCCGAGGAAGGACCGGCCGGCACCTCGGCGCCCCCGGGTGAAACGCCCGCACCGATCGCCGGGCGCCCCGGCGGAAGATCGCTACGACGGATTCGCGAAACTGCCGTAAACCTCCTCTCGGGTCCCGGCCCTTGCGCCCTCCCCCCGATCCGTGCTGCCTCGCGCCATGCCGCCCGACGGATGGATGGTCCAATGCCCGCACGCCGCTACGCCACCCTGGACGTGTTCACCGAGACCGCGCTCGCCGGCAACCCGCTCGCCGTGGTGCTCGACGCCGAGGGGCTGGACGAGGCCGCGATGCAGGCCATCGCCCGGGAGTTCAACCTGTCGGAGACGGTGTTCGTGATGCCGCCGGCCGAGAGCCGGCACCGGGCGCGGTTGCGGATCTTCACGCCCACCCAGGAACTCGCCTTCGCCGGCCACCCGACCGTCGGGACCGCGGTGCTGCTCGCCCTCGGTGACACGCGGGCGGAGGTCGCCGACGCGGTGGCGTTCGGGCTCGAGGAAGAGGTCGGGGTGGTGCCCTGCGTGGTCGAGGCCGGCGAGGGCCGCGGCCGGGCGCGCTTCCGCCTGCCGCGCCTGCCGGAGAGCTGGGGCGAGGAGCCGGACGCCACGGCGCTCGCCGGGGCGCTCGGCCTGTCGCCCGCCGAGATCGGATTCGCCCGCCACCGGCCGAGCCGCTACAGCGCCGGTACGCCGTTCCACCTCGTGCCGGTGCAGAACCTCGACGCCCTCGGGCGGGCGCGGGCGAGCGCCGCCTCCCTGACCGAGGCCCTCGGGCCCGGCGCCAAGGTGTTTCTCTATACCGGCGAGACCGGGGATCCCGCCCACAGCTTCCGGGCCCGGATGTTCGCGCCCGCCGCCGGCATCGTCGAGGACCCGGCGACCGGCGGGGCGGTGGCGGCCTTCGCCGGCGCCCTGATGCAGTTCGAGCCCCTGGGGAGCGGCACGCACGACCTCCGCATCGCGCAAGGGGTCGAGATGGGCCGGCCGAGCGAGATCCTGCTCCAGCTCACGATCGAGGACGGCGCCCTGCGGGCGGCGGAGATCGGCGGCGGCGCCGTCCTGGTCTCCGAGGGCGTGCTGCACCTGTGACCGGCGTCACGCTCACGCCGGCCCGCGCGGTCGCGGCCCGGGTGGTCGCGCACGACTGGGCCTGGGCCCGCGACAACCGGGCGGCCATCGCGGCGCATTGGGAGCACCGCCGGGCGGCCCGCCCGGCGATGTTCAACGGCACCGTGCTGCTGCTGCGCCGCTGGACGCTCGCCGACGGGGTTCTGGACCTCGACCTGTTCGAGGCCGAGTTCGCCGCCCTCCTGGCCCTCAAGGACTGGGGGTTCCCGGACGGGGACGTCCTCAACGTCTTCGCGGCGGCGGTGCCGCGCACCCGGGACGGCGCCTTCCTGCTCGGCGAGATGGGCCCGCACACCGCCGCCGCCGGGCGGGTCTACTTCCCCTGCGGCACCCCGGACCCGACCGACATCGCCCCCGACGGCCGGGTCGACCTCGCGGCGAGCGCGCTGCGCGAATTGCGGGAGGAGACCGGCCTCGTCGCCCCGGAGGGGCCGGATCCGGGCTGGATCGTGGTGCGCGATGGCGGCCTGATGGCGCTCCTGCGCCCGGTGCCGCTCGCCGAGGACGAGGCGCCGGTGCGGGCGCGGATCGCCGCCCACCTCGCCGCCGAGGCGGAGCCGGAACTGTCGGGCATCGTCGCCGTGCGCAGGAAAGCGGATCTCGATCCCGCCCGGATGCCGGGCTTCGCGCGGCACTACCTCGAGGCCGTGCTGGCGGGGACCGCCTGAACGCGCCGCGGGAGCAAGCCCTGACACGGTTCACAGCGGCGCCTCCCGCCGCTACGCTCGCCGGGCAGGCGCCCGGGACGAGGCGCCGCGAGGGGGAGACCGTGATGACGGGGATCAAGCGCGCCGCGACCGTGGCGCTTCTCGGGGGCGGCCTCGCCGCCGGCCCGGCCGCCGCCGAGGTGACGCGGTTCGAGACCGTCGCCACCGAGGCGCCGGCCTTCCAGGGCCGCGCCTTCGGCGAGCGCGGCCAGGCCCGGAAGATCACCGGGCGGGCGACCATCGCGCTCGATCCCGCCGACCCGCACAACGCGGTCATCGCCGACATCGCGCTCGCGCCCCGCAACCCGGACGGCAAGGTCGAGGCGACCGCCGACGTGGTGCTGCTGCGGCCCGAGCGGCCGAACGGTCTGCTCCTCGTCGAGATCCCCAATCGCGGCCGCAAGCTGATCGGCCCGCTGGTCGAGGGCACCTCGACCGAGGCGTCGGGCCGGCTCGACCGGGCGGAGGATGCCGGCCGGGGCTTCCTGCTGTCGCGGGGCTACACCCTGGCCTGGATCGGCTGGCAGGGCGACATCGCGCCCGGGAACGGCGAGGCGGGCGCTCCCATGGGCATCCGCCTGCCGGTGCTGGCCGGGGTCACCGGGCCGTCCCGCGAGGAGTGGAGCTTCGAGAACACGACCTCGCCGGTCGAGGCGCCGCTGACCTGGCCGGCCGCCGACCTCGACCCGTCGAAGGCGCGCCTCACCGTGCGGGCGCGGCCCGAGGACCCGCGCGCGACGCCCCCCGGCCTGTCGTTCCGGTTCGTCGGCCCGACCCGCATCGCGATCACCCGGCCCGAGGGCTTCGACGGGAGCGCCCTCTACGAGCTGATCTACACCGCCCGCGACCCGGCGGTGACGGGCCTCGGCCTCGCGGCGATCCGGGACGTCGCGACCTTCCTGCACCACGACGCGAGCGACCGGAACCCGCTCGCCGCGGACGGGCGCAGCACCGTCGACCGGGCGGTCGGCTTCGGCATCTCGCAATCGGGCCGGGTGCTGCGCGACCTGCTCTATCTCGGCATGAACGAGGACGAGAGCGGCCGGATGGTGTTCGACGGGATGATGCCGCACATCGCCGGCAGCCGGCGCAGCTTCACCAATGCCCGCTTCGCCCAGCCCGGCCGCAACCCCGGGCCGCATCTCGACCGCTACTACCCGGCCGACCAGTTCCCCTTCGCCTACGCGACGACGACCGACGCGCTGACGGGCCGGCGCGACGGCCTGTTCCTGCGCTGCCGGATCACCAGCACCTGCCCGCGCCTGATGCATGTCGACAGCGAGTACGAGCTGTGGGGCTCCCGCGGGGCGCTGGTGACCACCGACACGCGCGGCGCCGACCTCGCCCAGCCGTCGGAGGTCCGGGTCTACATGGTCACCGGCGCGCCGCACTTCGCCGCGCCCGACGCGAAGACCGCGAGCGACCCGGGCTGCGCCCTGCCGGTGAGCCCGGTCCATGCCGGGGCGGCGTCGCGGGCGCTCCTCGTCGCCCTCGAATCCTGGATCGCCGACGGGGTGGCGCCACCGGCGAGCCGCTACCCCTCGCGGGCCGACGGCACGCTCGGCGCCCCGGGGCATCTCTACCCGCCGATCCCCGGCCTGCCCTATACCGGCCTCTACAATCCGGCCCAGTGGGTCGAGCCCGGGGCGGGCCCCGGCGACCCGCCGGTGGTGCGCGCCACCTACCCGCTGCTGCTGCCGAAGGTCGACCCGGACGGCAACACCCTGGCGGGCATCCGGCTGCCGCTGATCGAGGCGCCGCGGGCGACCTACACCGCCTGGAACCCGACCCGCGGCAGCGCCGCCGCGACCCTGTGCAACCAGAAGGGCGGCGTGCTGCCCTTCGCGGCGACGAAGGCCGCGCGAGCCCCCGACGACCCGCGGCCGTCCCTGGAGGAGCGCTACCCGGAGGCGGGCGCCTACGCGGCGGCCGTGCGGGCGGCCGCCGCCCGCATGGTGGCGGAGCGCACGCTGCTGCCGGCCGATGCCGAGGCGATGGCGAAGGCCGCGGCCGAGGGGCAGCTGGCGCGGTAGGGGCGGACCCGCGGGCCCGCTCGCGGGTTTCCGCTTCGCCACGCCTGTCAACGGAGCCGCCATGGCCGCCACGCTCGTCGCACTCGTCCGGGAGGCCGCCGCCGGCGCGCGCGCCATCGCCCGGGCCTATCCGGAGGGCTGCAGCGCCGAGGCGCTGCCCTGGGCGGTGGTCAAGCGCTTCGACGAGGACGTGCGCGGCCATGTCGAGCGCGATCCGCGCATCGAAGACGGCCGCGACCGGGTGCTGATCGCCGCCGTGACCCTCGCCGAGGCCGCCTTCGGCAAGGCCGCCCCGGATGAAGCGGACGCGCCCGCGCGCGAGGCACTGGTCAAGGCGATCAACGACCTCGAATGGGTGACCGTGAGCCGCGGCATCGCCAACCGGGCGGCGGCGGCGCTCGGCTACGGCGAGGCCGGCACGCGGCTGCGGGATGCCGGGTGACGGCCGCCGACGAATTGCCGCGGGCCGGGGCTGCCCTAGCTTCAGGGCCGTTGCCGGGTTTCCCCGGCCGGCGCGACGAGGGGTGGGGCTTGTGACGGATGCGCGCCAGCCGCTGCGATCGCCGGCCGCCGCGGCGGCAGCGCTGCCGAGCCTGCGGCGCAGCGGCCAGCTGTTCGAGACCGAGCGCCGCCTCAACGCCGTGCTCGACAACGCCTCGGTGTCGATCTTCCTGATGGATGACCGCCAGCACTGCGTCTACATGAACCGTGCGGCCGAGCAGCTGACCGGCTGGACCCTCGCCGAGGTGCTGGCGCGGGACTGCCCGCTGCACGACATCGTGCACCACACCTACCCGGACGGGCGCCCCTTCCCGCTGCACGAATGCGCCATCGACCGCGCCTTCCCGGAGAACAACCAGGAGCGCGGCGAGGAGGTCTTCGTCCACCGCGACGGTCGTTTCTATCCCGTCGGCTTCACCGCGAGCCCGATCCGGGACGACGCCGCCCAGGTCATCGGCACCATCATCGAGGTGCGCGACATCAGCGAGGAGAAGGCCGCGGCGGAGCGCCAGCGCCTGCTCATCGACGAACTGAACCACCGGGTGAAGAACACGCTCGCCACCGTGCAGTCGATCGCCGCGCAGACCTTTCGCGGTCGCGCCGAGGGTGCGGCCCGCGACCTGTTCGAGGCGCGGCTCTCCGCGCTCTCCACCGCCCACGACGTGCTGGTGGCGGACAACTGGGAGAGCGCCAGCCTGCGCGGCGTGATCGAGCGGGTGCTCGGCCCGCTGCCCGCCGACCGGCTCCACCTCGACGGGCCCGACGCCCGCCTGCACCCGAAGGTCGCGGTGAGCCTCGGCATGGCGCTGCACGAGCTGGCCGCCAACGCCCTGCAGCATGGGGCCCTGTCGGTCCCGGAGGGCCGCGTCGTCGTGGGCTGGGCGCTCGCCGACGGCGAGGACGGGCGCCAGCGCCTCGATCTCGACTGGCGCGAGGCCGGCGGCCCCGCGGTCGCGCCGCCGGCCCGCCGGGGCTTCGGCTCGCGGCTGGTCGAGCGCCAGGTGCCGCTGGAATTCGGCGGCAGCACCGAGATCGCCTACGCGCCCGGGGGCGTCATCTGCCGCATGCGGATCCCGCTGACGCCCCCGGGCTGGGACGGCCAGGCCCTCGTCCGGGGACGCGACCCGGCGGGCGGGGCGTTGCGATGAGCGGGCTGCCCGGCTGCCGGGTCCTGCTGGTGGAGGACGAGAGCCTCGTCGCCATGATGGCCGAGGACATGCTGCTCGACCTCGGCTGCGAGGTGGTGGTGGCGATGCGCCTCGAGCAGGCCCTCGCCCAGGCCCGGACCCAGCCCTTCGACCTCGCGGTGCTCGACGTCAACCTCGGCGAGGCCCGCAGCTACCCGGTCGCCGACCTGTTGCGCCAGACCGGCGTGCCGTTCCTGTTCGCCACCGGCTACGGCCGCCGGGGCGTCGACCCGGCCTACCAGGCCGCCCCGGTGATGCAGAAGCCCTACCGGATGGCGGAACTGGAGGCGCTGCTCGCCGGGCTTCTCGCCGACGGCGCGACGGACCCCGCCACGACGGCGGGCCGGACGGCCTGCCGCTGCCGGGAACCCGACGACGGGGCGTCGCGGTTCCGGGCCGATCCGGCGCCGTGACGCGGCGGGGCAAGTCCCGTCTTCAAAGTCCCGTCTTCAAGTCCCGTCTTGTCGAGGCGGCCGGCGCGCTCGCGCAGCGGGCCATCCCACCGGCCGATCCAGCCTAACGTCCGTGCCTGGGGTCGGCTCGTCCATCGCTCGCCGGCTGGCCGAGCGCGGCGCTTCGGTCGCAGTGACGGACCCGGACGACGCAGGCTTCATTACCGGAGCGACGATCGAGGTCGACGGCGGCTTCATGCGCCGCCGCGCGACTCCGGACGGCGCGACATGTGCAGCGCATGGCATGAATTGCGCGCGGCCAAGCATTTATTCAATCTAAACAAGCATTTATTCAATTTAAAATTGCGTCGCACCATCAGTCATGACTGCTTGTCGAAACGTGGGGTCGGCACCCGACATGTCCGAAGCAGGCGACATGAGGCGCCGTCGAGAAGTTTCGCGGCCGTGCCGGATCGATGGCGGCGCACCGAACAGCTCCGAGACTTGCAAAAACTGGTCCGATCCGACCTGAGATTGGCAGAGGCCGCGCCCTCAAGTGTTTTTTTACTAACCTTGCGTTAGCGTCACAAGTGTCGGCTCGGTGGCCGAGATCCGAAGCCACGCTGGGGGAAGTTGAACGTGATCAACCGCAGGCATGTCCTCGCCGGCTGCGGCGCAGCCCTGTCGACACTCGGCCTGCCGAAGCCGGCTCGGGCCACCGGGCGAGCCAAGGTCATGCGGCTCGTCATCACCAACGCCCTCGCCTCGCAGACGGGTCAGGGCGCCACGGTCTTCGCCGAGCGGGTCGCGGCCTCGTCCGGCGGCCGCCTGCGGGTCGAGATCTATCCGGCGGGCGTTTCCGGAGGCGAGCTGGAGACGACGCAGGACGTCGCGAAGAACGCCCTGGAGCTCTCCATCGTGTCGAGCGTCGGCTTCGCGATGGTCGCCCCGAAGCTCGGCGCGTTCGACATCCCCTTCCTGTTCCGCGACGTCGCCCACGCGCGGGCGGTCCTCGACGGCCCGGTCGGGCAGAAGGCCCTCACGGAAGTCGAGTCCGGCGGCCTCGTCGGCCTCGCCTGGAGCGAGAACGGCCTGCGCCACCTGACGACCGCATCGGTTCCCGTCCGGTCCCCGAAGGATCTCGCCGGCCTGAAGATCCGCGTCCCCCAGTCCGTCGCGATGATCACCGGATTCAAGGCGCTCGGCGCCGATGCGAAACCTCTGCCGTTCCCGGATCTCTATGGCGCGCTCAGCGCGGGCGAGTTCCAGGGCCAGGAGAATCCCCTCGGCAACATCGCGGGCGCCAATTTCGATCGGGTGCAGCGCTATCTCAGCCTGACCGGCCACATCTACTCGGCCGCGATGCTGATCATGTCGCGACAGGCCTACGACCTGCTCTCGGAGGACGGGCGGACGATGGTTCGCGCCGCGGCCCGCGCCGCGACCCAGGCCGCCCGGGAGACGGGCGACCGCAACGAGGCGCGCCTGACCGCCGAGCTGGGCAAGCGCGGCATGACGGTAATCGCCGACATCGACCGCGCCGCTTTCACGACGGCGATCCGGGGCGCCGACGCCCAGTTCGAGACCGAATACGGCAAGCCGTTGCTCGAGGCGATTCGCGCCGTCCGCAGCTAGAGCGTTTTCCATCGACGACCCGGATGCCGGTTCGTCGATGGAAAACGCGGCAAGACCAAAGACCTAGAGCAGCGCTCGGGGTCGTCGGAGCCCACCCCCGTCCGGGTCGCCCGGCGCTCTCCCGGCGAGGGGGCGCCCCGCTGCGCATCCAACCGTGTCCGTCCGGTGCGACGGACCATGCCCGATCAGCCCCTCTCCGACCATCGGAATATCCCGCCATGCCCTCCCTCCTCGCCCGCGTGGCCGACAGGCCCATCGGAAGCCGCATCAACCTCGGCTTCGGCCTCGTCCTGCTGCTGCTGTGCGGAATCACCGCCTTCAACGGCCTCGGCCTGCACCGCCTCGGCGGTGCCGTGTCGGAGGTCGCGTCTGCAGCCGGGGCGTCGGATGCCCTGTCCGAGTTCGCCAACGGCGTCGCCGATGTCGAGCTGCAGGCAACCCGCTACCTGCGCGCGCCCGGCGGCGCCGAGCTCGTGGCGGCGCGCGGCGCCTACAAGGCCCTGGGCGAGCGCGTCGAGCGCGTCGAGGCGCTGATCGGCGGCGACGCCGCGGCGCTGAAGCGCGAGATCGCCTCCCTCGAGACGAGCTTCAACGAGATCGTCTCCAGCACGCGCCAACGGGAAGCCGGCCTGGGGGGCCTGACCGCGGCGACGGCCCGGCTGACCAACTTCACCAACACCCTGACGACCCAGATGGCCGCCGCCGCCGATCCGTCGAGCGACGTCGCCCTGCGGCTCCAGCAGGCGGTGCAGTCGCTCGCGGCCTCGGCCCGCCGCTACGCTCAGCGGCCCAATGCCGGAGAGGCCGATATCCTGGCCGCCGAGCAGGAGCGCGTCCGGCGCGGCATGGCGGAGCTCAAGGCCGGTCCGCCGGCCGGGGCGACGGCACGGGATCTGGCGTCGGGTCTCCCGGCCGCGGTCGAGCGGCTGCTGACGACGAGCGACGCCGCCGCGACCGCCGCCCAGGCCTTCGACCGGAACGTGGCGACGTGGATCCGGGCGGCCGGCGAGGCCAGCACGGCAGCGGCGCGCCTGCGCACCCGGATGCTCGAGCAGCGCAACGGCCAGATCCAGTCCGCGCAGCAGGCGGTGGCGCAGAGCCAGACCGTGGGCGCGCTCGTCTCGGTCCTCGCCCTCGCCCTCGGCGTGGCCGCGGCCCTGTGGCTCGGCCGCTCGATCAGCCGGCCGCTGCTGACGCTCGACCGCTCCGTCCAGGCGATCGCCGCCGGAGATCTCGCCGTCGCGGTCGAGGGCCGCGAGCGCCGGGACGAGATCGGCGCCCTGGCGCGGGCCCTCGACGTGTTCAAGGCCAACGCGCTGGCCCGCCGCGAGCTCGAGAGCCAGAACGTCGCCGAGCAATCGGCGCGTCAGCGCCGGGCCGATCGGGTGGACGGACTGGTGCGCGACTTCCAGCGCAAGGTCGCTCAATCGCTCGAGATCGTGACCTCCGCCGCGACCGAGCTCGACTCGACGGCCCGGGTGATGACGCAGGTCGCCGACGGCACCAACGGGCAGGCCCTCGCCTCGAGCGCCGCGGCGGAGGAGACCTCCGTCAACGTCCAGACGGTCGCGGCCGCCGCCGAGGAGATGGTCGCGTCCCTCCGGGAGATCGAGCGTCAGGTGCTGCGCTCCAACGAGGTCGCCGCCCACGCCGCCCACGAGGCGGAGGCGACCGGCGGAGCGATGGCGGCGCTGGGCGAGGCCGCGGACCAGATCGGGGCGGCGGTGACGACGATCGCGTCGATCGCGGGCCAGACCAACCTGCTCGCGCTCAACGCCACGATCGAGGCGGCGCGGGCCGGGGAGGCGGGACGCGGCTTCGCCGTGGTGGCCGCCGAGGTGAAGACGCTGGCCGGCCAGACCGCTCGGGCGACCGAGGAGATCTCCGGGCAGATCGCGGCGATCCAGGGCGCGAGCGCCCGGGCGGCGGAAGCGATCCGGCGGATCGGGACGACGATCGGGGCGATTCACGAAATCTCCGGCACGATCGCCACGACGGTCACCCAGCAGACAGCGGCGACGACCGAGATCTCGCGCAATGCCGGCGAGGCGGCGCGCGGAACCCAGGACGTGTCGGCCAATGTCGCCCGGGTGCTGGCCTCCTCCGGCGAGACCGGCAGCGCGGCCGCCCAGGTGCTCGCGGCAGCCGCCGAGCTCGCCGTTCAGTCGCTCACCGTCAAGCAGGAGGTCGACACCTTCCTGGGCAACATCCAGGCGGCGTGAGCCGGCCGGTGCGGCGGAGGGCCGGACCCGGGGGATTACCCCGGATCGGGCTCCCGCCCACCCTACGCGGATGCCGGCGGATCACATCGGATCGGCGATGGCCCGATCCGTCCGCCCCGTCTCCCGCTCGGTGCCGTCGATCGCGGGTCCTGCGTCGCCCTCGGGGGTGGGGACCGCGTCCTCTCAAGCCCTCCGGCCTGCGGGTACCCACCGTCGAGCGGCAATCCGAACGATGACCCCATGCGGTCGCCGTGCGGGGCGCCGGTAGCCCCGGCGCCAACTCGATCGTCGGCGGCACGGGCGGCATCGCCCTCACGCTGAGCGGCCGCAGGCACACCCGCGCACCTGGGCGGGCCCCCGCTCGTCACGGCGGTGGCCCGCCGCTCCGATTTCAGGATCGCCCAGAACGAGCGCCTCCCGGACTTCGGCCAAAGCACCCTTCGGGATCCGACCGTCCGGGGGGTCGAACGGCGCCGGCCCCGCCTCCGATGCGGCGCGCCGCGCCCCGGCCGGTCCGCGGCACCGCGCCCGGTTCGGCCGCCCTTGCGGCGCAGGACGCACGCCCGTAAGCTGCAAGTCACTGCAACCAAATAAGAATTAGTGTGATTCCAAAGTACGGCCGCACCGGGACCGCGCGCATCGTGGCCGTCCTCCGGTGACGCACTCCCTCGCGGTCCGCGAGGCCCGGGGCACCCTCGCGGCCCTGCGCCCGCTCGCCCCGTTCTTCTGCCTGTACGTGACCTTCGGGGCCACGCTCGGCTTCCTGTCGGGCGGGGCGCCGCTGATCCTGCGGGCGCGCGGGCTCGACCTCGCGGGTGTCGGGCTCCTGCAGCTCATCAACCTGCCGGTCGGGCTGACCTTCCTGTGGGCGGTCCTGCTCGACCGGGTGCGGCTGCCGTTCCTCGGCCGGCGCCTCGGCTGGATCGTGGCGGCGCAAGGGCTCACGGTGGGTCTGCTGGCGGCCTTGAGCCTCGGCGAGCACTGGCCGCTCGGGGTGCTGCTGGCGCTCGCGGTCGCGGCCTGCGCCTGCGTCGCCACCATGGACATCGCCCTGGAGGCCCTCGTCGTCGAGACGGTGCCGGCGGAGCGGCGGGCCTTCGTCGCCTCGGCCAAGCTCTGCGGCGCGTCGCTGGGCGGCATCCTCGGGGTCGGCGTGCTGGTCGGCTCCTACGACGTCCTCGGCTGGCGGGCGGCGGTGCTGGCCTGCGCGCTCCTCGACGCGCTCTGCCTCCTGCCGATCCTCGCCTATCCGGAAGCGCGGCTGCAGGGTGCCGGCGGCAGCCGGGAGCGGCACGCGGGGTCGCTCGCGCGCCTGCGGGCGCTCGCCGGGCGGATCGCGGCGCTCGGCGCCTATTTCGCGGCGGCCTACCTCATCGGGGGGCCGAACACCCTCGCGCTCCTCGATCTCGGGGTGCCGCTCACCCGGGTCGGCCTCCTCACCGGCACCGTCCTGCCGGCGGTCAACCTCGTGATGGCGCTGATGGCCGGGGGCCTCGCGGCCCGGTTCGGCACCGTGCGGCTGGTCGTCCTCGGCGGCGCCGGGGTGCTGGCGGCCGGCGGGCTGATGGCGGCGGCCTGCCTCCTGCGCTCCGAGGGGCTGGCGGTGGCCGCCACGATCCTCAACTTCGTCTTCGGCGGCTTCCTCGGGGTGCCGGTGTTCAACATGATCTACCGCTGGTCGGAGGGGCCGCGGCCGGCCACCGACTACGCGCTCTTGTTCGGCGCCGCCTTCTTCGCGGCGATGCCCCTGCGCGTCGCCGCCCCGGCGCTCGCCGGCTGGGCCGGCTGGCCGGGCTACTTCGCCGCCACGCTGCCGCTCTACGCCGCGGCCCTCGCCTGGCTCGCCATGACCATCGCCCGCACCCTGCGGGCCGACCGGGAGCGGATCCGATGATCGGCGAGGTCGCGCCGCACGTGCCCGCCTCCCTGGAGACCTATCGCGGGGGCGTGGCCGACGGCACCGGGGGGACGCCGCTCACCGCGCTCCACGATCCCGCAGTGTTTAACGCGACGCTGTCGGCCTTCGAGGCCGGGCTCGGGGTCGCGCCCGGCACGACCGACCGGCGGGCGCTGGTCTCGTACTGGAGCCAGTTCTACCTCGCGCCGCTCGCGACCCCGGTGCTGACTGCCCTGGTGCGCCTGCGCCGGCCGCTGCCGCTCGCCTTCGCGACGACGAACCTCGAGCTCGACGCGGCCGGCCGCCCGGCCCGCTTCCTGGTCCGGCCCGGCCCGGCGCCGTGCTGCGCCGGCGGGCTCGCCGGCCTGGTCGAGGACCACCTGCGGCCCTTCGTCGAGCTGTGCCGGGCGCAATGCGGCATCGCCCCCCGGGTGATCTGGGGCAACGCCGCGGTGATCCTCGACCACGTCGCGCGCGAGCTCGGCGAGCCCGAGACGATGGCCTGCCCCGAGGTCGCGACCTGCCTCGGCTGGTGCGGGACGCCGTGCCCGCGCCTCCACCCTCTCGCCCAGGCCCTGTGCGGGGCGCCAGGGGGACGGCGGCGGCGCACCTGCTGCCTGCGCCAGCGCCTGCCGGGCGTGCCGTCCTGCGGCGCGCTCTGCCCGGCCGAGGGGTGCGGGAGCTGCGGCTGCGGGCCGTGACCTGGAGCACGTCACGATCGCGCTGCGACATGGTCCACGACACGGGCGTGAAGCTTTTGGGCATTAAGGCTTTTCCACCCGCAACCTCATCCTGAGGTGCGAACGCAGTGAGCCTCGAAGGAGGGCTCCAGAAATCGCCGCGATTTCTGGAGCCCTCCTTCGAGGTCAGTCGATCTTTGATCGACTAACACCTCAGGATGAGGTTGCGAGTGGGAGAGACAATCATCGCGGGTTCACGTCAGTGTCGTGTACCCAGGCGCTGCGATCGCGAAGCTCTCCAAGCCTCTGATTTTGCCGCGTTTTCTGCAACGAACCGGCATCCACTTCGTCGGAAAATGCTCTGGGTCACGGATCGATGACGTGCGGCACGAAGCGGGCGCGGTCGGTGGTGATGAGCCCGTCGGCCTCGCGCAGGCACAGGCCGGCGGGTTCGTCGCCGACGATCCAGCTGCCGACGAGGACGTGGCGCCCCTCGAAGCGCGGCAGGGGCGCGAGGCCCTGGCGAACGAAGCCCTCGGCTCCGTAGGGCCCCTCGGCCCGGGCCGCCACCGCGCTGTCGCGCACGATCAGCACGTTGGCGCCCTCCCGGGCGTAGAGCGGCTTCTTCACGAAGCTCGCGCCGAGGGCGGCCTTGTCCGGGTCCTCCTCGAAATAGGCCGGCAGCAGGTTCGGGTGGCCCGGCGCCATCGCCCAGAGATGGGCGAGGAGCCCCTTGTTCGAGAGCACCGCCTTCCAGGGCGGCTCGACGAAGCGCGTCGGCGCGGCGCCGACCGCCCGGCCGAACGGATCGGCGAAGATCCATTCCCACGGATAGAGCTTGAACAGGGCGTCGATCGGGCCCCCGGCCTCGTCGACGAACCGGCGCCCGTCGAGCCCGATCGCCTCGACCGGCAGGAACGGGGCGGCGAGGCCCGCCTGGAGGGCGCAATCCTGCAGGTAGGCCACCGTGCCGCGATCCTCGGGCGCGTCGGCGAAGCACGTGAAGGCGAGGCTCGACGTGCCGAGCCGGCGCCCGATGGCGGCGAGCCGCGCGACCAGCCGCTCGTGCAGGGCGTTGAACTGGTCGGACCCCACCGGCAGGCGGCCGCGGGCGAGCCCGTCCTCGAGCCAGAGCCACTGGAACACCGCGCTCTCGTAGAGGGCGGTCGGCGTGTCGGCGTTGTATTCGAGGAGCTTGGCCGGCCCGGTGCCGCCGTAGGAGAGGTCGAGCCGGCCGTAGAGTGCCGGATCGCCCCGGCGCCAGCTCGCCCGGATCGCGTCCCAGGCATGCCCGGGGATCCGCAGCGAGGCGAGGATCCGCTCGTCCTCGACCGCGCGGGCCGCGAAGGCGAGGCAGAGGTCGTGCAGGGCCCGGCTCGGCGCCTCGATCTCCTCCTCGATCTCGGCGAGGCCGAAGGCGTAGTAGGCGCTTTCGTCCCAGTAGGGCGCGCCGTCGAAGGAGTGGAAGTGGAAGCCGGCACGCGCCGCGTGCGCGCGCCAGTCGGGCCGCTCGGGCGTCGCCACGCGGCGCATCAGCCGCCGGATCCGCCGGCGTGGCCGGTCCCATGCCCGCCCGCGGCGGCCACCGCCCGCCCGGTGCCGCCGAAGCCGCCGCGGGCGATCAGCCGCGGGGTCGTCGCCGGGGCGCGGGCGACCGTCGTCGGGACGTGGACCCGCGAGGAGCCGGAGACCGGCACGATCCGGGCACCCGTGCCGGTGCAGTAGCCGAACCCGTGCCCGCCATGGGCGCCACCCTGCGCCTCCCGCTCCTCC
Source organism: Methylobacterium sp. ap11 (assembly GCF_900110515.1). Taxonomy (NCBI): domain Bacteria; kingdom Pseudomonadati; phylum Pseudomonadota; class Alphaproteobacteria; order Hyphomicrobiales; family Methylobacteriaceae; genus Methylobacterium; species Methylobacterium sp. ap11. Next base: position 22,002 of record NZ_FOEB01000002.1, on the reverse strand, counting down.
TCGGGGGCGTGGGCGTAGAGCGGCTGGGCCGGCAGGTCCTGCCCCTCCGGTCCCAGCATGAAGCCGGCCATCGCCGGCAGGGAGCGATCCTGCGCCTCCGCTGTCACCGTCGCGCCCGGCACGCAGCCGCCGGGTCCGTGGTGGCGCTCGCAATCGGCCAGGGTCTCGTAGCGCGGCGCGGTCGCCGCGTAGGCCCGGCGCGCCGCCGCCTCGGCGGCGGTGCAATCCTCGGGCTTGCGCAGGCCCTCGGCGATGCAGGCACCGACATTACCGTAAACCAGCGCGTCCTCCTCGCGCTGCGAGGAATCGAGGCGGGCGAGCCCGAAGGCCGCCGCCCCCGCCCCGGCGACCAGCACCAGGGAGATCGTCGCCGAGCGCTTCATGCGCCGGACGGACTCGGCCTCGGCGTCCTTGCCGGGATCCCGGCCGGGGGCGTCGCCCATCGCGCGCCTCAATAGGTCATCGAGGCGGCGTTCACGACGCCGCCGGCCAGCGAGGCCGCGCCGAGCAGCACCGCCGCGGCCATCCGGTCCTCCTCGATCCGCCGCGACAGGTCCGGCAGGGCGAGGCGGACCAGCCAGTAGATCCCGACCTGCACCACCAGGGCGACGAGGCCCCAGACCAGGCAGTCGAGGACCGAGCGGGCGTTGTAGATCGCCACCGCCAGCGGCAGGGCGAAGCCGACGAGGCTGCCCCCGAGGGAGACGGAGGCCGCGGTCACGTCCCGCCGGATCAGCGCCAATTCGTTATGCGCCGTGGCGAAGGTGTAGACGACGAGGTAGAGGCCGGTCAGGAGCGCGGCCGTGCCGAGATAGACGAGGAAATCGGGCAGCCCGGCGATCGAGGTCATCGGGGCGCGATCGTCCGTGCGGCGCGCCTCTCGTCGAACGGATGGGAAACCAAGCGAAACCCCGTCGATCGCGCCGGGCGGAAACCGTCCGCCCAGTCGAGCCCGGCACGCGGCGCCGGTTCGCCGGGCGCATCGCCAGCATCCCGGCGGCCCGTGGCCCCGATCATCGTCAAGCGGGTGGGGCACGTCAACTCCGCCGCGGCGGAGATGCCGTCGCCGGGCCGACGACGACATCGCGCACGACTTGCCCGCGCCCGAGACGTCTTTGCGGCATCGCCGCCGTCGCGCTCCGCGCCGAGGCCGGCCATCCGGCTCAGGCCGCCCGGACGGTGGCGAGGAAGCGCGCCACCTCGGCCGAGAGGTGCTCGGACTGGCGCGACAAGGCCGAGGCCGAGGCGAGGACCTGGGAGGCCGCCGCCCCCGTCTCCTCGGCGGCGCCCGCCACGCCCGCGATGGTGCCGGTGACCTCGCCGGCGCCGGCCGCCGCCTGGCTCATATTGCGGACGATCTCCTGGGTCGCCGCGCCCTGCTCGTCCACGGCGGCCGCGATCGAGGTGGCGACCCCCGCGATCTCCTCGATCCGCGCGGTGATGCCGCCGATCGCCTCGGCCGCCTTGCCGGTCGCGATGCGGAGATCGGCATCGCGCGAGCGCGGGGCGTCGGCGGCTCCCCCGCGCGGGCTGGTGAGACGGGCTCGGGAATCCGCATCACTCCCCGACAGGCGGCAACGCCGCCACCAGCGCGGTCAGGAAGGCCTGCGCGGCCCGCGGCAGGCGGCGGTCGCGCATGGTCTGGACCTCGATGCCGCGGGCGAGGCTGCGGCGGGATCGGATCGGCAGCACCCGGAACTCGCCGCGCCCGACCTGGCCCTGGAGGGCGATCGACGACATCAGGGTCAGCCCGCGGGTGCGGCGCACGAAGGGCAGGATGGCCGCGAGGACGTTGCAGGCGAAGGCCGGCTCGATGACGATCCCCTCCGCCGCGCAGGCCGCGTCGAGGACGGTGCGCAGGGTGGTGTCCCGGGGCAGGAGCGCCACCGGATAGGCGGCGAGGTCGGCGAGCCCGATCGCCGGCTGCCCGGCGAGCGGATGGTCGGGGGCGCACAGCGCCACCATGTCGAGGCTGTTGCGGTAGGCCACCGCGGGGCCGATGGAGGGCTCCAGGCTGAAGGTCAGCCCGAGATCGACCTCGCCCTGGATCACCCGGTGGGTGACCTGGCCCGGCGGCAGCGCGCTCAGCTCGAAACGGATGCCCGGATACCGGGCGTGGAACGCCGCGATCACACCCGGCACGAGATCGATGGCGAAGGCCTCGGTGGTGGCGATGCGCACCAGGCCGCGCTGCAGGCCGTCCAGCTCCTTGATCTCGGTGACGACCTGCTCGGCGCTCGCCAGCACCTGATGGGCGTGGCGGGCGAGCAGCTCGCCCGCCTGGCTCAGCACCATGCCGCGGGGCCGCCGCTCGAACAGGGGGCAGTCGAGCTCGGCCTCCAGGTTGGCGATCTGCCGGCTGATCGCCGAGGGGGCGACGTTGAGCCGGGCGGAGGCCGCCGCGATCGTGCCGTCGCGGGCCACGGCCAGGAAGTAGCGCAACGCCGTGGTCTGCATCGCCATGCCTGCCGCCCCGTGCCTTGCCACACCCTGCCTTGCCACACATTGCCTTGCCGTTTCGGCAACGATGCTATCGCCAAATTCGTCTTGTTGCGATCGGATCTGCGCAACATTCTGGCATGGTGCAATTTGCGGCAGCGCAACAAGACGGGCGGACGGGCCCGCGCTGCCCTCGACCAGGCGGAGCCGACATGCCGGTACGGATGATCGAAGCGGGCCGAGTGCGGGCGGGTGGGGTGCGGGCGGGCGTCGCGAGAGCGGGCTTGGCGAGGGTAGGCCTGGCGAGGGCGAGCCTGGCGCTCGCGGGCCTCGTCCTCGCCGGGATCGCCGGCCCGGCATTCGCCGGCAAGGCCAACGACACCCTGGTCTACGCCTCCGACAGCGAGCCGGAGAACCTGAGCCCGTACCACAACAACCTGCGCGAGGGCGTGATCCTGGCCCGGAACGTCTGGGACACGCTGATCGACCGCGACCCGAAGACGGGCGAGCACCGGCCGATGCTCGCCACTGCCTGGACCTGGGTCGATCCGGTGACGCTCGACCTGACGATCCGCGACGGCGTCACCTTCCACAACGGCGATCCCCTCACCCCCGAGGACGTCGCCTTCACGTTCAACTACGTGCTGACGCCCGAGGCGAAGATCGTCACCAAGGGCAACGTCGACTGGATGAAGTCGACCGAGGTGACCGGGCCGCACAGCGTGCGCATCCACCTCAAGGCGCCGTTCCCGGCCGCCCTCGAATACCTCTCGGGCCCGACCCCGATCCTGCCCGCCGCCTACTTCAAAACGGTCGGCCTCGACGGCTTCAGCAAGGCGCCGGTCGGCACCGGCCCCTACCGCATCGTCTCGGTCGAGAGCGGCAAGCGCGTCAGGATGGTGCGCAACGACACGTACTGGCCGGGCAGCCCGATCGGCAAGGCGACGATCGGCAAGCTCGAGTTCCGCATCATCCCGGATGCCGACAGCCGCATGGCCGAATTGATGACCGGCGGCGTCGACTGGATCTGGCGCGTGCCGACCGACCAGGCCGAGCAGCTGAAGACGGATCCGACCCTGACCGTGGTCTCCGCCGAGACGATGCGGGTCGGCTACCTGCAATTCGACGTGCAGGGCCGCGCGATGGCGAACTCGCCGCTCAAGGACGTGCGGGTGCGCCGGGCGATCGCCCACGCCATCGACCGCAAGGCGATGGTCGACAACCTGGCGCGCGGCGGTGCCCGGGTGATGAACGCGGTCTGCTTCATCGAGCAGTTCGGCTGCACCGAGGAGGGCGTGCCGACCTACGCCTACGACCCGGCGAAGGCGAGGGCGCTCCTCAAGGAGGCCGGCTACGGCAACGGCTTCGAGATCGACCTCTCGGCCTATCGCGAGCGCGACTACGCCGAGGCGGTGATCGGCTACCTGCGCGCCGTCGGCATCCGGGCCAAGCTCAACTACCTGCGCTACGCCGCCTTCCGGGACGCCTTGCGCGCCGGCAAGACCTCGATCGGCTACCAGACCTGGGGCTCGTTCTCGATCAACGACGTCTCGGCCTTCACCGGGATCTACTTCCGCGGCGGCGAGGAGGACCTGGCCCGCGATCCCGCCGTGATCGCCGACCTCCAGGCCGGCGACACCGGCACCGATCCGGCTCTGCGCAAGGCGAAGTACCGCCAAGCCCTCACGCGCATCGCGGCGGAGGCCTACGCCCTGCCGATGTTCTCCTACCCGTCGAACTACGCCTTCAGCGCCGACCTCGCCTTCACGGCGCAGACCGACGAGGTGCCGCGCTTCTACGCCGCCTCCTGGAAGAAGTAGGAGAGGGAGCGCCATGCTGGGCTTCGCGGTTCGCCGCATCCTCGTCGCGGCAGGGGTCGCGCTGACCGTCTCGGTCGCGAGCTTCCTGCTCCTGCACCTCTCAGGCGACCTCGCCACGACGATCGCCGGCCCGGAGGCGACGGGCGAGCAGATCGCCGCGATCCGCGCCCAGCACGGGCTCGACCAGCCGCTGGTGGTCCAGTTCGGCACCTGGGCCTGGCACGCGCTCCACCTCGATTTCGGGCGCTCGTTCTACTTCCCCGAGCAGGTGACCGATCTCGTCGCCGCGCGGCTGCCGGTGACCCTGACGCTCGGGATCATCGCGCTGGCGGTCGCGCTGCTGGTGGCGATCCCGCTCGGGGTCGTGGCGGCCTTCCACCGCGACACCTGGATCGACCGCACCGCGCTCGCCGTCTCGGTGCTGGGCCAGGCGATGCCGAGCTTCTGGTTCGGGCTGACGCTGATCCTGATCTTCTCGGTCAACCTGCGCTGGCTGCCGGTCTCCGGCAACGCGACCTGGAAGCACTTCGTCCTGCCGGCGGTGGCGCTCGGCTACTACGCCATGCCGGCGGTGATGCGGCTCACCCGCAACGGCATGCTGGAGGTCCTGTCCTCCGACTACGTCCGCACCGCCCGGGCCAAGGGGCTGCCGCCGCGCAAGATCCTGATCCGGCACGCGCTGCGCAACGCCGTGATCCCGGTGATTGCGCTCGCCGCGGTGCAGTTCGGCTTCATGCTCGGCGGCTCGATCGTGATCGAGGCGGTGTTCTCGCTCCAGGGGCTGGGCCAGCTCGCCTGGGAATCGATCGCCCGCAACGACTTCCCCGTGGTCCAGGCGATCGTGCTGGTGCTGGCGATGATCTACATCGGCCTGACGCTCGCCGCCGACCTCCTCAACGCCCTCCTCGATCCGCGGCTGCGCTCATGACCGTCCGGCCCGCCTCCCTCCCCTCGGCCCAGGCCGAGATCGCCCTCCCTCCGGCCCGCTCGCCCGCGGCGATCGCGCTCAGGCGCGGCCTGTCCCACGGCGGCTTCCTGATCGGGGCCGGCATCGTCGGGCTCGTCGTGCTGACGGCGCTCGCCGCCCCCCTCGTCGCCCCGCACGATCCCTACGCCCAGGACGTGTCGCGCCGGCTGATCCCGCCGATCTGGCACGCCAAGGGCAGCGTCGAGCATCTCCTCGGCACCGACAAGCTCGGGCGGGATTATCTCAGCCGCCTGATCTACGGCAGCCAGATCTCGCTGCTGATCGGGCTCTCCGCCGCCCTGATCTCGGGGGCGATCGGCACCACGCTGGGCGTGCTCGCCGGCTATTACGGCGGCCGGGTCGACGCGGTGGTGAGCTACGTCGTCACCACGCGCCTGGCGCTGCCGGTGGTGCTGGTGGCACTCGCCATGGCCTCGCTGGTCGGCGGCTCGCTCAAGGTCGTGGTGCTGGTGCTCGGCTTCCTGCTCTGGGACCGTTTCGCGGTGGTGACCCGCGCGGCGACCCGGCAGGTGCGGGCCCAGGACTTCGTCGCCGCCGCCAAGGCCGCGGGCTTCTCCCCGGTGCGGATCCTCGCCCAGGAGATCCTGCCCAACATCCTCAACGCGCTGATCGTCGTCGCGACCCTGGAGATGGCCCACGCCATCCTGCTCGAGGCCGCTCTGTCCTTCCTTGGGCTCGGCGTGCAGCCGCCGCTGCCGTCCTGGGGGCTGATGATCGCCGAGGGCAAGCAGTACATGTTCTTCCAGCCCTGGGTCATCACCATCCCGGGCGTGGCGCTCCTGATCCTGGTGCTCGGCGTCAACCTGCTTGGCGACGGCGTGCGCGACATCACCGCTCCCGAGGGGCGGCATTGAAACCATGCCCGTCGGCTTTCCTTTCGTCCCGCCCGCGACCTCATCCTGAGGTGTCAGTCCATCGGAGATGGACTGACCTCGAAGGAGGATTCCAGCCAGCCTAGAGTTCCCTGGAGCCCTCCTTCGAGGTCAGCCGATCTGCCATCGGCCAACACCTCAGGAAGAGGTCGCGGGAGGGATGGGCCGAGGCCGACCGGGCTTCCAACGTATGACGATTAAGATCTAACAATCCTCTTCTCACGCGCACGCAGAAAGTCTCCCCATGTCGCGACGCGACGCCATCGCGCTGGCCCACCGGCACTACGACGACGGCGGCTTCCTCGCCGTGCTCCGCCGGGCGGTCGCCCTGCCGACCGAGAGCCAGGCCCCGGACCAGGGGCCGGCGCTCGCCGCCTACCTCACGCAGTTCATGATCCCGGCGGTGACGCGGCTCGGCTTCGCGACCCGCCTCCTCGACAATCCGCAGGCGGGCCGCGGCCCGTTCCTGATCGCCACCCGGCACGAGGGCGACGATCTGCCGACGGTACTGACCTACGGCCACGGCGACACGGTGCGGAACTACCCCGAGCAGTGGCGCGCCGGCCTGCACCCGCTCGACGTCGTGGTCGAGGGCGAGCGCTGGTACGGGCGCGGCACCGCCGACAACAAGGGCCAGCACCTGATCAACCTCGCCGCCCTCGAGGCGGTGATGCAGGCCCGCGGCGGACAGCTCGGCTTCAACGTCACGCTGCTGGTCGAGATGGGCGAGGAGGCCGGCTCGCCGGGCCTGCACGCGGTCTGCCGCGCCGAGAAGGACGCGCTCGCCGCCGACCTCCTCATCGCCTCCGACGGGCCGCGGATCGAGGCCGAGCGGCCGACGCTGTTTCTCGGCTCGCGCGGCGGCGTCACCTTCGAGCTCGTCGCGGATCTGCGCGAGGGCGGCCACCATTCCGGCAACTGGGGCGGGCTGCTGCGCAACCCCGGCACCGTGCTGGCGAGCGCCATCGCGAGCCTCGTCGACGGGCGCGGACAAATCCTCCTCGACGCCCTGCGCCCGCCGCCGATCCCCGACGGCGTGCGCGCGGCGCTCGCCGACATCACCGTCGGGGGCGACCCGAACGCGCCGGCGATCGACGAGGGCTGGGGCGAGCCGGGCCTGAGCCCGGCCGAGCGGGTTTTTGGCTGGAACACCCTCGAAGTGCTGGCCTTCAAGTGTGGCGACCCCGACGGTCCGCAGAACGCCGTGCCGCCCTCGGCCAAGGCGACGCTGCAGCTGCGCTTCGTCGTCGGCACCGACTGGGAGGGCGTCGTTCCGGCGATCCGCCGGCACCTCGACGCGGCGGGCTTCCCCATGGTCGAGGTGCGGGCGACCCGCACCGAGGTGTTTCGCGCCACCCGGTTGCCCGTCGAGGACCCCTGGGTGGGCTGGGCGCTCGCCTCGATCGAGGCCAGCACGGGCAAGCGCCCGGCGCTGCTGCCGAATCTCGGCGGCTCGCTGCCGAACGACGCCTTCTCGGAGATCCTCGGCCTGCCGACCCTATGGGTGCCGCATTCCTACCCGGCCTGCTCGCAGCACGCTCCCGACGAGCACCTGCTGGGGCCCTCGACCCGCGAGGCGCTGGGGCTGATGGCCGGCCTGTTCTGGGACCTCGCCGAGACCGGGACGACGATCCGGGACGGGCGGAAGGCGGCGGGGTGATCTGAGTGCCACGACACATCCGACGGGCTCGAAATCGACGTGACGTGATGGACTTCGCCTGATCGGCGGGCGCGAAAGGAGCGACGATGAGCGAACCGGTCGTCCGGATCCGCAACCTGACCCTGGCCCTGCCGCGGGGGGCCGACCGGCCGCACGCGGTCGAGGATCTGAGCCTCGACCTGATGCCGGGACAAATCCTCTGCGTCGTCGGCGAATCGGGCTCGGGCAAGTCGATGAGCGCCTACGCGCTCACCGGCCTCCTGCCGCGCTCGCTGACTGTCGCCGGCGGCGAGATCCAGTTCGAGGGCCGGGATCTCCTGCGCCTCGACGAGCGCGACTGGCGGGCCCTGCGCGGCCGGCGGATCGCGATGATCTTCCAGGAGCCGATGACGGCGCTGAACCCGGTGATGCGCATCGGCGACCAGATCGCCGAGATGTTCGAAGCCCACGACCTCCTCACCCCCGGGGAGCGCCGCGCCCGCGCGGTGGCGCTCGCCGGCGAGGTCGGGTTGCCCGACCCCGCGCAGATCGTCCGGGCCTATCCGCACCAGCTCTCGGGTGGGCAGCGCCAGCGGGCGATGATCACCATGGCGCTGGCGCTCGAACCCGCCGTGCTGGTGGCCGACGAGCCGACGACGGCGCTGGACGTGACCACGCAAGCCCAGATCCTCAAGCTGATCCGCGACATCCAGCAGCGCCGCAACATGGCGGTCCTGTTCATCACCCACGATTTCGGCGTGGTGGCCGACATCGCCGACCACGTCGCGGTGCTCCAGCGCGGCCGGCTGGTCGAATCCGGCCCGGCCGATTCGGTGCTGCGCCACCCGCAGGCCCCCTACACCAAGGCGCTGCTCGCCGCGGTGCCGAGCCTGACCCCGCCGGCGCGCGAGCCGATCACCGCCGCTCCCGTCGCCCTCTCGGTCACGAACCTCGCCAAGACCTACGCGACGCGCTCAGGCCTCCTCGGCAAGCCCCGGGTGGTGGCGGCGGTCAAGGAGGTGAGCTTCGACCTGCGCCGGGGCGAGACGCTGGGCCTCGTCGGCGAATCGGGCTCCGGCAAGTCGACCACGGCGCGGCTGGCGATCCGGCTGATCGAGCCCGACCGGGGCAGCGTGCGGCTCGGCAGCCTCGATTTCACGGCGCTCGGGCCCACGGCGCTCCGCGACGAGCGCCGGCGGATCCAGATGATCTTCCAGGATCCCTTCGCCTCGCTCAACCCGCGCCGCACCGTCGAGCAGATCATCGCCGGCGGTCCCATCGCCCACGGCACCCCGGCCCGGCAGGCGCGGGCGCGGGCGCGGGAGCTCCTCGAACTCGTCGGCCTGCCGCCGACCGCCGCCGAGCGCTACCCGAACGCCTTCTCGGGCGGCCAGCGCCAGCGCATCGGCATCGCCCGGGCGCTCGCCATGGAGCCGGACGTGCTCGTCGCCGACGAGGCGGTCTCGGCGCTCGACGTCTCGGTCCAGGCCCAGGTGCTGGCGCTGCTGGAGGACCTGAAGCGGCGCCTCGGCATCGCGATGCTGTTCATCACCCACGACCTGCGCGTCGCCGCGACGATCTGCGACCGGATCGCCGTGATGCATCGCGGCGAGATCGTCGAGATGAACCGCACCGAGGCGCTGTTTCGGGCGCCCGAGCACCCCTACACCCGCGGCCTGCTGGCGGCGGTGCCCGGCGCGGGGCTCGCCGCACCGGCGTGAGGATCCCGCCCCCTCGCCCCGGGCCGGCGCGATGGGGTAAGGACCCTGGCCGCCGCGCAGGCGAGACCAAGGACCCGAGCGCCGTGAACTACCGCCACGCCTTCCACGCCGGCAACCACGCCGACGTGCTCAAGCACTGGGTGCTGACGCGGGTGTTGGCGCATCTCCAGCGCAAGGCGACCCCGTTCCGGGCGATCGACACCCATGCCGGCCTCGGCTTCTACGACCTGACCGCCGACGAGGCCGGCCGCACCGGCGAGTGGCACGACGGCATCGGCCGGCTCGACGCGCCCTTCCCCGACCCGGTCGAGGCCCTGCTCGCCCCCTACCGGGCGGCGGTGGCGGCGGTCCGGGCGCGCCACGGCGACACCATCTATCCCGGCTCGCCCGCGATCATCCGCGAGTTCCTGCGCCCGGGCGACCAGGGCGTGTTCGTCGAACTGCACCCGGCCGACGGCGCGGTGCTGCACGGGCGCTACAACCAGGACCCGCGCACCAAGGTGCTGGCCCTCGACGGCTGGACCGCGCTCCCCGCCCTGATCCCCCCGAAGGAGCGCCGCGGCCTCGTCCTGATCGACCCGCCCTACGAGGTGCCGGGCGAGATCGAGCGGCTGGGCCGCGATCTCCTCAAGGCGGTCGAAAAATGGGCGACCGGCACCTACCTCGCCTGGTACCCGATCAAGGACGTCGCCCCGGTCGACCGGATGGCCGCCGCCCTCGATGCCGCCCTGCCCCGTCCGGCCCTGCGCCTCGACCTCCTGATCCACCGGCCCGGCCCGACGCGGTTGAGCGGCAGCGGGCTGATCGTGGTCAACCCGCCCTGGACCCTGCGCGAGGAGGCCGACGCCGTCCTGCCGGCGCTGGCCGAGCGCCTGGCGCAAGCCGGCTACGGCGCCTTCCGTTGCGCCCCGCTCGGGCCGCCGGCCTGAGCGGCCTTTCGCGTCACGCGGCGATCCGCCCCTCCAGCGGAAACACCTTGGCGGGGTTCATCAGCCAGGCCGGATCGAACACCGCCCGCACCCGCATCTGCTGATGCAGGTCCTCGGGGTTGTACTGGTAGCTCATCAGGTCGCGCTTCTCGATGCCGACGCCGTGCTCGCCGGTGAGGCAGCCGCCGACCTCGACGCAGAGCTTCAGCATCTCCTCGCCGGCGGCCTCGGCCTTCTCCATCTCGCCGGGTGTGTTGATGTCGAACAGGATCAGGGGGTGCAGGTTGCCGTCGCCGGCGTGGAAGACGTTGGCGCAGCGCAGCCCGTAGGACTGGGTGATCTCGCCGATGCGCTCGAGCACGCGCGGCAATTGGCCGGTCGGGATGGTGCCGTCCATGCAGATGTAGTCGGAGATGCGGCCCGTCGCGCCGAAGGCCGACTTGCGGCCCTTCCAGATCGCGGCGCTCTCGGCCTCGGATTGCGAGACCTTGAGGCTCGTCGGGTTGAACGGCTTGGCGATCTCGACGATGCGGGCGAGCATCGCGTCGCACTCCTCCTTGCAGCCCTCGACCTCGATGATCAGCATCGCCTCGGCGTCGAGCGGGTAGCCGGCATGCGCGAAGGCCTCGCAGATCGTGATCGCCTCGCGGTCCATGTACTCGATCGCGACCGGGATGATGCCCGCCCCGATGATCGCCGCCGTGCAGGCGCCCGCATCCTCGACCGTGCCGAAGCCCATCAGGGCCGGGCGTGCGCCCTCGGCTGCGCGCAGGATCCTGACGCTCGCCTCGGTGACGATGCCGAGCTGGCCTTCCGAGCCGCAGACGAGGCCCAGGAGGTCGTAGCCGGCGGAATCGAGGTGGTCGCCGCCGATCTCCACCACCGTGCCGTCGACCATGACCAGGGTCACGCCCATCAGGTTGTTGGTGGTGACGCCGTATTTCAGGCAGTGGGCCCCGCCCGAGTTCATCGCGATGTTGCCCGCGATGGTGCAGGCGAGCTGGCTCGACGGGTCGGGGGCGTAGAAGAAGCCCTCGTGCGCGACCGCGGCGCTGATCGCGAGGTTGGTGATGCCGGCCTGGACCCGGGCGACGCGGTTCCCGAAATCGACGTCGAGCACCCGGGTCATCTTGGCGACGCCGAGGATCACCGCGTCCTCCTGCGCGATGGCGCCGCCGGCGAGCGAGGTGCCGGCGCCGCGCGGCACCACCTTCACGCCCTGCTCGTGGCAGTAGCGCATCACCGCCGAGACCTCCTCGGTCGTCGAGGGCAGCACCACGGCGAGCGGCATCTTGCGGTAGGCGGTGAGCCCGTCGGTCTCGAAGGCGCGGCGCTCGTCCTCGCTGGTCACCAGGGCCTCCGGCGCCACCAGGCCGCGCAGGCCGTCCACGATCGCGTCGCGGCGGGCGAGGATCGCGGGATCGGGGAGCGGGAAGGCGATGGTCATGGCGTGTCCTCTCGGCTCGGGTCGGCGCCTGTCTCGCGGGCCGTCATTCGCCGCCACCCTACCGGAGGGGCATCGCGACGCCCAGACGTCGTCATCCCTCGCACCTTGGTCCGATTGCGCTTTGCCGCGGCAGAGCTTCTTTTCGCCGCACGGGAGCCGAAGCGAAGGGCCGGCGTTTTTAACTGGTCCAAACAGCAGGCTGGGCCATATGCCCTAGGTCCGTCGCGAACGACGTCCGTTGGAGGGAACCTCATGCGTCAGCTCATCCTCGGTGCCGCCCTGGCGGTCCTCGTCCCCTTCGCCGCCCAGGCCCAGGACGCCGCGGCCGGCGAGAAGGTCTTTGCCACGTGCAAGGCCTGCCACGCCTTCGGCAAGAACGGCGTCGGCCCGGACCTCAAGGGCCTGATCGGCCGCAAGGCCGGCACCCACGAGGGCTACAACTATTCGGCCGCGATGAAGAATTCCGGCCTGACCTGGGATTCGGCCACCTTCATGGAATACATCAAGGACCCGAAGGCCAAGGTCCCCGGCAACAAGATGATCTTCGCCGGCGTCAAGGACGACAAGAAGATCAAGGACCTGGAAGCCTACCTCGAGACCCAGAAGTAAGGCTCGTTCTGGCCCCGGCGGCACTCGCCGGGGTCGTCCCGTTCAGTCGCCGATGCCGTCGCGGTCCTGCACGGCCATCAGGGTGGCGGTGAGCAGCGCGACGAGCTTCTCGCGCCCCGCGCTCTCGGAAAAGACCTCGGCCTGCGCCAGCGTCAGGGTGCGGCCGGCCTTGACCACCCGGCCCCGCGCCCGCAGGCGCTCCCCGGCGGCCGGGGCGAGCAGGTTGATCTTGAACTCCGCGGTCAGCACCCCGGCGCCGGGCGGCATCAGGGTCAGGCCTGCGTAGCCCGCCGCGCTGTCGGCGATGGCGCTCACCGCCCCCGCATGGACGAAGCCGTGCTGCTGCGACACCCCGGGACCGGGCGTCAGCGCGATCTCGACCGCGCCGGGCGAGACCGCCTCCAGCGTCGCCCCGAGGGTCCGCATCAGGCCCTGCCGGTCGAAGCTGGCGCGCACGCGGGCGGCGATCCCGTCCTGGTCGGCGCGCATGTCCGCCGTTGGCATCTGGTCCGTCACGGGCACTGGGCCTCCCCCCGGCTTGTTGTGTAGGGACGTTGAGGCACGGCCATGGCCGCGCTGTCCAGCGCCCTCGAGCCCCGAGACGTCCATGAACTCCCCCGATTCCGACCCGGCCGGCTGGCGCGCCTTCGACGATCCGGGCTTTATCGCCCTGGTCGGCCCGGTGCTCCTGCGCGAGGACGGCGAGGCCCTGCACTTCGCGTTCCGGGCCGAGCCGCGGCACGCCAACCTGATCGGCGTGGTCCAGGGCGGCATGACGATGACCTTCGCCGACCGGGCGCTGGGCTTCACCGCCATGCGGGCCGCGGGCGGGGCGAACTGCGTCACGGTGCAGTTCGAGATGCAGTTCGTCTCCGCCGCACGGATCGGCGAGACGATCACGATGACGCCCGAGGTGGTGCAGCGCACGCAGAGCCTGGTCTTCCTGCGCGGCGACGCGCGCTGCGAGGGCCGCATCGTCGCGACCGCCACCGGCGTGTGGAAGATCCTGCGGCGGCGGCCGCAGGCGGACGGGGCCTGATCGGCGCGCCCGTCCGGGGGCGGATCAGTTCGTGAGCGCCGGGCGGGCGCTCGTCGGGCCGACCCCTTGCGGCACCGGGACGGCGGTCGCGGAGTAGTTCGCGTTGACGACGAGGCGCGGCGCCTGCGACAGCACCAGCTTCTGCGCGATGATGGCGGTGTATTCCGAGCGGTCGGCGACCACTTGGTCGGCGGCGACCAGGAAGGTGCCGCGCGGCATGTAGATCGTGCCGACGAGGCGCCGCGCATTGTCGCTCAGCACCTCGAAGGAGCGGTTGGCCGCGGCGTTGCGGTCCTCGAAGAACAGCAGGCCGGCCATCGCTCCGCCCGTGGGTGCGCTGAGCGACACGCCGGAGCGCGGCAGCATCTGCAGGGGGCGGGCGACGTTGTCCTGCTCCGGGGCCACCGTCCCGGTGAAGTAGAACCCGACTTCGTCGCCGCTCAGCGACGCCGCCGGCAGCGAGGACGGGCCTGCGCACCCCATCATCGTCCGCATCAGGCGCGGCGTGTCCTTGTGGTAGCACAGGCATGGGGCGGGGACATGATGGCCCTGCACCGTCACCATGTCCGATCCGATCACCAGCGGTCCGTCCTTGATGACGTAGATCCCGGGATTGAGCTTGACCTGCGCCCCGGCGGTGAGGATCAGCCCGCCGCAATAGGTGCCGGGATCGAGGGTGCGGCTCTCGTTGCCGATCACCAGCGCCTGCTGGAACTTGCACGGCCCGACCGCGGGGGCGACGCGGCCGGCCAGCGGATCCTTGATCGCCGGGCAGCCGGTGATCGGAACGGGCTGGTAGCGCTGCGACGGGCCGGCATAGCCGCCGACCGAGCAGGATTTCAGCGCGTTCAGCTCCGAGGTGTCGCGGGCGTCGATCGCGGCGGCGGAGGCCGAGAGGGCGTAGACCGAGCAGCCGGTGGCCGACACCCGGGCCCGGTCCCGCAGATCGATGCCGCCGGTCGCATGCCCGTCGAGCGCGATGACGCAGACCTTGGAGATGCCGACCATCTCGGCGGTCGCCTGCACGGTAATGTCGGTCAGTTGCGGCTTGACGAGCGTGGTCATGATCGCGCGCTTGCGCTGCGACAGGCTCACCCGCACGCCCGACGGTGCCCGGTCGCGCTCGTCGGACGGCTCCTCCGTGAAGCCGCCGCCGGTCGCGCCCGGCCGCCGGTAGACCGGCTCGGCCTTGACCGTGATCGGGTCGCGGCCGAGGCGCTCGCCCGCCAGGCTCTTCACCTGGCTCTCCGCCACCGCCTGGATCCGGCGGCGGTCGTAGGCGCCGACCTGCATGTCGGCGACGACGGACAGCGCCGTGGCGTCGGCGATGGCCTGGAGCTGCTGCTTGCGCACCAGCCAGGTCGCGTAATCGACGGCCACCCCGACGCAGCCCAGCAGCACGGGCAAAACGATCGCGAAGACGACCACCACGCCGGCATCGGTGCTTCGCCAGAAGCATCGTGCCCGGACATGGCGCAAAGGCAGATAGGCGAAAATCTTCATTTCACCCCTTTTCTACATCGTACTCTGTAAAAAATAGGTTAATTTTATTAAATAAAGTGGAAACAGCGAGAAATAGATGGCGCGAACCTTTCGTCAGCATGCATGTCCGGACCGACTTGCGCGCGAACCTCGGGGCATCGCCAACACCATGACTTTATTCCTTCTACCGGCGAGGCCGGATCGCGGGTCGCATCCGCGGCGGCCGACGGACGCGCGGCGGACCGCCCGGGGCGCCTGCACAATCCGCCCCGGTCCGCTATATCGAGCGGGATGACGCACGATCCGAACGGCGCCCCGCCCGGCGGGGTCCTCGAACGACTGACCGCGGCGCTGGGCGCGGAAGCGGGCCGGCGCGGTCCGCCGCCGGTGGAGCGCTGGAACCCGGACTATTGCGGCGAGATCCCGCTGCGCATCGCCGCCGACGGGACCTGGCACTACAACGGCAGCCCGATCACCCGGCCGGCCCTGGTCAAGCTCTTCTCCACCATCCTGCGCCGCGACCCCGACGGGCGCACCGTGCTGGTGACGCCGGTCGAGCGGGTCGGGATCGAGGTCGAGGACGCGGCCTTCCTGGCGGTCGAGATGGCGGTGGAGGGCGAGGGCGAGGACCGGGTGATCGCGTTCCGCACCAACCTCGACGACGTCGTGCCCCTCGACGACGCCCACCCGCTGCGGGTCGAGCGCGACCGGGACGGCGGGTTCAAGCCCTACATCGCGGTGCGCCACGGCCTCTGGGCCCGGATCACGAGGGCGCTGGCCTACGACCTCGTCGACTTGTGCGAGGAGCGCGAGGAAGAGGGCGAGCGCTGGTTCGGTCTCGCCGCCGGCGGGCGCTTCCACCGGCTCTCCCCCGCGGCCGCGCTGTCGTGACCGACCTCGCCGCGCCGACCGCGCTGGACCATTTCCTCGACCGGGCCCGCGCCCGCCTGCGACCCGAGCCGCCGGGCCCGGAGGATTCGACCGCGAACCCGCGGGGGGACCACGACCTCGAGCCCGACGTGCTGGAGGCCGCCCTGTCGCGCCCGCCCCGGCGCGCCGCCGTGCTGGTGCCGGTGGTGCCGCGCGACGACGGCGTCTCGGTGCTGTTCACCCTGCGCTCGCCACACCTGCGCGACCATTCGGGCCAGATCGCGTTTCCCGGCGGCAAGATCGATCCCGCCGACCCCTCGCCCCTCGCCGCCGCCCTGCGGGAAGCGCAGGAGGAGGTCGGCCTCGACCCGGCGGCGGTGACGCCGCTCGGCTACCTCGACCCCTACCTGTCGGGCACCGGCTTCCTGGTGACGCCGGTGGTCGGGCTGGTGGCGCCGGACGCGCGCCTGACCCTCAACCCGCACGAGGTGGCGGAAGCCTTCGAGGTGCCGCTCGCCTTCCTGATGGACGTGGCCAACCACGCCCTGCACAGCCGGGAATGGCGCGGGCGCCAGCGGCGCTACTACGCGATTCCCTTCGGCGACCGCTACATCTGGGGCGTGACCGCCGGCATCGTACGCAACCTCTACGACCGGCTCCGCGACGGGGACGAGTGAGACCGCCGCACCGTCGAACGGCTCCGTTCGACGGCGCAAGGCAAGCCCGAACGGGCGTCGGCGCCGATGCGCCGGACGCCTCGGCATCGATGCCGAGGCGCGACAGCATGAGACATCCATGGCCCGCGCGCTGATCGACGACGTCCTCCTGTTCCTCCTGCCCTTCGCGGTCTTCGCCGGCTGGCTGGTGGTGAGCCGGCGCAACCCGCTGCTCTGGTCGCATTGGAGCGCGCAGGCGACGCGGCTCGCCATCGCGGGGGCCGCCTTCGTGATCCTGTCCTTCGTGGTGGTGGCGCTCACCGCCGAGCGGCACCGGGACGGCTTCGTGCCGACCCATATCGAGAACGGCCGGGTGGTGCCGGGACAGTTCCGGTGAGCCCTGCCCTCGACGAGGCCGCCCTGCGCGCCGTGCTGGCGCGGCCGCGCCTCACCCGGGTGCTCGCGGCGCTCGAGGCGCCCGGCGAGGAGACCCGCCTCGTCGGCGGCGCGGTGCGCGACGCGCTGCTCGGCCGAAGGGTCGAGGACATCGACCTCGCCACCACCCTGCGGCCCGAGGAGGTGGTGGCGCGCGCCCGCGCGGCCGGCCTCAAGCCCGTGCCGACCGGCATCGCGCACGGCACCGTGACCGTGGTGGCGGAGGGCGAGCCGTTCGAGGTCACGACCCTGCGCGAGGACATCGAGACCGACGGGCGCCACGCCGTGGTGCGCTTCGGCCGCGACTTCGCGCAGGATGCCGCCCGGCGCGACTTCACCATCAACGCCCTCTCGGCGACGCCGGACGGGCGGATCCACGACACGGTCGGGGGGCTCGCCGACCTCGCGGCCGGCCGGGTGCGCTTCATCGGCGAGGCGCGCCAGCGCATCCGCGAGGATTACCTGCGGACCTTACGCTTCTTCCGTTTCCACGCCCGCTACGGCGCCGGCGCCCCGGACCCGGAGGGGCTGTCGGCCGCGATCGCGGCCCGGGACGGGCTGGCGCTCCTCTCGCGCGAGCGGGTGCGGGGGGAACTCCTGAAGCTCCTCGTCGCCCGCGGCGCGCCCGCCGTCGTCGCCGTCCTGTCGGGGACGGGCCTGCTGCAGCGCCTGACCGGCGGGGTCGGCGATCTCGGCCGCCTCGCGCGGCTTGCCGCGGCGGAGCCCGCGCCCGACCCGGTGCGCCGCCTCGCCGCCCTGGCGGTGCGCTCGGCCGCCGATGCCGAGCGGCTGCGGGAGACGTTTCGCCTGTCGAAGGCCGAGCACGCCCGCCTCGTCCTCTATGCCGGGGCCGAGGCCGCGCTGCACGGGGCTCTCGCTCCCCTGGCGGAGCCGGACATCCGCCGCCTGGTGGCGCTGCACGGGCCCGTCGCCACGGCCGATGCCGCCCTGGTGCTGGCGGGCGAGCCACGGCCGGTCCTGACCCCCGAGGCCGCCGGGCTCCTCGCCCGGTTCGCCGCCGGGGAGGAACGGGTGCCGGTCCTGCCCGTGACCGGGGCCGCCCTGGTGGCGGCCGGCGCGCCGCCCGGCCGCGGGCTCGGGCAGGGCCTCGCGGCCGCCCGCCACGCCTGGCTGACGGAAGGCTGCCCGACCGACGCGGCGGCACGCCGGCGGCTCACCGCGCTCGCCCTCGCGGCGGCCGGAGGAACGGCCCGGGGAACGAGCGACGATACCGCCCGCTCGCACAGCTCTCACGACAACTGATTCCGGGCTCGCCCGGACGGGAGGCGGGATGATGCGGGTCGCGGCGACGATGGCGGCGCACGCCGCCGGGGCGCCGGCCCTGTCCGGGCTGGCGGCACGACCGATGCGCGGCGCGACCGGCAGGCAGAGCCGACCTGAGACGGGCGACGGGACGGGACTCCGCCTGGAAGGGAATCCACCCCGAGGTCAACCTAAGCAGACTTGCGTTGGCAGGCCAACGCAAGTCTGCTTAGGTTCTTGTTTTGTCGCAGATTTTCGGCGCCGAACCGGTAACCACTTCGGCGAAATCTGCTTAGCCGGGGAGCCGTTTCGCGCCCGACGCGTTATGGTGCGTTGCGACGGCGTCGGCCTTGCATCCGACGCAGGGGCCCCACGGCCCTTGACGCATCCGAGGGCCGATGGCCCTTGGCGCCTTCGGGGGCCGATGGGCCCCGGCGCCGGCCCGAGGAGTTCGATCACCGATGCTGCCCCTGCTCCGCACCACCCTGGCCGCCGCCCTCGTCCTCGGGGGTCCGGCCCGCGCCGGGGCGCACGAGCTGTGGCTGACCCTGAGCACCATCGACTCGGTGCCGCAGGTGCGGGTCAATTACGGCCACGCCTCGAAGCGCCGGGCGCCGAGCCTGCCCAAGCTGATCGAACTCGTCGCCCTGACGCAGGACGGCGCCAACGGCCTGCGCGCCGGCCTCAAGCCCGCCCCCCCGGACGTGCCCCCGGCCCTGCTCGCCCCCCTCGGCACGAAGCCCGGCCGGACGCTGGTCGCGGCGACCTACGATTCCGGCTACTGGTCGACCCTGCGCGACGGCACCACCGTCAATTCCAGCCGGCGCCTGGTGGCGGAGGCCCGTGAGAGCCGCTGGTCGGTGAAATACGCCAAGGCCGCCTTCGGCCCCGGCGCGCCCTGGCTGCGGGTGGTCGGCCACACGCTCGAGATCGTGCCGGTGGAGGTGCCGGGCCCGACCGCCG
The DNA here is from genome assembly GCF_900110515.1 of Methylobacterium sp. ap11. Classification (NCBI taxonomy): domain Bacteria; kingdom Pseudomonadati; phylum Pseudomonadota; class Alphaproteobacteria; order Hyphomicrobiales; family Methylobacteriaceae; genus Methylobacterium; species Methylobacterium sp. ap11. The sequence continues at coordinate 2,830 of NZ_FOEB01000002.1, read as the reverse complement.
GGGCGATCCGGGTGCGGGTGCTGTTTCGCGGCGCGCCGCTGCCGGGGGCCGACCTCTATTACGGCGACAGCGGCATGGAGCCGGAGCGGGCCGGGCTGCCGGCCTACGCCACCGACCAGGACGGCATCGCCACGGTGCCGATCCGCAAGGCCGGCAGCCAGGTGCTGACGGTGAGCCAGACGGTCAGCCCGTCCGCCACCCCGACCCTCGCCGACGAGGACGTCTACACGGCGACCTTCGCGTTCCGCCTCGACGAGCCGTCGGTGAACTGACGCCTCACGCCTCCGACAGGTCCACGCAGACGGGCTCGATCGGCGCGAACACGCAATCCTCCGGCCCGCCATCCTCGTGGACCAGCATCGCGAAGGTGCCGGGGGCGGCGAGCGTGGTCATGTGGGCGTGCCAGGCGCCGCTGCGATAGACGATGCCGGTCCCGGCCGGGACCCGGAAGGCGCGCAAGCCCGCCTCGTCCGGCCGCTCCCCGGCATCCGGCGCCACCACCACGAGGTAGTCGCCGACGGCGAGCGGCAGGAAGGCTTGCGCCGAGCGCGGATGCCGCTCGAGCCGGCGCAGCGGCATGGTCGCGGCGAAGGGCTCGCTCCGGATCAGCGCGAGGTTGAGCGGCACGCCGGGGCGCCCGTTCTCGACCTCGGCCGCCCGGTCCTGGCGCGGGCCGGCGGCGGGGCCGACCAGCAGGCTGCCGTAGGGCGCGAAGGCCTCCGGGGTGATCGGCGCGATCGGAAGGGTGCGCATGGCGGCGGCTCCTCGGGGAATGTCTCGTCCCGGGTGCCGTAGCTCAGCGGCGATCCTCGCGCACCATGTCGGCCCCCTTCTCGGCGATCATCATCACGGCGGCCTGGGTGTTGGCCGAAACCTCGGTCGGCATCACGGCGGCGTCGATCACCCGCAGGCCCTCGATGCCGCGGACCCGCAGGCGCTCGTCCACCACCGCCTCGGGCCCCCGGCCCATGCTGCAGGTGCCGACCGGGTGATAGATGGTCTGGCCGTTGCGCCGGGCGAAATCGAGCCACTCGTCGTCCGACTGCACGCCCGGACCGGGAGCGAGCTCGTGGGCGCGGTAGGGGTCCATGGCGGGCTGGTCGATCACCCGGCGGGCGATGCGCATGCCCTCGATCAGGGCCTCCTGGTCGCCACGCACGCTCAGGAAGTTCGGGCGGATCGCCGGGGGGCGCAAAGGGTCGCCCGAGACCGCGTGGATGGTGCCGCGGGATTCCGGGCGCAGCTGCGTCACGCCGATCGTCATGCCGGGCTCGCGGTCGAGGGTGCGGTCGGCGGCGTTGGCGTAGCTCGCATGCATGAAGAAGTACTGCACGTCGGGGCCCGCCAGTTCGGGCCGGGTGCGCACGAAGCCGTGAGCGAGGCCGGTGCCCAGCGTGAGGATGCCGCGGCGGGTGAGCGCGTATTGCGCGACCGCGAGGCCGAGGCGCCAGCCGCGGGTCGCCTCGTTGAGGGTGACGGGCAGCTTCACCCGCCAGTTCATCCGCGTGGCGTAGTGGTCGCGGTAGTTCTCGCCGACCCCCGGCAGGGCGTGGCGGACCGGGATGCCGGCCGCCGCCAGCACCTCCGGCCGGCCGATGCCCGAGAGTTCGAGGAGGTGGGGCGACTGCACGGCACCGGCCGCCAGGATCACCTCGGCCCGCGCCTCCACCCGCTCCTCGCGTCCCCCGCGCCGGTAGGTGACGCCGGTCGCGCGGGTGCCGTCGAGGTCGAGGCGCAGGACGTGGGCGTTCGTGCGCACCGTGAGGTTCGGGCGACGGCGGGCGGGCGTCAGGTAGGCGTCCCGGGCGCTCCAGCGCCGGCCGTTGCGCTGGTTGGCTTGATAGGTGCCGAAGCCCTCCTGCGAGGCGCCGTTATAGTCGGGGTTCTCGGGGTAGCCGGCCTCGGTGCCGGCCCGGATGAAGGCATCGGCGAGGGGATTTTTCACCCCGACCCGGGTGACGTGGAGCGGGCCGTCGCGCCCGCGCAGGGCGGGGTCGCCGCCCTCGAACCGTTCGAGCTTGCGGAAATAGGGCAGCACGTCGGACCAGCTCCAGCCGCGGTTGCCGCCCTGGGCCCAGGTGTCGAAATCCTGCGGCTGGCCGCGCACGAAGATCATGCCGTTGATCAGCGTCGAGCCGCCGAGCCCCTTGCCGCGGGGCACCACGATGGTCCGGTCGTGGGTGTTCGGCTCCGGCTCGGTGGCGAAGCGCCAGTTGAAGGCCGCGCCCGTGAGGAGCTTCGGGAACCCGGCCGGGATGCCGACCCAGAACCCCCTGCCCTCGCCGCCGGCCTCCAGCAGCAGCACGCGGTGGCGGCCGTCCTCGCTCAGGCGGTCGGCCAGCACGCAGCCCGCCGTGCCCCCGCCGACGATGACGAAGTCGAACGCGTCCATGCTCCCCCCGGGCTGTTCGTTCCCGTCGTTATAGGCCGGGCTCGGGCCGGCGGCGATCCCGCATCGGGACCCGGCCCGCGCGGCGCCTGCAGCCTCAGGGGAATCGCTTCAGCTTTTTGTCTGGTCTGCGGGGGAGTGTCGGAGAAGGGCTTCGAGGTAGTCGGGATTGAGATTGGCGAGCTTTCTGCGGGCCTTGAGGCTGTGGCGGTCGTGGGGTGCGTGCACGAGGTTGATGGCCATGTGGCGCACGATCGCCATGTTCTGCGGGCCTGATCCAGTCCGCAGCCGCACGAGGTCGTCGTGGAAGACGACGTCGAGCACCCAGTGCAGGCGGTTTTCGATCTGCCAGTGCGCCCGCACTGCGGCCGCGAAGGTTTTGGCGTCGAGCCTCGCTGAAGAGAGATAGTAGCGGCGCTCGTGTTCGATCCGACCGGCGCG